>NZ_JBFAPT010000005.1:0-443300 GCF_040676845.1 Nonomuraea sp. NPDC049504
TCAAGACCGGCACCCTCTACGACGAGGCAACCGCCTGGTCGCGTCACACCGAGTCGCTTGCTGCTTGACAACTAAAGCTCCTGGGATGTCTTTCCATCGCCGCTCTCACCACGGCAGCCTGCGTGACGGCCACCGTCGTAACCCTTCAAGCACCCGCCCCCGTCGCGGCGGCAACCCGCCACGCCGCGCTGCCCCCCGGCTACCAACTCGTCACTCTGCCCAACGCGAACGTCCCCAACTTCCAGCGCCGTACGCTGTACTGCCCGGGCTCCAAGCGCGTCCTCGGCGGCGGAGCCGAAGCTCGCGGCAACGCCGCCATCCTGGTGGGGTCGTTCCCCACCAGCGACGGACGCGGCTGGATCGGCCTCGGCCGCCAAATCGGCTACAACGACGTCGGTATCAGCGTCTTCGCCATCTGCGCCGACTGAGAGACCATCATCACCGGCCCCCGCCGTCGAACGGGCGGGGGCCGGCCTGTGCGGGCCCGACGACGATCGCCGCCGGAGGACGCGGGGGCTTCCCCATGCGCGCGGTCCGCGCGAAGATGAGTTCATCTGGCGAACTCAGGAGTGACGATGACGTCGACCGTGCACCGGACCTGCCCCCTCTGCGAAGCCGTCTGCGGCCTGACGCTCACCCTCGACGCGACCGGGCACGTGACCGGCGTGCGCGGCGACAAGGACGACCCGTTCAGCAAGGGGTTCATCTGCCCGAAGGGCGCCAGCCTCGGCCGGCTCGACGAGGACCCCGACCGGCTGAGCGCGCCGCTCATCAGGGAGGGCGACCGGTGGCGCGAGGCGAGCTGGGAGGAGGCGTTCGCCGCCGTACGGGCGGGCCTGGAGCGCGTGGCGGACCGCCGCGAGGTGGCCGTCTACCTGGGCAACCCCAGCGCCCACACCATGGCGGGCGCCCTGTACGCCACCCCGCTCATCAAGTCGCTCGGCACCCGCAACGTCTTCTCCGCCAGCACCGCCGACCAGATGCCGAAGCACGTGGCGGCCGGGCTGATGTTCGGCCATCCGATGACGATCCCGGTGCCCGACCTGGACAGGACCGGCTACCTGCTGATGCTGGGCGCCAACCCGCTGGAGTCCAACGGCTCGCTGTGCACCGCGCCCGACTTCCCTGGCCGGCTCAAGGCCCTGCGGCGGCGCGGCGGCCGGCTGGTCGTGGTGGACCCCCGCCGTACGCGGACCGCGGCGCTGGCCGACGAGCACGTGTTCGTCAGGCCGGGCACGGACGCGTACCTGCTGTTCGGCATCGTGCACACGTTGTTCGCCGAGGACCTGGTCAGTCTGCGGCACGAGGTGAACGGGCTGGCCGAGGTCCGCGAGGCGGCCAAGCACTTCCCGCCCGACGCGGTCGCGCGCAGGACGGGCGTGCCCGCCGAGGTGGTGACCCGGCTGGCCAGGGAGCTGGCGGCGGCGCCGCGGGCGGCCGTGTACGCCAGGATCGGCACCTGCACGGCCGAGTTCGGCACGCTGGCCCAGTGGCTGGTCGACGTGCTCAACGTGCTGACCGGCAACCTCGACAGGCCGGGCGGCGTGATGTTCCCCAAGGCCGCGACGGAGTCGCCGGGGCGGCGCCGGCCGTACCAGGTGGGGCGCTGGCGCAGCCGGGTGCGCGGGCTGCCGGAGGCGAACGGCGAGCTGCCGGTCGCCACGCTGGCCGACGAGATCGAGACGCCGGGCGAGGGGCAGGTCAGGTTCCTGCTGACCATCGCCGGCAACCCCGTGCTGTCGGCGCCCAACGGGGCCCGGCTGGACAGGGCGTTCGAGCGGCTCGACTTCATGGTGAGCGTGGATCCGTACCTGAACGAGACCACCAGGCACGCGAACGTCATCCTGCCGCCGCCGCGCATCCTGCAGGCGGGACACTACGACTTCGCGCTGACCGGCTTCGCGGTGCGCAACTACGCGCGGTACTCGCCGCCGCTGCTGCCGCTGGACGGGCGGCCGTCGGAGGCGGAGATCCTGGCCAGGCTGGCGGGCATCGCCTCGGGGCTCGAAGGGGACCTGGACGCGTACGTCATCGACGAGACGCTGCGCAAGGCGGCGGAGACGCCCGGCTCCGGCGTCGAGGGGCGGGACGTGGCGGAGCTGCGCGCGCTGCTGGACGGCGACACGGGCGCGGAGCGGCGGCTCGACATGATGCTGCGGCTCGGCCCGTACGGCGAGTGGTCGGGAAAGGGCGACCTGTCGCTGCGCACGTTGCGGGACAACCCGCACGGCCTGGACCTGGGGCCGCTGCAGCCCCGGCTGGAGGAGGTGCTGCGGACGGCGTCCGGGCTGGTCGAGGTGGCTCCCCTGCGGCTGGTCGAGGACGTCGAGCGGCTGCGCGCCAGGCTTGCGGACGAGCCGGCGGAGATCGTCCTCATTGGCCGGCGCCACCTGCGCTCCAACAACAGCTGGATGCACAACGTCGAGCCGCTGGTGGGCGGCAGCAACACGTGCACGCTGCAGATCCACCCCGAGGACGTGGCCCGGCTCGGGCTGGCCGGCGAGGCGGTGGTGCGTTCGGCGAAGGGCGAGGTCACGGTGGCGCTGGAGCCGACCGACACGATCATGCCGGGCGTGGTCAGCCTGCCGCACGGCTGGGGACACGCGGGGAGCGCGCAGCGCGTGGCGGCCGGGCACGCGGGCGTCAGTGCCAACGCGCTCACGGACGAAACGGCGATCGATGCACCAAGTGGTAACGCAGTGTTCAACGGAGTTCCGGTCACGATTTCACCAACCGGGGTGATCACCGCACATTAGGGTGTCGCGCGTGACTATCGTGCCAGAAGAGGACCGCCTGAACGCCCAGATCGCCTTCGCCATCGAGATCGACAAGTTGAAGCGGATCATCCGCCGCAACCATCTCATCGACGGCTCGCGACGGGAGAACACCGCCGAGCACTCCTGGTACGTGGGCACGCTGGCGATGGTCCTCGGCGAGCACGCCCCACCCGGTACGGACCTGCAACGGGTCGTCGCCATGCTGCTGGTGCACGACCTGGTGGAGATCGACGCGGGCGACACGTTCATCTACGACCCGGTGGAGGTGGCCGCGCAGGCGGAGGTCGAGCGGGCCGCCGCCGACCGCATCTTCGGCCTGCTGCCCGCCGAGCAGGGGGCGTGGCTGCGGGAGTTGTGGGACGAGTTCGAGGAGCGCAAGACGCCGGAGGCGCGCTTCGCCAAGGCGCTCGACCGGTTCGCCCCGATCCTGGCCAATCACCACACCGAGGGCGGCACCTGGCCGCTGTTCAAAGTGACGGCGGGACAGGTCAGGGAGAAGGTGCGGATCATCGAGGAGGGCTCGCCCTCGCTCGGCGCGTACGCCCTGGAGCTGGTCGAACTCTCCGTGGCCAGGGGACACCTGTCCGAGTGATCCCCACATGGCCGGGGTAGGGGACTTGTCGTGAAAGAGACAGTACGCGCGAAGCGTCGGCAGTTGCGGGGGTTCGCCGGGCCGGTTGCGCTAGCCGATCGGCTCGAGAAATCGAAAGGCATGGACCGGCCGATCAGGGCGCTCGCCAAGGTCGTCCGCCGGCGGCTGCGCCAGGGCAGGCTGCGCGACATGCTGCACGGCGTGCCGCTGGGCGAGCCCGTGCACCCGTCGCTGGCCACGGTGAGCCTCGGCTGCTGGCTCTCCACCGCCGTGCTGGACCTCGCGGACGCCGACCCCAGGGCCTCCCGCCTGCTGCTGACCACCGGCATCATCAACGCGCTGCCCACGGCGGCGTCCGGGGTGACCGACTGGTCGATGCTGCATCGGGAGCAGCAGCGGGTGGGGTTCGTCCACATGGTGGCCAACACGGCCGCGCTCGGCCTGTTCAGCGCGTCCCTGCTGGCCCGGCTGCGCGGGCGCGAGCGGCCAGGACGGCTGCTGTCGTACGCGGGGCTCGCCGTCGGCGGGCTCGGGGCGTACCTCGGCGGGCATCTCGCGCACCGGCAGGCGGCCGGCGCCAACCACGCGCCGCAGGTGACGCACCTGGTGCCGCTGGGCTGGCACGACCTGTGCCCGATCAAGGACCTGCCGGAGGGCCGGCCTGTCGCGCGGCGGCTCGGCTACATCCAGCTCTTCGTGCTGCGCCAGGGCGAGGGCGTCACCGTGCTCGGCGACCGCTGCCCGCACCTGGCGGGCCCGCTGCACCAGGGCCGCCTGGTCATGCAGGACGGCGAGGCGTGCGTGGTGTGCCCGTGGCACAGCAGCACGTTCCGGCTGTCGGACGGCTCGGTCAAGCACGGGCCCGCGACAGCGCCCGCGCCGGTGTTCGAGACGCGGATCAGGAGGGACGGCACCGTCCAGGTGCGTCCTGGGTTGACCTGAAGTTTGCTTGAGGTCCTACGGTCGCAGGCATGGGAAAGATCCTGGTGACCGGTGCGACCGGCAATGTCGGCAGTCATGTGGTGTCCCGGCTCGCCGAGGCGGGGCTGGACGTACGCGCGTTCGCGAGGCGGCCCGAGCGGGCGCCGGCGGGCGTCGAGGCCGTTCAGGGAGACCTGAGGGCACCCGAGAGCCTGGAGCCCGCGCTGAAGGACGTGGAGAGCGTCTTCCTGCTCTGGCCCGGCTTCTCCGTGGGCAACGCGGAGGAAGTGGTGGAGGCCGTCGCCCGGCACGCGCGGCGGGTGGTCTACCTGTCGGCGAACGTGCCGGGCGCCGATGACACGCACTACGCCGCGATCGAGCGGCTGATCCGGCGCACGCCGCTCAACTGGACGTTCCTGCGGCCCGGCGGCTTCGCGGTCAACACCCTGGGCTGGGCGGAGCAGATCAGGCAGGGCGTGGTGCGCTGGCCGTACGGGCAGGCGTCCAGGGCGCTCATCCACGAGAAGGACATCGCGGCCGTGGCCGTGCACGCACTCACCTCGGCGGGGCACAACGGCGCCGCGTACCACCTGACCGGGCCCGCCGAGCTGACCCAGATCGAGCAGGTCCGCACGATCGGCGAGGTGGTCGGCCGCGAGGTGCGCTGGGCGGAGCAGCCGATCGAGGAGGCCCGCGAGCAGCTGCTGGCCGCCTGGGGCGAGCCGGCGTTCGTGGAGCAGGCGCTGACGGCCTGGGGCTCCTTCGTGGCCGCGCCCGAGCGGGCCGTCGACACCGTGCAGCGGCTGCTCGGCCGCCCTGCCCTGACGTTCAGGCAGTGGGCCGAGGACCACGCGGCGGACTTCCGTTAGGCCTCGTCGGCGGGGTGCTCGACCAGCGCGAGGATGCGGCTGGACATGAACCTCGCGGTACGCACCGGCGTGCCGCTCCTGGTGACCTCGCTCACCTCGACGAACCCGCGCCGGGTGGCCACCTCGACCCGCCGGCCGGCGCGGGTGGCCGTGATCTCGTAGATGCGCGGTGATGACCCACCCGCGTCGATGACGATCTCCACCCGGTCACCTTTCATGACCAGGTCATACCCATCACGACTTATCCGTACACCAGTACGATAATCGCGACAATGCCGACGCAGACGATGACCCCCCGCAGGATCGGCGCCGGGATGCGCCGGCCCAGCCGGGCGCCTGCGAAGCCACCCACGATCGCGCCCAGCGCCACCCCGGCCGCCGCCTGCCAGTCGATGTCGGCCACGAACAGGAACAGCACCGCGGCCACCCCGTTGACCAGCAGCGCGAGCACGTTCTTTGCCGCGTTGACGCGCTGCAGGCCATCGTCCAGGAAGATGCCGAGCAGCCCGATCAGCAGCACGCCCTGCGCCGCGCCGAAGTAGCCGCCGTAGATGCCCGCGCCCAGCACGCCCAGCCACAGCATGGGGCCGCCGTGCGGATGCGGCCGGTCGCGGCGGGCGGCCATCCATATGTTGAGCCGCGGCTGCACCATGACCAGCACGCAGGCCAGCGCGATCAGCGCCACCACCACGACCTCGAAGACCGCCGGATCGAGGAACAGCAGCAGGATCCCGCCGACCAGCGCGCCCAGCGCCGAGGCCATGCCCAGCCGCAGCAGGCGGTCACGCTGGCCGCGCAGCTCCGCGCGGTAGCCGTACGCGGCGGTGAAGGAGCCGGGCACCAGGCCGACGGTGTTGGAGACGTTCGCCACGACGGGATCGACGCCGAGCGCCACCAGCGTCGGGAACGTGATCAGCGAGCCCGACCCCACCACGGCGTTGATGGCACCGGCGATCACGCCGACGCCGCAGACGACGGCCAGCTCCCACCCCGTCACGCGTTCCTCCCGAGACCGCCGTCACTTGCTCCCGGTCAGAACGCTCACCGGGTGTCCGGGCCCTTGGGGGGTGTGGTGAAGAGGCCGCCCAGGCTTTCCAGGACCTTTCCCATTTCGGATGGGACGATCCAGATTTTATTGGCGTCGCCTTTGGCGATCTCGGGGAGGGTCTGCAGATATTGGTAGGCGAGCAGCTGCTGGCTCGGGTTGCCCTCATGGATGGCCCTGAACACCATGCCGATCGCGTCGGCCTGCCCCTTGGCCCGCATCGCCTGCGCCTCCGCCTCGGCCTGCGCGCGCAGCACCGCCGCCTCCGCCTCGCCGCGCGCCCGCAGCACCGCCGCCTGCTTCTCGCCCTCGGCGGCCAGGATCGCCGCCTGGCGCTGCCCCTCGGCGGTCAGCACGGCGGCCCGCTTGTCGCGGTCGGCGCGCATCTGCTTCTCCATCGAGTCCTGGATGGAGACGGGCGGGTCGATGGCCTTGAGCTCGACCCGGTTGACCCGGATGCCCCACTTGCCGGTCGCGTCATCCAGCACGCCGCGCAGCGCGGTGTTGATGTCCTCGCGCGAGGTCAGCGTGCGCTCGAGGTCCATGCCGCCGACGACGTTGCGCAGCGTGGTGACCGTGAGCTGCTCGACGCCGATGAGGAAGTTCGCGATCTCGTACGTGGCCGCCTTGGGATTGGTGACCTGGAAGTAGATGACGGTGTCGATGGACACCACGAGGTTGTCGGAGGTGATCACCGGCTGCGGCGGGAACGAGACCACCTGCTCGCGCAGGTCGATCATGTCCTTCACCCGGTCGATGAACGGCACCACCAGGTTGAGCCCCGGCGAGAGCGTGCGGTGATAGCGGCCGAGCCGCTCGATGATGGCGGCCGTGGCCTGCGGGATGATGCGGATCGTACGGGCCACTCCGAAGCCGACCGCCGCGACCACGACGATGGCGACGACGAGCTGCTCGACGGACATGGCGACGCTCCGAAGCCGAGGGAACCGACTCCGTAGATCCTATTCGCCCTTCGCTTGACCCGTCCCTTACCGAACGAAACGGTGATCAGTGGGCTCTGGCGTACCAGCGGCCCTCCGCGCTGCGCTCAAGCGACAGCGGCACCCCGAACGTCTCCGACAGGTTCTCGGCCGTCATCACGTGCTCGAGCGGCCCCTGCGCCACCACCGAGCCGTGCCGCAGCAGCAGCCCGTGGGTGAAGCCGGCGGGCACCTCCTCCACGTGGTGCGTCACCAGCACCAGCGTCGGCGCGCGGTAGTCGCCGGCGAGCAGCGAGAGCCGGCGCACGAGGTCTTCCCTGCCGCCCAGGTCGAGGCCCGCGGCCGGCTCGTCGAGCAGCAGCATCTCGGGGTCGGGCATGAGCGCGCGGGCGATCTGCACGCGCTTGCGCTCGCCCTCGGACAGCGTGCCGAACCTGCGCCTGATCAGGTGGGCCGCGCCCATCATGTCGATCAGCTCGACGGCCCTGGTCACGTCGTTGGAGTCGTACTCCTCCGTCCAGCGGCCCATGATCGCGTAGGAGGCCGTCAGCACGAGGTCGATGACCTTCTCCTCCGGCGGGATGCGCTCGGCCAGCGCGGCGCTCGCCAGGCCGATGCGCGGCCGCAGATCGAACACGTCGGCCTGCCCCAGCCGCTCGCCCAGCACCTCGACCAGGCCCTCACTCGGATAGAGCAGCGTGGCGGCGACCTGCAGCAAGGTCGTCTTGCCCGCGCCGTTGGGCCCGATGACGACCCACCGCTCGTCCTCGTTGACCGTCCAGTCGATGCCGCGCAGCAGGGCCGCTCCGTCGCGCCTGACGGCGACGTCCTGGAGCCGCAGCACCTGACCACCCATCCCCGATACCTCCTTAGGAGTCACCCTCGGGACAAACCTATTGCAGGGCGAGCGCTTATCGTGGACCGGTGCTCCCTGAATCGACTGTCTGCCCATCCCTGGTCGCCTGGGGCAACGCGTGGCTGTCCGGTCACGTGGGCCTCGACGAGGCGGCTGACCACGTAGAAGCCGCAGGCGGGCCCGCCATCGTGGGCGAGCTGCCGCTGCGAAGGCATCTCGCGAACCTGCGCTCCGACGGCCTGCGCGAGTTGCGGCTCGCGCTGCCCGCGCCGGGCGACCCGCTCGGCCTGTCGGGTCCTCCCGCGTTCAACTCGGCGGCGGTCGACGCCGGTCAGGCCGTCATCGCGGTGCTCGCCGACCGCAACCTCGGCCTGGTGCCCTCGCTCGACCGGCGCGGGTCGTCGTACGTCGGCGTGCGGTTCGACGTGCACGACGCCGGCCCCGTACGCCATGACCTGCCCTCGCTGGCCGAGGCGGAGCGTGACCTGTCCGACGCGATGCGCGCCGCCACCGAAGCGCTCACCTCGGTCGACGGCCCCGTGGGCGACCGGCCGGGCCGTCCCGTGCGCGGCGGCGAGCTGGCGCCAGGCTACCCGGGGCGGGCCCACCGGGTCTCCACCCTCGCCACGCGGCTGGCCGCTGTGCTGCGCCTGGCCGACTCGCGCGGGCTCACCACCGGGCAGGTCGCCGTACGCGAGAACGCGCTGCGCGAGCTCGACCGCGCCGTGCGCCGCGCGCTGGTCGCCGCCCACCACGCGATCTTCGAACCCGTACGCCACCAGTAGCTCAGCCCAGCCCATGGCGGACGGCGTAGAGCGCCGCCTGGGTGCGGTCCTGGACGCCCAGCTTCATCAGCACGTTCGAGACGTGGGTCTTCACCGTCTTCTCCGCCACGGCCAGGCTGCGCGCGATCTCCCTGTTGGACCGGCCGGCCGCGATGAGCGCCAGCACCTCACCCTCCCGCTCGGTCAGCGGCACGGGACCCGGCGCCTGTCCGTTGCCCGGCGTGGCCAGCATCGCCCCTGCCGCCTCCGGCGCGAGCAGCACCTGACCGCCGTGCACCGCGCGAACGGCCTGGACCAGCGCCTGCGGATCGACGTCCTTGTAGAGGAAGCCGGCCGCGCCCGCCCGCATCGCGGGCCCGACGTCGGCCGGGTCGCTCACCGAGGTCAGCACGACCACGCGGGTGGGCGTGCCGGTGAGCCGTTCGAGCGCGCCGAGCCCGTCGAGCACCGGCATCTTCAGGTCGAGCAGCAGCACGTCGGGCGAGAGCTCGCCGACCAGCTCGACGGCCTGCGCGCCGTCGCCCGCCTCGCCGACGACCGTGATGTCGTCCTGGAGGTCGAGGAACGTGCGCAGCCCCTGCCGCACCACCGGATGGTCGTCGGCGATCAGCACCCGGATCACGCGCTCACCTCCATGCGGACGGTCGTCCCCGCACCGGGGGCCGACGCCACTGTCATCACGCCTCCGACGGATTCGGCCCTGTCGCGCATCGACACCAGCCCGAGCCCCCGCCGCGGGTCCGCCGGGTCGAAGCCCTTGCCGTCGTCGTGCACGCTCAGCACCAGCCTGCCGTCCTCGTCCGCCAGCCGCACCCGCACGTTCGCCGCCCCCGAGTGCCGCAGCGCGTTGTGCAGCGCCTCCTGGGCCACCCGCAGCACCGCCACCTCGGTCTCGGGCGCCAGCGCCGGCAGCTCGCCGCACTCGAACGCCACCAGGGGCGGGTGCAGCCGGTCGAGCAGGCGTACGTGCTTGCGCAGCGTCTCCGTCAGCCCGTGGCGGTCGAGCTCGGCCGGCCGCAGCTCCACGATGACCGCGCGCAGCTCGGAGATCGCCTCGCCGGCCAGCCGCTGCACCCGGTCGAGCTCGGCGGCGGCCTTGCCGGTGTCCTTGTCCAGCAGGGCGCCGGCGGCCTGCGCGGACAGCCGCAGCGAGAACAGCTTCTGGCTGACCGCGTCGTGCAGCTCCCTCGCCATGCGGTTGCGCTCCTCCAGCATGGCCAGCTCGCGGCTGTGCTCATAGAGCCTGGCGTTGGTCAGCGCGATGGCCGCGTGCGCGGCGAACAGCGTGAGCAACTCCTGGTCGGCGTCGGTGAACCCGCCGCCGCGCCGCTTGTTGGCCAGGAAGATGATGCCGAGCACCCGGTCGCCGTCGCGGATCGGCACCCCGAGGAAGTCCTTCATCACCGGGTGGGCCTTCGGCCACCACTCGAACCGCTCGTCCTTGCGCAGGTCGGGCAGCCTGACCGGGGTGCCGTCGCGCAGCATCGCGCCGAGCATGCCGTGCTGGCGGGGCAGCGGGCCGATCGCGTCCCACTGCTTGTCGGTCAGGCCCTCGGCGACGAACTCGGCGAACGAGCCGTCGTCGTCGGGCACGCCGAGCGCGGCGTAGCGGGCGTCGAGCAGGCGCTGCGCCGAGCGTACGATGACCTGCAGCACCTCGCGCACCGACAGGTGGCGGGTGACCGCGAGCACGGCCGAGCTCACCGCCTGCATGATCTCGTCTCGGTCGGAAGGCACGTCGGAGGGCACGCGACCCACTCTATGGTCCTAGGACGAAGTGCCCAGGCACCGGCCGGTCCTCGGCCCGATGTCCGCGCGGCCGTCCGTTCCTAGCGTCGGTGTCATGACGAACACCGCACTCATCACCGGAGCTTCACGAGGTCTCGGCCTGGCCCTGGCCAGGGCGCTCGGCGCGGCGGGCTGGCGCCTCGTCCTCACCGCGCGCGGCGCCGAGGACCTCGACAGGGCCGCCGCCGAGCTGGGCGCGACCGCGATCGCCGGCGACGTGACCGACCCCGCGCACGTGGCCCGTCTGGCCGCCGCGGCGCCCTCGCTGGACCTGCTGGTCAACAACGCGAGCGACCTCGGCGTGACGCCGCTGCCGCACCTCGCGGACCACCCGCTGGAGGCGTTCAGAGGGCTGCTGGAGACGAACGTCACCGCGCCGCTCGCGCTCATCCAGGCCACGCTGCCGGCGCTGCGGGCGTCCGGCGGCTCGATCGTGAACGTCACCTCCGACGCCGCCACCGGCGCGTACGAGGGCTGGGGCGGCTACGGCGCCACCAAGGCCGCGCTGGAGCAGCTGTCCAACGTGCTGGCCGCCGAGGAGCCCGGCCTGCGCGTCTGGTGGGTCGATCCCGGCGAGATGAACACCCGCATGCTGGCCGACGCCGTCGGCGCCCACGAGGCCGCGGGCGCCGCCGACCCGGCCAAGGTGGCGGCGGCGCTGTACGACCTGGTCAGCTCCCGCCCCGCGAGCGGCAAGGTGAGCCTGCATTGACCTCCTCCCCCTCGTGAACGAGGGGGATTCCCACGGTCGCCCGTGAGGCTTCCTGCTTCACCGCCGGTCGCCCGCCCGAGAAAGGAACTCTCGTTGAGGTCTTACACCAGCTCCACAGGCGTTTCACCTCTCCGCCGGCCCGGCGGCGAGGATGTTTCCGATCGTTCGTCCGGTGGCTTGGTCATCGCCACCGTCGAACACACTACCGAACCCTGCGGTGCCGCACGGCGTTTTGACGCCGGTTCGCCTGACGGCGAACCGGCCGCCCCTGTCCTGCTCCGCAGGGGTCCGATTCCTCTCCCGCCTGAAGGCGGGAGTTTCCTCGGAGGTATTCGATGACCGCCGCGCTGGACTTCTCGCTGCCGCCAGGACTGTCCGCCCACGAACCGCCCGAGGCGCGCGGCACGGCCAGGGACGGGGTGCGCCTGCTCGTCTCGCGCGGCGACCGCGACCCGTCACATCACCACTTCCACGACCTGCCCTCCCTGCTGGACCCCGGCGACCTCATCGTGGTCAACAACTCCGCGACGCTGCCCGCCGCCGTCCGGCTCGACCGGCTCGCCGTGCATTTCTCCACCGCGCGGCAGGACGGCGCGTGGCTGGTCGAGCTGCGCCGGCGCACCTCCAAGGCGAGCGAGCCTTACGCGGGGGGCGAGCCGGGCGAGTGGCTGCCCATGCCGGGAGGCGCCACGCTGCGGCTGCTCGGGCGCGAGACGCCGCGGCTGTGGCGGGCCGTGCTCGACCGGGACGTGGAGGCGTACCTGCGGGTGCACGGGGTGCCGATCCGCTACTCGTACGTGGAGCGCGACTGGCCGATCGAGGCGTACCAGACGGTGTTCGCGACCGTGCCGGGCAGCGCGGAGATGCCGAGCGCGGCGCGGCCGTTCACCGAGGCGCTGGTGACGGCGCTGGTGTCGCGGGGCGTCGGCATCGCGCCGATCACGCTGCACACGGGGGTGGCCTCGCCGGAGAAGGACGAGCCGCCCTACGCCGAGCGGTACGAGGTGCCCGCGTCCACGGCCGACCTGGTGAACCTGACCAGGCGGAACGGCGGCCGGGTGGTGGCGGCGGGCACGACCGTCGTACGGGCGCTGGAGACCGCCGTCGACGCCGCGGGAGTGGTCTCCGCCTCCCGGGGGTGGACCGGGCACGTGGTGACGCCGGAGGGTGGCGTACGGGCCGTCTCCGGGTTGATCACCGGGTTGCACGAGCCGCGGTCGAGCCACCTGATGATGCTGACGGCGATCGCGGGCGAGGGGGCGCTGGCGCGGGCGTACGAGGAGGCGTTGCGGGAGAGTTATCTGTGGCACGAGTTCGGGGACACGCACCTGATTCTGCAGAAATGAGCTTTACCCCGGTTTGCCCACGTGATAGGAAAAGCCGACATTTACGGGGGCTTAGTGTGTCGCGTCCCCGTTTTCCATCCACGACGGAGACGTTTGTATGCGTAACTCTCTGCCCAAGGTCGCGACGGTCGCATTAGCGGCGGGCGCCCTGCTGCTTTCCGCCGCCCCCGCTTCCGCCACCGCCCAGGACGACCCGTTCTCCGTCTTCGACGTGCAGGTCAAGGCGCCGAAGAAGGTCAAGCGCGGCGGAAAGATCTCCTACACCGTCGTCGCCCGCAACAAGGGCCCCCACTACGCCGACTACTACTTCCTGGGCGGCGAGTTCCCCAAGGGCATCGACCTGAAGAAGGTCTACTACCGCTCCAGCGTCAAGGGCACGGAGTGCGGGCTCGACGGCCGGGCGCTGTACTGCTTCGTGCCCAAGGTCGTCGAGAAGGGCGAGAGCATCGCCATGATCTTCGACGTCAAGCTCACCAAGAAGGCCAAGGGCACCCAGACCGCCAAGCTCGGCATCGTCTCCTACGACGTCCAGACGGGCATGGAGAACATGAGCAAGGAGGAGCTCGACCGGCTCGGCATCCCCGTCCACGGCTACGCGAAGACGGTCAAAACCAAGATCGTTCGCTGACCCCGTCCCTGCTGCGCCCGAGCCCGAATGCGCGACCTGCTGCGCGAGCACCGGATCGGGCGCAGTACCGTGACTGAATGTGGACCAGCGCACCCTCCTGATCACACTCACCGGCCCCGACCGCCCCGGCGTCACCTCCCGGCTCTTCTCCGTCCTGTCGAAGTTCCCCGTGACAGTGGCCGACATCGAGCAGGTCGTCATCCGAGGCCGCCTGACGCTCGGCGTGCTCGTCGCGTACGCGGGCGGGCCGTCCACCGGCACCGGCACCACGCTCGGCGCCATGTGGACCGCCGTCGAGCGCGTCGCCGAAGACCTCGGCATGGAGGTGGAGCTGTCCACCGGCTCCCAGGCCAAGGAGCAGCGCCGCCGCGGCCGCCTGTCGGTCAGCGTGCTCGGCGCCACCCTCTCGCCGGCCGCCATGGCGGGCATCGCCGGCCGCATCGCCGCCGCCGGCGCCAACATCGACCGCATCGAACGCCTCGCCCAGTGGCCCGTCACCTGCATCGAGCTGTCGGTCTCCGGCGCCGACCCGGCCGCCCTGCGCGTCGAGCTCGCCGCCGAGGCCGCGCAGCAGGAGGTCGACGTCGCCGTCCAGCGCACCGGCCTGTCCCGCAGGGCCAAGCGGCTCATCGTCATGGACGTCGACTCCACCCTCATCCAGGGCGAGGTCATCGAGCTGCTGGCCGCCCACGCCGGCTGCCTCGACGAGGTCGCCCGCGTCACCGAGGAGGCCATGCGCGGCGAGCTCGACTTCGCCGAATCGCTCAAGCGGCGCGTCGCGCTGCTCGAAGGGCTGCCCGCCGAGGTGTTCGAGCAGGTGCGCAAGGAGGTCGTGCTGACCCCAGGCGCCCGCACGCTGGTCCGCACACTCAAGCGGCTCGACTACCGCTTCGCCATCGTCAGCGGCGGCTTCACCCAGATCACCGACGCGCTGGTCGACGAGCTCGGCATCGACTACTCCGCCGCGAACGTCCTGGAGGTCTTCGACGGCAGGCTCACCGGGCGCGTCGTCGGCGAGATCGTCGACCGGCCGGGCAAGGCGCGGGCGCTCGAACGCTTCGCCCACGAGGCCGGCCTGCCGATCTCCCAGACCGTGGCCATCGGCGACGGCGCCAACGACCTCGACATGATCGCGGCGGCCGGGCTCGGCATCGCGTTCAACGCCAAGCCGGTCGTCCGCCAGGCCGCCGACACGGCCGTCAACACGCCGTACCTCGACTCGATCCTCTACCTGCTGGGCATCTCCCGCGACGAGGTGGAGGCCGCCGACGCCGAGGACGCCGTCCTGCCCGCCCTCTGATCAGTGCCCTTTGTCCGGGGCCCAGCGGCTGATCAGGCGGCCCTCGCCCGGTGACAGCTGCTCCCAGGACGGCTCCACCGCGATCGCCGCGAACGACCCCGGCCTGAACCCGTAGTCGCCGCCCGCCAGCCCCAGGGCCAGCTCATGGACGCCCGGATTGTGCCCGCACAGCGCCACCGTGCCCGCCTCGGGGTCGGCGCGGCGCAGGAGCTCCAGCAGCTCGTCCGGGTACGCCTCGTAGATGTCCCGCTCGTAGCTGACCTCCACGCCGGGGAAGGCCAGCTCCGCGGTGCGCCGCGTCCTGGCCGCAGGTGAGCACAGAACCACGTCGGGGGCCAGCCCCGCCGCCCTGATCTCCTCGCCCGCCCGCTTGGCGTCCTGCTCGCCCTGATCCGTCAGCGGGCGCTCCCAGTCGACCAGGCCCGGCACGGAGGCGGCCTTGGCGTGCCGCAGCACGATCAACGTACGCACGCGCTCATCCCCTCGACGCCCAGACCGCGAGGCCCACGATCACGGCCAGGATGGCGACCATGGCCAGCAGGATCATGCCCAGGGTCTTGCCGCCGCTGGGCTGCTGCTTGTCATCGTTCACGCGCCCAGTTTCCCACCCGACCCCCCAGCCCCCACCGCCACCTTCCCCTCCACACAAACCGCCCGCCCCCACCTTCCCCTTCCAACAAAAGGACGCCCGCCCCCACCTACGGGGACGGGCGCCTCACACGCTCAACGAACTACGAGGCCACAGGCTCGTGCTCGCGGTTGTTGTTGTTCGCCGGCTCGATGGCCACCGACCGCCGCTTGGACACGATGATCGCGCCCACCACGACCGCCACCGCGACCACGGTGATGCCGATCCGCAGGGCCGGGTTGCCCGCGTACAGCACCACGGCCGGCGCCACCAGCAGCGCCACCAGGTTCATCACCTTGATCAGCGGGTTAATGGCAGGACCGGCGGTGTCCTTGAACGGGTCACCGACGGTGTCACCGATGACCGTGGCGGCGTGCGCCTCGGAGCCCTTGCCGCCGTGGTGACCGTCCTCGACGAGCTTCTTGGCGTTGTCCCAGGCACCACCGGAGTTGGCGAGGAAGACGGCCATCAGCGTGCCGCAGGCGATGGCACCGGCGAGGAAGGCGCCGAGCGACGCGTACCCCAGCGCGAACCCGACCGCGATCGGCGTCATGACCGCCAGCAGACCGGGCGTGGCCAGCTCGCGCAGCGAGTCGCGGGTGCAGATGTCCACGACGCGGCCGTACTCGGGCTTCTCGGTGCCGTCCATGATGCCGGGCTTGTTGCGGAACTGGTCGCGTACCTCGAAGACCACCCGCATCGCGGCCCGCCCGACCGCCATGATGGCGAGCCCGGAGAACAGGAACACCACCGCGGCGCCGATGATCAGACCGACCAGCACGTTCGGCTGGTCGATGCTGAGGCTGAAGGACGCGAACGTGCCGAGCGCGTCCTTGACCGACGCCGTGGCGGTGGCCAGCTCGTTCTCCACCGCCGTACGGAACGCGCCGAACAGCGCCGTCGCCGCCAGCACCGCCGTCGCGATGGCGATGCCCTTGGTGATCGCCTTCGTGGTGTTGCCGACCGCGTCGAGGCTGGTCAGCACCCGCGCGCCCTCGCCCTCGACGTCGCCGGACATCTCCGCGATGCCCTGCGCGTTGTCGGAGACCGGGCCGAAGGTGTCCATGGAGACGATGACGCCGACCGTGGTCAGCAGACCGGTGCCGGCGAGCGCCACCGCGAACAGCGCGATCGTCACGTTCCCGAACCCGAGCAGGAACGCGCCGTAGACGGCGCCGCCGATGATCAGCGCGGAGTACACCGCCGACTCGAGGCCGACGCTGATGCCCGCCAGGATGACGGTCGCAGGGCCGGTGGCCGAGCTCTCGCCGATCTCCCTGACCGGGCGGCGGTTGGTCTCGGTGAAGTAGCCGGTGAGCAGCTGGATCGCGCTGGCCAGCACGAGACCGATCAGCACCGCGCCGATGGCGATGAGCCGCGGGTCGGCGTCGGACTGCACAGTGGAGCCGGTCAGACCGGAGAAGCTGCTCGGCAGGTACCAGAACGCGGCCGCCGCCACGAGCACCGCCGAGATGCCGGCGGAGATGAAGAAGCTGCGGTTGATCGCCGCCATGCCGTTGCGGTCGCGGTCCCGCATGCCGGTGACGAAGATGCCGATGATCGCGGTGATCACACCGATCATCGGGACGATGAGGGGGAAGATCAGCCCCTCCTCGCCGAACGCCACCCGGCCCAGGATGAGGCTCGCGACCAGCATGACCGCGTACGACTCGAACAGGTCGGCCGCCATGCCGGCGCAGTCGCCGACGTTGTCGCCCACGTTGTCGGCGATGGTCGCGGCGTTGCGCGGGTCGTCCTCGGGAATGCCCTGCTCGACCTTGCCGACCAGGTCGGCGCCCACGTCGGCGGCCTTGGTGAAGATGCCGCCGCCGACTCGCATGAACATCGCCAGCAGCGCCGCGCCGAAGCCGAAGCCTTCGAGCACGCCAGGCGCGTTGCCCTGGTAGATGAAGACCACGACCGCCGCGCCCAGCAGGCCGAGGCCCACCGTGAACATGCCGGCCACACCGCCGGTACGGAACGCGATGCGCATCGCCCGCTTCTCACCGGCGTCATTGGCGGCGGCGGCGACGCGCACGTTTCCGCGCACCGCGAGCCACATGCCCATGAACCCGGTCAGCGCGGAGAACACCGCCCCGACCACGAAGAAGATCGAACGTCCGATGCGTACGTCCGTCTCTCCCGGTAGCAGGAGCAGCAGGAAGGGAATCACGATGACGAAGATCGCCAACGTGCGGAACTGACGCGTGAGATAGGCCGCGGCGCCTTCTTGTACGGCGCGCGCGATGTTCTGCATTCGTTCGGTGCCCTGGCCGGCGGACAGCACTTCGCGCACCAGGCCGCCGGCGACGGCTAGCGCGATCAGTGCGACCGCGGCGACCACGATCACAATAGTGAGATTGTTTCCGCTCAGAACCAGATTGGACGCTGGCTCCGCTGCCAGCATGTGCCTGCTCATCGTTCTCCTCGGCAAGACCGGTCGTCCTGCCCGGGCGGTGCTGCAGTTTTCCTCGGCGGGTGGTGCGGCACCATCCGGGTTGTGGGTGCCGCTTCCGGTTGAATCCGCGTTCCGCCGGATCACCTTGGCCGGTGCCGGGAGTCTACGCAGGCAGTCCGTGGATATGAAGGCTCTGGCGGTCGCTAATTGTGCGAGTGTCTAGTAATCCCCTGACAGTGCCCTGGTTTGGGATCTGACACCAGAAATTTCCAAGCCTTTACGGTCACAGCAAGGCACCATTTCGGGCCGCCCGAAACCCCGATTCTTGCGGCGTTCCCGCCCCTTGACCGCACCCCTCCATCCCCACCGCCTTCGGGCCTCCCCGTACGTACCGGACCCTCCTGCACCCCCTTGGCTTGACCCCGCACCTCCCGCCGACCCAAACCCACCCCTCCGGGATACGCACGACGACAACCCGCCGTTCGATCCTCAGACGGCCTCCCTGACACGCATGCCGTCCCGCCCCACGCCCGAACCCACCCCCACTACCACCCAATACGCACAAATCGCCCCTTGGGGGCACAGAGAGGCCCTCAGCAGCCTTCCACCGACCTCAGAGCAGCAGCCTTGACGCCCGAACTCTCACCCACGCAACCCTCAGCGCGAACGGCCTCTTCCTCAGGCTCCGACCGCAGGCAGCACTGGGCAGACCACATCAGCCTTTGTCCGACATCGGCTCTTGACCGCCATAGGCGCTTGACCGCCGTCAGCGCATGACCGCCATCAGCCCTCGGCCGCCATCAGCTTCGACCGCCATCGCGGAAGCCGGAGACCGCCCTGCCGGCAGCACAAAGCCGCGGACCTTGGCCGAACCACCTCGACCTCAGCCCGCAGCTACCTCAACTTCGAATGCCGGAGGCGGCCCTCAGTCCATACTGCAGAACCGCTGACATCAGCCCGTGCCCCGGCCTCCAGAACCACCCGGAAAGCCGCCCGAAGGCCACCCGAAGGCCTCCGCAACGCCCCCAAAGCCCGCCCGCCTCACCCCGCCTGGGATGGGGTTGGGCTGACCAGGGCGGCTCGGCTCAGATGGTCCCGGTGTTGGTGTTGCTGCCGACGGCAGCCGGCCAACTCATCCGGATATTCGTGCCTTTGGGGCTGGGAAACACCTCGACATCATCGGCCAACCCTTCGATGACCGCGATCCCGAAGTTGGACATGAACGAGTCAGAGAGCATGCCCAGGTCCAGCGGCTTTTCTTGCTTGATCTCCTCGCTGGGAGCCAGGTCACTGACCGTGACCTCGAAACGCCCCGAATCGTCACGTAGCTCGATGCGGATGGGCTCGCCCGGACAGTGCACTCGATGCGCCTCGACTGCCCGGGAACATGCCTCACCCACGGCGAGCCTGACTTCGTCCAGCAGGGACTCCTCCACACCGGTGCGGCGCGCGATAGCCGTCGCGACCAGCCGTGCGGTGCGCACGTGTGCGGGGAGGGCGCTGAACGTGAGCTCGACGGTAGCCATGCTACTTGTCTTTGCCGTGAGCTTCCTTGGCCTCGTCGACCGAAGCGTAGATCCCGAAGACCTTGGTCAGCCCGGTGATCCGGAAGATCTTGAGGATGCGCTCCTGCGTGCAGACCAGCTCCAGCGAGCCGTCGTGCGCGCGAACTCGCTTGAGCCCCCCGACCAGGACCCCGAGGCCCGTGGAGTCGAGGAAGTCGACCTTCTCCATGTTCACAAGAAGGTGGAAGTTGCCCTTGTTGACCAGATCGATGAGGAGCTCACGCAATCTCGGCGCCGTGTAGACATCGATCTCACCCTCGACCTCCACGATGGTGAGTCGGTCTTCGGTGCGGTGATCCAACTTCAGATCCACAGATCCTCCAGCGCCTCGCCTGCGAAAGTAGTCTTGCCGGCCTGGCAATCTGGAGCGTGGCCCCAGACTGTCCGACCCTGACGCGCGGCATTCAACCACGCGCCTGGCTTGTGTCTATACGAAATCACGATTCCCGGCGACTTTGCCCACGGATGCAAGACTGGAAACAGTGACTTCCACCGGATCCTCCCCAGAACAGACGGCATCACTCCTCCGCCACCTGCTCGGCGTACCCTCACGTCGCGCGCGTGTCACCCATGTGGAGCATGTTCCCGCACGTCAGGCGGGTCAAGTGCGCTGGCCGGAGTGGACGCCGGAAGTCCTCGTTACGCGCTTGGCGAACCGCGGGGTGACAGGACTCTGGCCTCACCAGTACGAGGCCGCCGACCTGGCATTCCGTGGCCGAAACGTGATCATTTCGACCGGTACGGCGTCGGGCAAGTCCCTCGCGTACCTCACCCCGGCGGTCGCCGCCTCCCTCGACGGCGGCACGGTTCTTTACCTGACCCCTACCAAGGCATTGGCCGCCGACCAGCTCCGCAGCTTGCGCGCGCTGCGCATCACCCAGCTCCGCGCGGCCTGCTTCGACGGTGACACCCCCTTCGAGGAACGCACCTGGGTACGCCAGCACGCCAACTACGTACTGACAAATCCCGACATGCTGCACCGCAGCATCCTTCCCCGCCACGCGCAGTGGTCGTCGTTCTTCCGCCGCCTGCGCCTGGTCGTGGTGGACGAGTGCCACGGCTACCGCGGCGTCTTCGGCTCGCACGTCGCCCAGATCCTGCGCCGCCTCCGCCGCGCCTGCGCCCGCTACAACTCCACCCCCACCTTCATGCTCGCCTCGGCGACGGCCAGCGAGCCCGGGCTGTTCGGGCGGAGGCTGACGGGGCTCGAGATGGACGAGGTGACGGTGGACACCTCGCCCAAGGGCGCGACCACCATCGCGCTGTGGGAGCCGCCCCTGACGGAGCTGCGGGGCGAAGGCGGGGCCCCCGTACGCCGCACGGCCACGGCGGAGGCCGCCGACCTGCTGGCCGACCTCGTCCTGGCCGACGTACGCACCCTCGCCTTCGTCCGCTCAAGGAGAGGGGCAGAAACAGTAGCCCTCTCGGCCCGCGCCAAACTGGCCGACGTAGCCTTCTCCCTCCCCTACACCCCACCCCCGACCCCTCTCCCTTCGACCGGGGACACCGAGCACCCGGACACGCCGTCTCCACACGAGAACCAGGCCACCCAGCACCCGAGCCGAACCCCCCTGGGCACGGACCACTCATCCCCCAGCTCAGAACACGCTGCTCCAGCCTCGGAACACACACGGGCCGCCCACACCGCCGAATCATCCGAACAAGCCCGGGACCACACACCGGCCGCCCACACCGCCGCATCAACCGAACAAGCCCGGGACCACACACCGGCCGTCCACACCGGAACCTCGCGGGGGCCGGTCCCGTCCGCCGCCCTCTCCGGGGAATCACCGTCCTCCCTGGAGACAGCGTCCCCCTTTGGATCACCGTCCCCCCTCGAATCACCGTCCTCCCTCGCCTGGGCGATCCCGGAGTCGGCCGAAGCCGACCTCGCCGAGCTCCCCAACAAGATCGCCGCGTACCGGGCGGGCTACCTCGCCGAAGACCGCCGCCTCCTGGAGAAGGCCCTCCGCGCAGGCACGATCATGGGCTTGGCCACCACCAACGCCCTCGAACTCGGCGTGGACGTCTCCGGCCTCGACGCCGTGCTGATCGCCGGCTGGCCGGGCACCCGCGCCTCGCTCTGGCAGCAGGCGGGCAGGGCGGGCCGCGACGGCAGGGACGCACTGGCCGTACTGATCGCCAGGGACGACCCGTTGGACACCTACCTCGTGCACCACCCCGAGGCCCTGTTCGGCCGCCCGGTGGAGGCGATCGTCCTCGACCCGGACAACCCGTACGTCCTGGGCCCCCACCTCTGCGCCGCCGCCGCCGAGATCCCGCTGAGCGAGGACGACCTGCCCATCTTCGGCCCCACCACCGCCAAGGTCCTCGACGACCTGGTGGCGGACGGCATGCTCAGGAAGCGTCCGGCCGGCTGGTTCTGGACCAGGCGCGAGCGGGCCACGGACCTCGCCGACATCCGAGGTGGCGGAGGAGCCCCGATCCAGGTCGTGGAGTCGTCCACAGGCCGCCTGCTGGGCAGCGTGGACGAGCCCTCCGCGCACACCACCGTGCACACGGGGGCGATCTACCTGCACCAGGGCGAGACCTTCCTCGTGGAGCTCCTGGACCTGGACGCCGGAGTGGCCCTGGTCTCCAGCGCCAACCCGGACTACACGACCTTCGCCCGCGACATCACCGACATCTCCATCCTTGCCACTGAACGCTCCCAACCTCTGGGCCCCGGCACCCTCCACTTCGGCGAGGTGGAGGTGACCCGCCAAGTCGTCTCGTACCTGAAGAGGCGCCTCCAATCAGGCGAATCGCTCGGCGACGAACCTCTGGAGCTGCCGCCCCGAACCCTCCGCACCCGCGCCGTCTGGTGGACGCTGCCCGCCTCGGCCGTGGCCCTGCTGGCCGAAGCCGACATCGACCTGGGCGGCGCCGCCCACGCCGCCGAGCACGCCGCCATCGGCCTCCTCCCGTTGTTCGCGACCTGCGACCGCTGGGACATCGGCGGCGTCTCCACCGAACTGCACGCCGACACGGGCCTGCTCACTGTCTTCGTGTACGACGGCCATGAGGGCGGCGCCGGCTTCGCCGAACGCGGCTACGCCCGCGCCACCGACTGGCTCACCGCCACCCGCGAAGCCATCATGTCCTGCGAATGCGAACGCGGCTGCCCGTCCTGCATCCAATCCCCCAAATGCGGCAACGGCAACGAACCCCTACACAAAAGAGGCGCCATCCGCCTCCTCAACACATTGCTATCCCCGCAATAAAACTCACGCGCTTGCGACATGACGTCAGCCAAACCACCGCCGTAACAGACAAGAGTTACCGGCCCAACACCTGATGCCCGCCGCCTGAAACCCTACCCCGAACACTCTTTCCACCTGCACCGAGACCGGCATTTTCAGCGCACCGCTGAACCACCCATCCCCTCGGCATCCCGCACCCAGCGGGACCCCGAACCCCGCCACGGACTAGCCATGCACCCAAGCGAGGCCATCACCAAGCCCCGTTTCAGCCGAAGAGCAGTTACTCCCTATCCGACTTACCTAAATGCTTCCCGTTCCTCCGCGCACGACCGGAATATGCCCCATCGCCGTCGCCCTCCGTTTCCCAGAAATCGCCATCCCCCGCCTGAGAACGCGTCCAGAACGCACTGTCCTCCATGGACCTGGGCGTCGGCGGCAGAAAGTCATTCCACCGCTCGTCGATCGGCACCGAAGGCAGAACAAGCGACGCAGAACCGTCCGCCGCCCCGCCTGAAGGAGATGGCGACGCGGCCCCCTCGGAGGAGGAGACATAGGGGGCAGACGAACCCTCGGAGGAGGAGACACCTCGGGGCGGCGAACCCTCGGAGGAGGAGACACCTCGGGGCGGCGAACCCTCGGAAGAGCCAGAGGCTGATGCCGCGCCATCCGTCCCCATATGCGGCTCTTGCTCTGATACACGGGTCTTGGCGACGGACACGATCACTGCGGGTCGTCGCGACGCCGACGTGACCGGCGTGACCATGCCATCCGCTCGCCTGAGCTTGGTGCCCTGCGCGGTCGAGAGCGTGTACGCACCACCCGCCGGCCCCGGCGTTCGGCCCGCTGAGGATGGCGAGGCGGCAACCCCGCCCTCGGCCGCAGCCAGCGAACGCCGCCGGGCCCAACCGCCCACCTGCACACCGAGCAGCAGCAACAGGATGCCGGCCGTCGCGTACCACCCGTACTGGCCGATGTTCCCTAGCGGCGACTCGCCTGATGCGGTCGTCACCCCGCCGGTCTGCCCTGGGGCCGAGCCGGCGCCGTCCCTGCCATGCGACGTAGCCGGGCCACCGCCCTTCTCAGGCCCTTCCTCCCCGGAGGGAACCAGAAGGTTGGCGTTCGGGTCGGCTTCGGATGATTCGGGTGACGTCGCCGCCTTGCGGTTGCTCGGCTTGCTGGACGGCCGCGTCTGCGTCCTTCCGGGCAGGATGGGCAGCGCGTCGACCCTCGTGGGTCCCTTGTTCTTCGCTGTCTGGCCGGTGTCGGCGGGCTTCTTCTTCGTCGGCTTGGCGGACGGCGCGGCCGGGAAACTCACGTACGTCATCGCCGACTCCTCCGAGCCGATCGATCCGCCGCTCCCGTCCCCCCTCAACGCCGTGACCGCGAACCCCACTTTCTTCCCCGCCACCTGCGCCGGGACCGCCAGCTCCGCCCGGCACGAGGAGCCGGAGCACGCGCTGTCAACGGGCATCCGCCCGCCGAGACCGGACTGCGTGCTGGACACCTCGTACGACTGCAGGTCCGGCTCGGGCCCCTTTCTCCAGGTCACGAGGACCTTCTTGGCGCCCCGCCTGCCGGCCCGCACATCCGCCGGCGCTTGCGCGGGCCTGCGCAGGGTGAACGTGCTGCTCGCGTAGGTCGTGCCGGTGATCTCGCCCTTGAGGGTCACGGTGAAGGTGCCGTTGGGGGCGTCGCCGGCGTTGAACGTCCCGGAGATGGTCTGATTCCCGCTGCCTGTGCCGATCGTCTGGCTGGGCGTGGAAGGCCCCTCGACGTACAGCCCCACCTTCAGCTGCAACAGCCCGGCTCGCGCGGAAACCGGCACGGACGAGCTCGTCACCACCTCACCGTCAGAGGGCGAAGTGATCTCCCCGGGCGCGATCTGTGACGTGGCCGCCGGCCAGGCTGAGCTTGCCGACGCGGTCAGGCTGGATGAGCCGGCGTGCTGGGTCGTCATGGCCGCTTGAGCGGGGTTGCCGAGTGCGATGGAACCGGCCGCGATCGCTCCTGTGACCACGACTTTGCCGACTACCGTCACGACGCTTCCCTCCGTCGAGAGCCTCGCGTCGCTTTGAGCACCCTCGGGGCGCCCATGCGACGACCGGAAGTGCAGTCCGCCCGGCCGATAACGGTCACCGACCGACCTCGGGCCGCACCCTAGCGACCGTGTTCCTGCTCTCCCACACTCCTTGTCGCAACTGGCATGGACCGAGGGTAAGCGGAACCTTACGGGAGACAGTCAACTCTTGGACACAATGTCTAAGAAGTCGTGATTCGATTGCGACCTGACCCCTTCGACCACAACGGTCCCACGTGCGGAGTGCGGTCACACGGCGTCTGGCGTGCGGCGTGCGGGGTGCGGCTACACGGCGTCTGGCGTGCGGCGTGCGGGGCGCGGTCACACGGCGTCTGGCGTGCGGGGTCACCGGTTGCCCCTGTCTCAGGCGGCGAGCGGAGGTCAGCGGTCGGCCGACTAGGCGAGGGTTTACTGGTCAAGGGTGGGCCGATTCACGGCAGGCCGATCGGAGGCTGGCCGATCCATGGCAGGCCGATCGGAGGCTGGCCGATCCGTGGTGGGCCTATCCGTGGCGGGCTGGTCCGTAGCGGGCCGGTCGAGGATGGGCCGATCCGTGGTGGGGAGGTTGAGGGTGGCGAGGAGTTCTAGTTGCTCGATCTGGGATTTCATGGACTGGGTCGCGAGGCGGCAGACGAGGTGTTCTGCGCCGGCTTCTACGTAACGGGTCAGCGTGGCGGCCACATGCTCGGTCGGGCCCGCGACGATTCCCTGGATGGTGCGGACCGTCTCGTACGGTCGCCCGTACGTCTCCCGGCAGTACGCGTCGAGTTGGCGTTCGCCGTCTGCCATGTCGTCGGTGATCAGCACCGTGATGAACAGTGCTGGAGTGACTGCGTCCGCGGCACGGCCCGCTGAAGCCGCAGATCGGCGTACGGTGGTCAGGCCCGTTCGGTAGTCCGCGGGGTCGGGCGGGTAGGGCAGCCAGCCGTCGTAGAGCGTCCCGGTGCGGTGCAGTGCCGATGGGCTGGCCCCGCCCAGCCAGATCGGCGGCCCGCCCTCCTGAAGGCAGGGCGTGGACGCGGGCAGCTCGTCGAAGCACAGCACCTGGCCCGAGAACGAACGCTCGCCCGCCCACAAGGCCCGCCACAGCGCCACCGTGTCGTCCAGCCGGGCGAAACGGCGCTGCCACGGCACCTCCGACATCGCGTACTCGGGCTCCGACCTGCCGGGGAAACCCGCGCCCACCGCGATCGTGAGCCGGCCTGCCGACAGGTGGTCGATGGAGGCGAGCTCCTGTGCCGTCGTGACCGGGCGCCGGAAGGCGGGAAGCAGGGTCGCCGTGCCGAGCGTGACGCGGTCCGTCGCCGTCGCGAGTGCGGCTAGCGTGGCCAGCGGCTCGAGGCGCGGGCCGAGCAGGGTGTCGTTGGCCCACACCGAGTCGTAGCCCAGCCGTTCGGCGCGTACGCCCATGTCGATCAGCTGCCGGGCGTCGTCCCACTGGCCCTGGTTCGTCGGGAGAAGGACCCCCATGTGCACGTTCATGGGAGGGATCGTGCGCCGGTGCTGGGAATGGCGGCAATTCCCGCGAAGGAATGGACACGTCATGCACACTGACGTGGTGGACTTCCCGCAGGCTTTGCGCTCGGTCCGGCAGCGCCACCGTCTCAGCCAGCTCGAACTGGCGCTGCGGGCGGGCACGACGCAACGCCATCTCAGCTTCCTCGAAAGCAGCCGCTCCCGGCCCGGCCGATCGCTGGTGGTACGGCTCGGCGAGGCCATGGAGCTGACGCTCAGGGAGCGCAACGAACTCCTGCTCGCCGCCGGCTACGCCCCGGTCTATCCGCAGACTCCGTTGCACGACCCGGCCTTGGAGCACGTACGCACCGCGCTGCGGCATGTCTTGGAGGGTCACCTGCCGTACCCGGCGATCGTCGTGGACGCCCGGCATGAGCTGGTGCTCGCCAACGACGCGGTCGGGCTGCTCACCGAAGGCGTCGCCGGCCATCTGCTCCGCCCGCCGATGAACGTGCCGCGCCTCTGCCTGCACCCCGAGGGCCTGGCACCGCGGATCGTCAACCTCGACCAGTGGGCACGGCACGTGCTCGACCGCCTTCCTCCTGGCGAGCTGCACGACGAACTGTCCGCGTACGTGCCGCCCGTCGAACCAGGCCCCGACCACGTCGGCTTCGCCGTGCCCGTACGGCTGCGCTCGGCCCGCGGCGAACTGCGGTTGACGACGACCATCACGACGTTCGCGACCGCCACGGACGTCACGGTCGCCGAACTGAAGCTGGAAGCCTTCCTGCCCGCCGACGCGGCCACGGCGGCACTGCTGGCCGGCTGAGCTCGGCTCCTGGCCGCTGCGGAGCGTCCTCCGCACCTGGCGGCCCCGCCGGTCCCTCGGGCTCACGGTCACGTGCACAACTTGGTCCGCGTCGCTCATGAACTTGAGTCATTCCTTCCTCTGGTCAATGAGGGTTGTTCGGTGGGGTGGGGGGTGCTGGGCCGGCTCGGGATCTGCCGGTCAGGGTTGTTGCGCCTAATAACGGGAGTGACAGGGGCACGGCGGTCCAGATGTCGGCTCTGTCGGTGGTGATTTCGCATTTCGTCAGCTTGGCGCCGTTCTCAGCGGCCAGTTCGGCGGCTCGAAGGCAGGCGCTTTCCGGGTCGATCAGGACGAGCTTGGCCGCTGCCAGGGCGCTCAGGTCTGCGGCGCTGTTGACGCGATGCTGGGCCACTCGTACGGAGCCGATCGTGGCGAATGCCATGGCCACCGCCATCAGCAGGCCCATCAAGGCCACGCCCCAGAGGGTGGCTGAGCCGCGTTCCGTGGCTTTGGGCAGCGATCTCCTATGGGAGGTGGTCACGTGGTTCCTCCGGTTCTTCGTCGTCATGGCTCGGTGACCACGGTGGCTGCGGCTGACACCTGGACCGCGGGGAGGGAGGCCGCCCACGAGGGGCGTACCTCGACGGTGATGTGCACCCTGGTGAGGTCGGGATCTCGTGTGAGGGCTATCTCGGCGTTCGGAGTTGTGGCTGCTCGGACGTAGTCGCGGACCTGGTCGAGTGGTTCGCCCCTGGCGGCCGCCCGGGCTGCGGCGCGGGCGGCGTCGACGCATTCGAGCTGTACGGCGACCGCTTGGATCGCCCACAGGGCGGCGGCCAGGACGATCATGAGGGCGGGCAGCATCGCGGCGGTTTCGGCGGTGACCGAACCCCGCGATGCCGGCCCTCTGGCGCCCCTGCGTGTCCGCGAGAGGCGCAGGCTCATTCCTTGGCTACGTTGAGTGCTCGGTTGATCAGGGCTGTCAGCATCTCCTGGACTTCTGTGCTGCTCACGACCTTGTAGAGGAGTGCGGCGAAGGCGCAGGCCGCGATCGTGCCTACCGCGTATTCGGCTGTGGACATGCCGCGCTCGCGGTTGACGGCCGCGTAATGGAGCCACTTGTTCACGCGCGGCCAGGGTCCTTTCGCCCGGCGGATCGAGGAGGGCTCAGCGGCTTGGTGTGGGGTTGTGGGTGGTTGCTGAGGTCGTGCTTCGCCTGTGTGATCGAAGTGTTCTGGGGTGGCTTTGATGTCGTCTGGCGTGGTGGCGGGACTTGGCATCGTGCCTCCAGGTGTTGAGGGCCGGAGGTTGTCCGGCGGGGGTTCAAAGGGTGGCGGAGGCGGGGTGGCGGGCGGTGGCCCGAACGCGGTTCTGTGGATGAGCCTGCTGGAGGGGTGGTGGTCTGTGGATGAGCCCGTTGAAGGGGTGATGGTCTGTGGATGAGCAGGTTCTGGCCGTGGGGTGTCGGCCACCTCATCCCGGGTCTCGGCTCCTCCAGTCCCTGCGCTCGGCTCGATGGCGATGAGTTTTCGGCGGGGCGGGGGTCTACTACGGCGGCGGCACGCGACTGCATGTGGAGGACGACATGACCCTTGATCTGTTCGCCGGCATCCCCGTCCGCGACTACCAGGCGGCGTTGCGGTGGTACGAGCAGTTGTTCGGGGAGAAGCCGTCGTTCATCCCGAACGACGTCGAGGCCGTGTGGGAGCTTGCCGAGCATCGGTACGTCTACATCGTCCAAGAGCCGGAACGCGCCGGGAACGCGCTGGTGGTGTCGTTCGTCGAGGACCTGCGGGAACGGGTCGCGGCGATCACTCGACGCGGCATCGAGCCCGTCAAGCGGGAGACGTACGAGAACGGCGTGACCAAGGTCATCTACGAGGACCCGGAAGGGAACGAGATCGCCTTCGGCGGCATGGCGGAAGATCAGCGTCCCGGAAATGACGAACCAACGTAGGGCCGGCGCTGTCTCAATGAGTGGCGGTGACGGATAAGGCCGGTTCGCTGCAAATGTTCGGGATGCCCCTGGAGGTTCTGTGGTCGAGCGGCGGGACCTCGAATGGGAAGGGTGCTACAACGTACGGGACCTCGGCGGGATCGCCGTGAGCGGGGGCGGGTCCGTACGTGCGGGAGCCCTGGTTCGGTCGGATAATCCGGAGCGGCTTACGGCGGCGGGATGGCGGGCGCTCGTCGAGCACGGGGTTCGGACCGTGGTCGATCTGCGGAACGACGATGAGCGCCGCGGTGATTCAAGTCCTCGGCCTGAAGAGGTGACGACCGTCCACGTGCCGTTGGACGACTCCGTCGACACCGTGTTCTGGAACCAGATCTGGGAGAACGAGCTCGATGGTTCTCCGCTCTACTACCGGGTCTTCATCGAGCAGAAGGCCCGGTTCTGTGCGGAGGCCGTCGCGGCCGTGGCGCGGGCTCGGCCTGGTGGGGTGCTGGTGCACTGCGGGCTTGGGCGGGATCGGACCGGGCTCATCGTCATGTTGGCGTTGGCGCTGGCGGGGGTCTCGCCAGATGACATCGCCGACGACTACGCGTTGAGCGCGGGCCGGTTGCCTCCCTTGTTCCAAGCCCTGGGGGCTGCGGATCAGACCGATGAGATTCGCCGCATTCTCGCCCGTAAGGGCACCACTGCTCGGGAGGCCCTTCTTGGGGTGTTGGACGGGTTGGAGGTGGAGAAGCAATTGCGGGCGGCTGGGTTGACGGATGTAGATGTAGCCGAGCTTCGTGCCCGGCTGGTTCAGGTGCCCACTACACAGGACTGATGAGCTGGCTTATTGCCCTTCGGCTCCCTGGTACATAGCGCTGATGATGCATGGGCAGAGCCCATGGCTCGGCTTATGTAGTGAGTGGCTACGGGATGATGATGGTCGACGCCAGACCCGCCACTACCGGGATGATTCCCAGCAATACGAACGCCGGTAGGAAGCACAGGCCCAGCGGGGCCACTGCTTTCACGCCGACGCTTCTCGCGGCGGCGACTGCGGCTGCTCTCGATGCTTCTCTGGCGTCGTCGGCCAAGCGGGTCAGTACGTCGGCCACGGGAGCGCCGGTTTGCGCCGCTCGGCTCATGGCTCTCGACAGGTGGCCCATGGACGGGTCCTTGGCCAGGTAGGCCCAGGTCGGTTCTGGGTCGGCGCCCAGGCGTAGCTGGGTGCTCGCCCAGGTCAGGCGCTCGCCCAGTGGGCCGCCTATGGCCGTAGCAGCCGTCTCGGTGGCGGTGCTCACCGGGCGTCCTGCCCGGAGGCACGCGGTCATGAGGTCGGCGGCGAAGGGGAGGTCGGCGGCGATTCTGCGCTGGTCGTCCTGGGATTCGGGTGGGCTTCGGCGGTGGAGGTAGAACGCTGTCGCGGGGGTCAGGAGGACGCCGGTGATCAGGCCTGGGGTGCCGCCTATGAGGAGTACGGCGAGCAGGCCTGTGCATGCTGCGGTGAGGATCGTTCGCTTTGTGAGTCGGTGGGTGGCCGGCTCCAGCCGGCGTGGGGCTGGGTGACGTTCTTCGGGTGGTTCTTTCGGTGGGCGTAGGCGGGTGAGGCGTTCTGCCGGGGTTCTCGGAGAGAGCCAGAGCCAGGCGGCCATGCCGGCGCACAGGGCGGACAGGGCGGACAGGGCGGACAGGGCGGACAGCACGTGGAGCATCGCAGGGTCCGATCGGGGGTCGGGTCAGGATTGGGCTCGGGTGGCCATGCGGTTGGTCCACCACAGGCCGCAGACGTCGAGGGCCACGCCGGCTGTCAGGCACATGAGGCCCGGGATGCTGCCGAACAAGAAGCCCAGGGGATGCATGTTCAGGGCGGCGGCCATGAGGAGGCCCAGAGCTGGGAGGACGGCGAGCATCCTGGCCGTGGTGCGGGGGCCTGCCAGCTGGGCTGCGACGTCCTGGCGGTGGGCTTGGGCGGCTCTCAGCGTTTGCGCGACCCTGTCGATCAGGGCGGCCATGCCCGCGCCCACCGTGGTGCCCACCTCCCAGCAGGCCGCCAACTGGTGCAGGCCCTCGCCGCCCTGGGCTGGGGCGGCCGTCCTCAGGGCTGTGGAGACGTCGCCGCCGTCTCGTGCGGCCGCCAGGACGGGGCGGAGGAGGGCCGGGTCGGGGAAGTCCACTGCGGTCAGGGCTCGGGCCATCGATTCGGCTGCGGTCCGGCCGGCGGAGAGTTCCGCTGACAGGGATTGGCAGAGCTCGATCGATGCCTTTCGCCAGGCTTCGGCTTGGCGGGTGGGGCTGGGGCGGGCGAGGAGTCTCGACGGTGAGGGGCGGGGGTGGGGTGGCATGTTCCTGGTCCGCAGCAGGTTTGTGAGGCGGGTTGTGGGGGTGGAAGGGGCTGTCCACAGCCATAGGGCGCAGGCTGTGGACAACGCGGCTATCAGGGCGCTGGTCATGGGCGGCTGTCCAAGTCGGCTGCGCTCGGTAGCGAGAGATCGAGCGGTGGGCTGTGGGTGGTGCGGTGGGCGAGGGCCTCGTAGGCGGGGCCGGGGTGGGTGGTCCCCTGAGGGGTGAAGGTCAGGGCTGGGACGGCCTCTACCAGGCCGGTTGAGGCTCTGGTCAGGAGGCAGACCTGGGCTATGCGTCTTCTGCCGGTTCTTCGGTCTCGGGTCAGGTGGATGACGGCGTCCAGAGCGGCGGACAGCTGGCTGTGGACGGCTTCCCTGGTCAGGCCCGCTGCGCAACCCAACGCCTCCAGGCGTGGAGGAACGTCGGCCGCGGTGTTGGCGTGCAGCGTGCCGCAGCCGCCCTCGTGGCCGGTGTTGAGCGCGGCCAGCAGGTCCACCACTTCCGCGCCTCTCACCTCACCTACGACCAGGCGATCGGGGCGCATGCGCAGTGCCTGCCTGACGAGGTCGCGAAGGTTCACCTCGCCGGCGCCTTCCAGGTTGGGTGGGCGGGTTTCGAGGCGTACGACGTGGGGGTGGAGAGGGCGGAGCTCAGCGGAGTCCTCCACCAGGAGGAGGCGTTCGCGCTGGTCGGCCAGGGAGAGCAAGGCGGACAGCAACGTTGTCTTTCCTGTGCCTGTGCCGCCTGAGATGAGGAAGGCGAGTCTCGCAGTGACCATGGCGGTCAGGACCGGGAGGGCGGGTGGGGTGATGGTGCCGGCTCGGACGAGATCGGTCAGGGTGAAGGTGCGGCGGGGCGGGAGGCGGAGGGAGATGCAGGTGCCTCCTGGGGCCACCGGCGGGAGTACGGCATGGAGGCGGACTCCTCCCGGCAGGCGGGCGTCGACGTACGGGGAGGCGTCGTCGAGGCGTCTGCCGGCCGCGGTGGCGAGGCGCTGGGCCAGGCGGCGTACGGCTCCGTCGTCGGCGAACGTCACCGACGTGCGGCGCAGGCCCGTGCCGTCGTCCACCCAGACCTCCCTAGGGCCGTTGACCAGGACGTCCGTCACGTCGGGGCGGGCCAGCAGCGGCTCCAGGGGGCCCGCGCCGATCAGATCCGCGCACAGGGCTCGGGCCACGGCGAGGATCTCGGCGTCTCCGTAGACCGCCTTCTCCGCCCTCAGCGCCACCGCCACCTGGGCTGCGGTCGGCTCTACGCCGGTTCTGGCCAGGCGTACGCGGACGGCCTCCACCAGCTCGGGTGAGACGGCCGCCGTGACAGGGGTGGCGGTCATGTCGCCGGGAGCAGTTCGCGGAGGAGGGACGTGCACAGGGCGCCGAGCACGGTGCGGGGGCCCAGCCTGGGGAGTTCGCCGCGGTTGAGGGTGGCGGTGAGTCTGGGCTGGTCGGGGAGGTTGCCTGCGGACGGGATGCCCAGGGAGGACATGGCCAGGTCGTCGTCCAGCACTCCAGGACGGAGGATCGCCCGGACGTCGAGGGTGTGCTTGCGCACCTCGGTGAGCACCTGGACGGTGGACAGGATGCCGCGCACATCGGCCGGCGCCACCGCCAAAGTCGTCTTCGCCCTGCTGAGGGCCTCTGTCGCGGCCGGGTCGAGGTGTCTCGGCAGGTCGACGACCACCAGGTCGAAGCCGCGGCGGCCCGCTTCGAGGACTGAGCGCATGGCCTGCGCGGGGATCGGGGCGACGTCTCCTCTGTGGAAGGAGAGCACGGCCAGGTCGCCGAACGCGGGAAGCGCTGCTTGCAGGGCGCTGGAGCTGATGCGCCCCTCCCTCGCCACCAGGTCGCCCCAGCGTGAACCCTTCGCCTCTTCATGGCCCAGGAGGGCGTCTATGCCTCCGCCCAGTGGGTCGGCGTCCACGAGGAGGGTGCGGAGGTGGTCGGCCGAAGCTCTCAGGGCCAGGCAGGCGGCCAGGACGCTGGCTCCCGCGCCACCTCTGCCGCCGATCACGCAGATGGTCGAACCCGATCTCGGGTCGGGCTCCATCGCGTCGGCCAGGCGGTCGACCAGCCTGCGCTCGTCGGTGGGCAGCGTGAGGACGGTCTGGGCGCCCACCGCCACGCATTTACGCCACGTGTCCGGGTCGTCTGGGTCTCTGGTGACCAGGAGAACCTGGTCGCGGGACGGGGGTGAGGTGGCGGCCACGGCCTCCGCCTGGTCGGCGCCGATGGCGATGAGCGGGGCCAGGTTCCAGAACGGGCGGGCCGGGGCGGGGGCGTGGGCCACGTCGAGCTGGGCGCCGGCGGCGGCCGCTATGCGGACGAGGTCGTCGAGCAGAGCGTGGTCTTCGGTGATGACCAAGGGGCGGTGCATGGTGGGCCTCCCAGCGGCTGGCGAGTGGGAGGTCCGAGCTTGGCCGAGTGGGGCTGGGCGGCGAGGGGCCGAACGCGGTTCTGGGGATGAGTGGCCGGCGAGGCCCGATACCTGTGGACAACCCGGGCAACTCACGTCGGGCGCTGAGCGGCTCTCGCCGTGGCAGCCCTCGTGGTTCGGGAGCGGCGGTGGTCAGGCGGGCGCAGGGAGCGGATACGAGGGCGTGATGCGAGCGACAACCGGCGCCATCAAAGGCTCCCAGCCTCAAGCGCGGACGGCGCTAGCGGGCGCGACGGCTTGGCGCGGGAGGTGGGGAAAAGGGGCGACCCCCGCCGGGGGGGAGAGCGGGGGTCGCCTGATCGGTCCGGCTCCGGGGGGGTAGAGCCGGTCCCGTTTCAGAAGAAAGCTTTCATCACCAGACCAGAACCTGGCAAGGGACTAGCAAAGCCATCCCGAGCAAGAGCGCTCCAGTTTCGGGCGATACCTCCGTATGCTGCCCGATCGACTCGAGTTTCGTCGAGGAGCAATCTCGCATTTCCGCCAAGTTTTTTCCTCCGACCATAACGATCACATAAAGACGATCACGGAGAGTGACGAGACGAGGGGGCGGGCCCATGATCGGGTAAAGGTCTTGCCCGCAGGGGTTCCCATCAGCGCGGATTCGACATACAACGGAGTTACGGACCACCTTGTCCGGGTGCATCGACCGGGCACCCACGTGCGACCAGCCGCGGGAGGCGCGTCGTGACGGGCTTGACCCGCTCCGACGGATTGAGGTGCACGCTTGGTAACCCGGTGCGATGCACAGGCAGACGGCGTCTCGTGACAGGGACGCCGTCAGCTATGTGCGAGCCTCCCTCAGCCCCGCTGCAGGGCCTCACAGATTGCAGTCGTCTCTCTGACGCCCAGGGTTACCGCAGAGGCACAGTGTTGTACCCAGGTCGCCACGCCCTCCGGAGTACCGGTCAGATACGCCCTGAGCGCCTCGGCGTAGTCCGGCTCCAGATGCCCCACTTCGACCGCCACCAGTGACTTGGGGTCCAGCCCGTACTCGACCAGGGTCAGCCGCCCGGCCGCCCGCGCGACGACCCCGTCGGCCGAGCCGAAGGGGCGCAGCACCGCCAGCTCCCCGTGCACCACGGCGGCGAGGACGATCGCGGGCGCCTTCGTGGGGCGTTCGAGCAGGGCGAGCAGGCTCTCCATGCGGGTCGCGGTGTCGGCCGCGCCCGGCGCGGGACCCAGCGAGAGCGGGTCGGGAGCCTCGTCAGAGGACCGGGGACGTCCGAGGCTCGCCTGCTCGGTCAGACCGGCCGCGGCGACGGTGTGCAGGCGCGCGAGCACCTGCCTGGGCGCCTTGCGCCACGTCGGCCCGAGCCGTCCCATCTCGGCCGACGCCCGCAGCGCGCCCTGGACCAGCGGGTCGTGCACCTCCTCGCGGCGCAGCGCGTCGAGGGTCACGTCGGTGCCCTCGATGGCGGCCGACGCACGGGCGCCGCGCAGGGACGACTCCGCGGACACCGCCGGGCTGGCGCGGCGCAGGACGCGATGCCGGTAGAGCCGGTCCACGGCCTGCCGGGCCTCGTCCACCGCCTCGGGAACGCCGGGAAATTGCGCGATGACGGCCAAGGGGTCACTCACGCACCCGACCTTACCCGCGGGTAAGGACCGGCACGGCACCCGGTGGTTCGCGGCGCGATTCGGTTGCGTACGGTAGGGCCATGGGAAGGTCGGACGGCCCGCGGAAAGGCCCGCCGGCGCCGCGCGACGGCGCTCACGAGCGGCGCTCCCCCCATTCCAGGACCCGCGCCCACGCCGTTGTCCGCCACCCCGAAAACCCCCTCGAGGGGGGCCCATAAAGCATGCCCATTCCCCCGCGCGCACATTCTGAAGATTTCAGGATGACAACGTTTCAATTGCTGTTGTCATCCGCCCAGATAACCCAGGCACCCGCCGCGCACGTCGGTACAGACCTGTCTAGACCTCTTGTGTACGGAGGCCGTGAGCTGGTGAAGTGGGACACGAACCTATCCATTCTGGCCATAGAAGGAGCACGAGGTGGCCCCGGAGACCGCTGGTAACGAGACCCAGGCGCTGTCCAACCTGCTGCAGGAGAACCGCCGGTTCGAACCGCCGGCTGACCTGGCGGCGGCCGCGAACGTGACCGAAGCCGCGTACGGCGAGGCCGCGGCGGATCGCCTCGCGTTCTGGGAGAGCGCGGCCGATCGGCTCACCTGGGCCAAGAGGTGGGACAAGACGCTTGAGTGGAACCCCCCGTTCGCGAAGTGGTTCGTGGGCGGTGAGCTGAACGTCGCGTACAACTGCGTGGACCGCCATGTCGAGGAGGGCCGCGGCGACAAGGTCGCCTACCACTGGGAGGGCGAGCCCGAGGGCGACACCCGCACGCTGACCTACAGCGACCTGAAGAACGAGGTCAGCAAGGCCGCGAACGCGCTGCAGGAGCTGGGCGTCGGCAAGGGCGACCGGGTGGCCATCTACATGCCGATGATCCCCGAGCTGCCGATCGCGATGCTGGCCTGCGCCCGCATCGGGGCGATCCACTCGGTGGTGTTCGGCGGGTTCTCCGCCACGGCGCTCAAGAGCCGCATCGACGACGCCGACGCCAAGGTGGTCATCACGGCCGACGGCGGCTACCGCAGGGGCAAGCCGTCGGCGCTGAAGCCGACGGTGGACGAGGCCGTCGCGGAGTGCCCGCAGGTGGAGCACGTCGTCGTCGTACGCCGGACCGGCCAGGAGGTCGCCACCGGTGAGAAGGACATCTGGTGGCACGACCTGGTCGACCGCCAGAGCGACCAGCACGAGGCGCGGCCGCTCGACGCCGAGGACCCGCTCTACATCCTCTACACCAGCGGCACCACGGGCCGCCCCAAGGGCATCCTGCACACGACCGGCGGCTACCTCACGCAGACGGCCTACACCCACCACGCGGTCTTCGACCTCAAGCCGGAGACCGACATCTACTGGTGCACGGCCGACATCGGCTGGGTGACCGGCCACAGCTACATCGTGTACGGCCCGCTCGCCAACGGCGCCACCAGCGTCATCTACGAGGGCACGCCCGACACCCCGCACCGGGGCCGGTTCTGGGAGATCGTGCAGAAGTACAAGATCACGATCCTCTACACGGCGCCGACGGCGATCAGGACGTTCATGAAGTGGGGCGACGACATCCCCGCCAAGTACGACATGTCCAGCCTGCGCATCCTGGGCTCGGTGGGCGAGCCGATCAACCCCGAGGCGTACGTCTGGTACCGGCAGCACATCGGCCAGGACCGCTGCCCCGTCGTGGACACCTGGTGGCAGACCGAGACCGGCGCCATCATGATCAGCCCGCTCCCCGGTGTCACGGCCGCCAAGCCCGGCGCCGCCATGCGCCCGCTGCCGGGCATCACCGCCGACGTGGTGGACGACCAGGGCAACAGCGTGCCCAACGGCGGCGGCGGCTTCCTCGTGGTGCGCGACCCGTGGCCGTCGATGCTCCGCACGATCTGGGGCGACGACCAGCGCTACATCGACACGTACTGGAGCCGCTTCGACGGCATGTACTTCCCCGGCGACGGCGCCAAGAAGGACGACGACGGCGACCTGTGGCTGCTCGGCCGCGTCGACGACGTCATGCTCGTCTCCGGCCACAACATCTCCACCACTGAGGTGGAGAGCGCGCTGGTCAGCCACCCGAAGGTGGCCGAGGCGGCGGTGGTCGGCGCGACCGACCCGGTGACCGGCCAGGCCATCGTGTCGTTCGTGATCCTGCGCGGCACGGCGGAGGAGGGCGACGACATCGCGGCCGAGCTGCGCAACCACGTCGCCAAGACGCTCGGCCCGATCGCCAAGCCGCGCCAGATCCTGGTGGTGCCCGAGCTGCCCAAGACCAGGTCCGGCAAGATCATGCGGCGTCTGCTGCGCGACGTGGCCGAGAACCGCAGCATCGGCGACGTCACCACGCTGGCCGACAGCACGGTGATGAACCTCATCTCGGAGAAGCTCCCGTCCGCCAAGTCGGAGGACTGAGCCTCGTAGGTCCACGGCAGACGGCCGCTCCCAGCTCAGGGGGCGGCCGTCCGCTTTTCCCCGAAAGACTCAAGGGGGCGCGGCCGAGGGCCGATAACCGGAAGCGCTATCTTGTCCGATCAGGTAGTTCTGGGAGTGGACTCGTGCTCGGTAAGTTCCCCGGCGTGTTCGGCGGCGCCTGGCGGTCCGTACGGCGTCGCGCTGGATGATGTTTGACACGGCCACCCGGCCTCGATAGGAGACGTTCATGCCGCAGACTCCCGAGGAAGAATCCCTGGGCTCGCTGGTCGCCCAGGCGAGCAGTCACATCTCGGCCTTGATCCGCTCGGAGATCGAGCTGGCCAAGGCCGAGTTCAGGTTCGACGCCAAACGGGTGGGCACGGCGGTGGGGATGTTCGCCGCCGCGGCGTTCATGGCGCACCTGTGCCTGATCCTCGCCTCGTTCACGATCGCGTACGCGCTGGCCCAGGTGCTGCCCAACTGGCTGGCGTTCCTCATCGTGACGGTGTTCTACCTGCTGGTGGCGGGCCTCGCGGTGCTGTTCGGGGTGCGCAGGCTGAAGGGGCTGGCCGGGATGAAGCGGACCGCACGGTCGATCAAAGGGCTGAAGGAGATCGCCACGCCCGACGAGCAGGAGCGGCTGCCGACGCCCGCCCCCGATCGCGAGCCGGTGACCCGCGATGGCACCTGACGAGACGGCCGTCCACATCGAGGGCCCGTGGACCCACCGGGCGGTGCACGCGGGCGGCACGCGTTTCCACGTCGTCGAGGCCGGCGAGGGCCCGCTGGTGCTGCTGCTGCACGGGTTCCCGCAGTTCTGGTGGACGTGGCGGCACCAGCTCGTGTCGCTGGCCGACGCCGGCTACCGCGCGGTCGCGGTCGACCTGCGGGGCTATGGCGGCAGCGACAAGCCGCCGCGCGGCTACGACCTGCCGACGCTGGCGGCCGACGCGACGGGGCTGATCAGGGCGCTCGGCGAGACCGGCGCGATCGTGGTGGGCCATGACTGGGGCGGGCTGCTGGCCTGGACGATGGCCGTGCTCGACGCCAAGTGCGTACGCCGCCTCGTCGTCGTCTCGGCCCCCCATCCGCTGCGGCTGCGCAGCGCGCTGGTCACCGACCCGTTCGGGCAGCTCAAGGCCAGCGGGCGGCGCATCGGCTTCCAGCTTCCGCTGCTGCCGGAGCGCCGGCTCACCCGGCACGACGCGGCGCTGGTGGGGCGGCTGCTCGACGCGTGGTCGCGGCCGGGATGGCCGGAGCCCGCGGAGTCGCGTACGTACCGCGAGGCGTTCCGTATCCCCGCCGTGGCGCACTGCGCGCTGGAATACCACCGCTGGTTCGGCCGCTCGCAGCTGCGTCCCGACGGGCGGCGCTACGCGCGCACGATGCGCACCGAGATCGAGGCCCCCACGCTGCAGTTGCACGGCGCGCTCGACCCGAGCGTGCTGCCGCGCACGGCGCAGGGTTCGAGCCGCTACGTGGCGGCCCCCTACCGGTGGCGGCTGCTGGAGGGCGCCGGCCACTTCCCCCACGAGGAGATCCCCGACGTGTTCGACACCGAGGTGCTCGGCTGGCTCAACGACCCGGAGCCCGACCGATGAGAGACCGCGATCCCGAAGGCAGGCCGCGCAACGCCAGGCCGCGCGACGCGTACGGCCGTCCGCTCCCCTACGGCTCGACCGGCATGCCGCGCGTCCCCGACGACTACGCCCCCACCACCGAGCAGGCGCTCGCCGACGGCCGCCGCTTCCTCGACGAGGGCCTGCCGTTCAACGCGCACGAGGTGTTCGAGGGCCGGTGGAAGTGCGCGCCCGACGACGAGCGCGAGCTGTGGCAGGGCCTGGCGCAGATCTGCGTCGGGCTGACGCACCTGCAGCGGGGCAACGGGCGCGGCGCGGTGACGTTGTTCAGCAGGGGCGCGGCCAAGGCGCAGTCGTACGGCGGCGCGTACGACGCGGTCGGCAAGGCCGCCTCAGGTCTGACCCAGGACAGCGACCCCGCCGAGGCCATCGCGCTGATCCTGGCGAGCCTGCCCCGCTAGTCGCACTTGCGGGTGCTGGCGGGCGCGGTGTCGTTGCGGCCGGCCGCCGCGTCGGGGGCGACCTCCTCGGCCGTCAGCACGTAGCCGGTCTGCTCCTCGTTGATCGCGGCGGCGAAGATCACGCCGTAGACCTTGCCGTCGGGGGTGAGCAGCGGGCCGCCCGAGTTGCCGGGCAGCACCTGGCCGCGGATGACGTAGACCTTCCGCCTGACCGTGGTGTCGCGGTAGATGTCGGGGCCCTCGGCCTCCAGCTGGCCGCCGATGCGGGCGGGCTCGGCGGTGAAGCCCTTGCCCTTGGGGAAGCCGGCGACGATGGCGCTGTCGCCGCGCGAGCCGTCGCCGTCGAAGGCGAGCTGCGGCAGGTCGAGGCCGGGCACGTGGAGGATGGCGATGTCGCGGCGCGGGTTGTAGCGGACCACGGTGGCGGCGTGGCGGTTGTCGGCGGCGTCGATGACCTCCAGGCCGCGCGTGACACCGGCCACGACGTGGGCGTTGGTCATGATGCGGCCGGGCGCGTAGACGAAGCCGGTGCCCTCGATGTGCTTGTTGCAGCTTTCGGCGTTGCCCTGCACCTTGACGATCGCGCGGCGGGCCCGCCGCAGCTCGGCGCCCTGCAGCACGCTCTGGTCGGGCGGCTGCACGTCGATGAGCTGCCCGGCGCCGATCGCGTCGAAGACCGGCGGGAACTCCGAGCGGTCGATGAACTTCTTGAACGGCTGCTGCCAGTTGCGCGCGGCCTGCGGGATGGCTTCGTCGACGGTGGTCAGCAGCGCGGAGTTCTTGACCTGGTCGACGAGCGGGGCGAAGGACGTGGAGACGATCAGCGAGCCGATCAGCCAGGCGATCACCAGCACCGACAGCGCGCTGGCGAACGTGCCGCCGACCGCGTCGGCCACCTTGGCGGGCTCCCACGTGACGTGGCTGCGGACGACCGCGCCCAATGTCGAGGAGGCGAACTGCCCGATCGTCGCCGCCAGGAACACGATCACGATCGCCAGCAGCGCCTGCGGCGTGTCACCGTCGACGAGGGCCTTCGAGATGGGCGGGGCGATGAACACCCCCAGCACGGCGCCGCCCACGAACCCCACGAAACTCATCGCACCGATGATGAAACCCTGCCGGTAACCCGAGACGCCGAAGGCGATCACGAGGCCGATCAGAATGAGGTCAAGCAGATCACCGCGCACGCTTCAAAGGTAACCAGCGATAGGGTCAAGTGTGCACGTCTTCGATCAGGACGGCGTCACCCTGCTGACTATCTTGAGCTTCATGCCGCCGGACGAGACAGCAGTGCGCGACCTCATCCAGGCAGCTCTGCGCGACAGCGATCCCGACGGGGCCCTGCGCTGGCACGTGATCTCGTTGCTGCGTGAGCGGGGCGACCTGGAGTCGTTCATCGAGGCACGCCGGCTGTGCGCCGCCGACAGCGTGAGCGAGCGGCTGCTGGGCGTGGACATCATGGGCATGTTGCGGCCCTTCGTCGACCGTACGCTGCCGGTGCTGCGCTATCTCGCGGCCAGCGAGGACGACGCGATGGTGCTCTACTCGGTGCTCATCGCCTTCGGCCACCTGGCCGACCCGCGCTCGCTCCCGTCGGTGATCGACCTGGCCGCGCACGCCGACCCCAGGGTGCGGTACGGCGCCGCGTACGCGTTGCAGCACGTGCTCGGCGACCCGCCGGACCGGGCGGGACTGGAGACGCTGCGCGCGCTCGCGGCCGACGACGACGCCGACGTGGCCGGCTGGGCCGCGCTCGGCGTGGCGCTGAGATCGGGCGCCTGACGCGACTGAGCCCGACCCGCTCAGGTCGGACGCCTGACGCGCGCTGAGCCCGACCCGCTCAGGTCAGGCGCCTAGCGGGCGCTGAGCCTGACCACTTCGGGCGGCAGCTCCTCCACCCGCGTCGCGTCCCACGGAAGCTCCAGCCCGCCCTCGCGCAGCACGGTGTCGAGCACCATCGCGGTGAACCCCCACACCAGCATCCCCCGCACCCGGAACGCGGGCCCCGCCGTGTCGCCACGGGGATGGCGGAGCATGACGCGGTTGGCCGGATCGACCAGCTCGGCGATCGGCACCCGCTCGACCGAGTCGACCTCGTCGGGCGAGGCCGCGTGGACCGCCGACGGCTCGCGCCACCAGGCGATGACCGGCGTGACGCGGTTGTCGCTGTAGGGCAGGTAGAGCTCGGGCATCGTGCAGATGACGTGCACCCCGCGCGGGTCGGCGCCGGTTTCCTCCTCGGCCTCGCGCAGCGCGGCCTCGATCGGCCCCGCGTCGTCGGGATCGACGCCGCCGCCCGGGAAGGCGGGCTGGCCCGCGTGCCTGCGCCCGCGGGTGCTGCGCTGGATGAGCAGCACGTCAGGACCGTTGGGCCCCTCGCCGAACAGCATGAGCACCGCGGCGGCCCGCCCGCGCCCGTCGACCGGCCGGAGGGGAAGGGGGACGCTGATCAGCTGCGCTTGTGTCGCCAGTTTCTCCAGCCATTCGGGCACTCGGGTCACGCATCCTCCAACACGCGGTGGCGTCGTTCACTTCCCTTCTCAGGAGAAGGGGCCGGGCCTGACGAGCTTGTCCGCCTGGGCCGGGTCGGTGGGGCCGGTGCCGTAGGAGGGGCAGAGCGCGGCGAGCGGGCACACCCCGCAGGCCGGCCGGCGGGCGTGGCAGATGCGGCGGCCGTGCCAGATCACCCGGTGGGAGAAGATCGTCCACTCGCGCCTGGGCAGCAGCTCGCCCACGATGTGCTCGATCTTGACCGGGTCGGTCTCCTCGGTCCAGCCGAAGCGGCGTACGAGGCGCTGGAAGTGGGTGTCGACGGTCAGGCCGGGCACGTCGAAGGCGTTGCCGAGCACCACGTTGGCCGTCTTGCGGCCCACGCCGGGCAGCGTGACCAGGTCTTTCAGCTTGCCGGGCACCTCTCCGCCGTAACGCTCGCTGACGGCCTGCGCCATGCCGATGATGCTGTTGGTCTTGGCGCGGAAGAAGCCCGTGGAGCGGATGATCTCCTCCATCTCCGACGGGTCCGCGGCGGCGTAGTCCTCCACCGTCGGATATTTCGCGAAGAGGGTGGGGGTCACCATGTTGACCCGCTTGTCCGTGCACTGCGCGGACAGGATGGTCGCGACCAGCAACTCCAGGGGGTTGGTGAAGTCGAGCTCGCAGTGGGCGTCGGGGTAGGTCTCCGCGAGGATGCGGTTCATCTTGCGCGCCCGCCGGACCAGGGCAAGCTGGGTCTCCGGTTTGCGCCCCGCTTTCGTCGCCATGCCGCAACTGTAGAAGCTCCCGCGAACGGTTGAACCCATGACCGGTTTTCCGCGTACAACCAGCAGGCGCGAGAAGGGGGTTCTGGGATGAGGGAGCAGGGAGCGAGGCTGGCGGAGTTCGTCGGGCAGGGCGGGCCGCTGCGCGGGCAGGCGCTGCACCGGTTCGCGGTCGGCACGGTGGCCGCCGTGGCGAAGCTGCACGCGCGGGGCGCGACCGGGCTGCGGCTCGGCAAGGAGAGCGTGGCGCTCGGCCCCGGCGGCCAGGTGCTCATCGGCTGGCGTACGTCCGGGCCGCCCGCCCACGCCGACGACGTCCGCGCGTGGGCCGACCTGGTCGTCTTCGCCGCAACGGGCTCCGAGTACGGCGACACGACCGTGCTCCCGCCCGCCCTGCGGATCGCGGTCGCGCAGTGCCGCAGACCCGACCCCGCGAGCCGTCCCACCTCGGGAGACGTGCTCAGGGTGCTGCTCAGCAGGTCCGTCGCGGCGGCGGTGGCGTCGGTGGACGACCTCTTGCACAAGGCGGGTTGAGCTTCAAAGGTGGTGCCGGTCACGATACGGGAACGGACGTCATGTACCTTTCCCTCCTGGTCCCCACCGGACTCGACATGTCCGGGCAGGACCGGACCACTCCGGCGTTCCCCTAACCTGTGTACGCACGCCTGGAGTGGGGTGAGTCACAATGGCAGCAGAGGAGGCAGAGTGAACACCGAAGATGTGCTGGGCAAGGCCCCCCTGTTCGCCGCGCTCGACCGCGAGAGCGCCGCGGCGCTTCGCACGAGCATCACCGAAGTCCAGCTGTCCAAGGGACAGACGCTCTTCCACGAGAACGAGACCGGCGACCGGCTCTACGTCGTGCTGGAAGGCAAGATCAAGCTCTCCCGCACCTCGCCCGACGGGCGGGAAAACCTGCTCAGCGTGCTCGGGCCGAGCGAGATGTTCGGCGAGCTGTCGCTGTTCGACCCGCGGCCCCGCACGGCCACGGCCACGGCGCTGACCGAGGTCCGCCTGGCCGGGCTCGGCCACGACGACCTGCGGCCCTGGCTGACCGGCCGCCCCGAGGTGGCGCTCCACCTGCTGCGCGCGCTCGCGCAGCGGCTGCGCCGCACCAACGACGTGCTGGCCGACCTGGTGTTCACCGACGTGCCTGGGCGGGTGGCCAAGCAGTTGCTCGACCTCGCCGAGCGGTTCGGCACCAAGACCGACGACGGCCTGCGGGTGCACCACGACCTCACCCAGGAGGAGCTGGCGCAGCTCGTCGGCGCCTCCCGCGAGACGGTCAACAAGGCGCTGGCCGACTTCGCCGGGCGCGGCTGGCTGCGCATCGAGGCCAAGGCCGTGGTCATCCTCGACATGGACCGCCTCTACAACCGGTCGAGGTAGTCGAGCTGGGCGGCCACCGACATCTCGGCGGCCGGCCAGAGCGAACGGTCGACGTCGGCGTACACGATCTTGACGATCTGGCGCGGCGTGCGCGCGCCCTGCTCGCGGGCCGCCCTGATCTGGTCGAGGCGCTGTCTGCGGTGGGCGATGTAGCCGTCGAGCGCGGCGATCGGGTCGGGCAGCACGGGGCCGTGGCCCGGCAGCAGCGCCCGCGCCTCCATGCTCTCGGCGGCGGCCCGCAGCTTGTCGAGGCTGCGGAGATAGTCGGCCAGCCCGCCGTCGCGGGCGATGATCGTGGTGCCCCTGCCGAGCACGGTGTCGCCGGTCAGCATCGCGCGGTCGGCGGGCAGCCAGAAGCACAGCGAGTCGAACGAGTGGCCCGGGGTGCCGTAGACGCGGATCTCCAGCTCCCCGGCGGTCACCACGTCGCCGTCGGCGAGCCCCTCGTCGCCGAGACGGTGGCGGGGATCGAGGGCGCGGACGGGCGCGTTCACCATCCCGGCGAACCTCTTCGCGCCGCCGCTGTGGTCGAAGTGGCCGTGCGAGAGCAGGATCGCGGTGACCCGCCGCTCGCCCAGATGGTCGCGTACGCGGCTCAGATGCCCCTCGTCGTCCGGCCCTGGATCGACCACGACCACGTCATCACCCGCGCCGATCACCCACGTGTTGGTGCCGTCGAGCGTCATCGCCGACGGGTTGGGCGCGAGCAGGTTCTCAGCGTGCTCGGTGCGGGAGCCGTCGGGCGTGCCGAGCGGGATGTGCAAGCCGCTCACGACACCACCAGCCGCATCTCGCCGTCGATCTCGACCGCCTTCGGCATGACGGTCACGATGTCGCGCGGCGTGGCCAGCACCTCCGCGACGTCCGCGCAGCCGGCCAGCTCGCTCAGCGTCCGGTACGTCGGCGGCATCAGGAAGATGTCCCCCCGGTGCGCGAGGTCGAGCGCGTCGGCCGGCTGCTGCCAGACGACCTGGTCGGCCTCGCCGCCCACGTCGCGGGTGCGCTGGCCCTCGGGCAGCACCGCGACGAAGAAGCGCGTGTCGAACCGCCTGGTCTCGACCTCGGGCGTGATCCAGTGCGCCCATGCCTTGAGCAGGTCGGTCCGCAGCACCAGCCCCCGCCTGGCGAGGAACTCGGCGAACCCGAGCGCGTGGTCGATCAGCGCGAGCCGGTCGGCCTCCCAGCCGTCGCCCGTCGTGTCGGCCACCACGTCGTGAGGTCCTGGACCGGCCAGCAGCACGCCCGACTCCTCGAACGTCTCGCGTACCGCCGCGCACACCAGCCCGCGCGCCACCGCCTCGTCGGCGTGCAGGACCGCGGCCCACTCGGCGGGCGAAGGCCCGGCCCAGGCGACGTCGTGGTCGGTGTCGCGGACGTCGACGGAGCCGCCGGGGAAGACGTACGCGCCGGCGGCGAAGGCCATGGTGGCCTTGCGCCGCAGCAGGTAGACCTCGGGCCCCGGGCGCAGGAGCACCACCGTGGCGGCGTCCCGCGCCTGGACCGGCTTGACCCGCCCGGCCAGGACGTCCCGGGCCCGGGCGGCGAGTTCGGCTGGAAGCAGCAGTCCGGTCACATGACCTCCTCTAGAACTTCACTCGGTCATGGTGACATATGCCCATTCAGCCGACTTCGGCGATCAGCTCCACCTCCACCGGCGCGTCCAGCGGCAGCGCCGCCACGCCCACCGCGCTGCGAGCGTGCTTGCCTGCCTCGCCGAACACCTCCGCGAGCAGGTCGCTGGCACCGTTGGCCACCTGCGGCTGCTGCACGAAGTCGGGCGCGCTCGCCACGAACACCACGACCTTCACGATCCGCCGCACCCGCGACAGCTCGCCCAGCTCGGCCTTGAGCGCGGCCAGCGCATTGAGCACGCAGACGCGGGCCTGCGCCTTGCCCTCGTCCACGCCGAGGTCCACGCCGAGCTTGCCGGTCTGGTGCAGCTTGCCCTCCAGCATCGGCACCTGACCCGAGGTGTAGACCAGGTCGCCGGTGCGCGTGGTGGGGATGTAGGAGCCGGCCGGCGTGGCGGGCGCCGGCAGCGTGTAGCCGAGCTCCTCGATCTTCTGCTCGGGCGTCACTGCTTCTCCCGCTTGAAGTAGGCGACGAGCTGCTCGGGCGTCTGGCCCTGCACGATCTGGACGAGCTCCCAGCCGTCGGCGCCGAAGTTGTCGAGAATCATCTTGGTGTTGTGGATCAGCACGGGTGCTGTCAGGTACTCCCACTTCTTCATGACGGCAGCTTATTGTGAGCAATCTCAAACGGTGGTCGTCGGCTTTCGACAAGTGACCGTTCGGTAGCCTCGAATCGTGGACTCTCCGGACACGGATTGGGCCGACGTACGTCTCCATGTCGTCACCGGCAAGGGCGGCACCGGCAAGACGACCGTCGCCGCCGCCCTCGCGCTCGCGCTGGCCGCCGGCGGCCGCAAGGTGCTGCTCGTGGAGGTCGAGGGCAGGCAGGGCATCGCGCAGGTCTTCGACCTGCCGCCGCTGCCGTACGAGGAGCGCAAGATCGCCGTCGCCCCCTCGGGCGGCGACGTCTACGCGCTGGCCATCGACCCGGAAGAGGCCATGCTCGAGTACATGGAGATGTTCTACGGCATGCGCAGGGCCGGCCGGGCGCTGACCAAGATGGGCATCGTCGACTTCGCCACCACCGTGGCCCCCGGCTTCCGCGACGTGCTCGTCACCGGCAAGACCAGCGAGGCCGTACGCAGGCGCGGCAGGAACGGCCGCCGCATCTACGACGCCGTCGTCATGGACGCGCCGCCCACGGGCCGCATCACGCGCTTCCTGAACGTCACCCAGGAGGTCGCCGGCCTGGCCAAGGTCGGCCCCATCAAGAACCACTCCGACCTCGTCAGCGGCGTCGTGAAGTCCCCCGAGACGGCCGTGCACTTCGTCACGCTGCTGGAGGAGATGCCGGTCCAGGAGACCCTCGACGGCATCTCCGAGCTGCGCGCCGCCGGGCTGCCCGCGGGCGGCGTCTTCGTCAACATGGTGCGCGAGTCCCAGCTGCCCCAGGCCGCTCTTGACGCGGCTGTCAAGGGCCGCTTCGACCCCGATGAGCTGGCGCTCGGCCTCAAGGCCGCGGGGGTCGCCGACGGCGCCCAGGCCGCCGAGCTGGCCAAGGCGCTCGGCGACGAGGTCGTCGAGCACGCCCACCGCACCGAGCTGGAGCGCGCAGAACGCGAGACGCTGGCCGGCGCCGGGCTGACCGGCTACGAGCTGCCGCTGCTCGCCGACGGCGTCGATCTGGCCGGCCTGTACGAGCTGGCAGAGAGCATGCGCACCCAGGGAGCAGCGTGAAGAAGCCGCCGGCACTCGACGTCGACGCGATCCTCGACGACCGGGGCACCAGGATCATCGTCTGCTGCGGCGCCGGTGGCGTGGGCAAGACCACGACCGCGGCGGCGCTCGGCCTGCGGGCCGCCGAGCGCGGCCGGTGCGTGGTCGTGCTGACCGTCGACCCGGCCAGGCGGCTCGCGCAGTCGATGGGCTTGACCGAGCTGGACAACACCCCGCGCCTGGTCAGCTCGCCCGAGGGCGGCGGCCAGCTCTACGCGATGATGCTCGACATGAAGCGTACGTTCGACGAGATCATCGAGGCGCACGCCGATCCGGAGCGGGCCCGGCAGATCCTGTCGAACCCCTTCTACCAGTCGCTGTCCTCCAGCTTCTCCGGCACGCAGGAGTACATGGCGATGGAGAAGCTCGGGCAGCTGCGCCGCTCCGACGAGTGGGATCTGATCATCGTCGACACGCCGCCGTCCCGCTCGGCGCTCGACTTCCTCGACGCGCCGGAACGGCTCGGCCGCTTCCTCGACGGCCGGTTCATCCGGCTGCTGACCGCGCCCGCCAAGGCCGGAGGGCGCAGCGCGTTCCGGCTGCTCAACGCCGGGTTCGGGCTGATGGCAGGAGCGATGACCAAGCTCCTGGGCGCGCAGGTGATCAAGGACCTGCAGACGTTCGTGTCCGCACTCGACGCCGTCTTCGGCGGGTTCAGGAAGCGGGCCGAGATGACGTACCAGCTGCTGCAGGCGCCCGGCACGGCCTTCCTCGTGGTGGCCGCGCCCGAGCGGGACGCGATGCGCGAGGCCTCCTACTTCGTGGAGCGCCTCGCCGAGGAGCGCATGCCCCTGGCCGGCCTGGTGGTCAACCGGGTGCATGTCGCGCCCGCTTCGGGGCTCTCCGCCGCCCGCAGCGCCGCCGCCGCGGAGGACTTGGAGTCGAGGGGCGAGCACGAGCTCACCGCGGCCGTGCTGCGGCTGCACGCCGGGCGAATGCAGCTCGCCGCCCGCGAGAACCGCGAGCAGGAGCATTTCGTCTCGGCCCACCCCACGGTGCCCGTGGTGCAGGTACGCGCCATGTCCGAGGACGTCCACGACCTGACGGGTCTGCGTCAGATCGGGACCCTGCTGGCCACCGCATAGAAGTACGGCCGGCGGCGGCGCCGGCCGTACGCGGTCGCCTGGCTGGGGTCAGCCGGCGATCAGCTCATTGGTGCGTTCGTACTCTTCCTTGGCGGACTCGAGCAGCTCTCGCCACGAGTCCACGTCGGGCCGCCGTCGAAGCAGCGCGCGACGTTCCCGTTCGGTCATACCGCCCCAGACCCCGAACTCGATGCGGTTGTCCAGCGCATCGGCGAGGCACTCGGTGCGGACCGGGCAACCCCGGCAGATCAGCTTCGCCCTGTTCTGCGCGGCGCCCTGCACGAACAGGGCATCCGGATCCGCACCCTTACAGGCGGCACGGGAGGTCCAATCCGTGATCCACATTTTTCGACCCCACTCCCCTTAGGTGGTCAGTCGTCATTTGGGGCCGACGGGCGCGGGCGCCGAGCCTCCGTATTCAGTTGCCGCAGGGAGAACGTACGCAACCAGACGTTCGGGCCGACAGACCCCAGAGGACCAATTTCTCGCGGCCATCTTGACCGGGAATGACTAGTCACCCCCGTCAGTCAAGGCGAAATGGTGTCGTGCTACCGATTCGGTCTGTCTTTCGACGTACTCTTGTAGGCGTGCAAGCCCAGGGCAAACGTCGTTCCAACCCCATCCTCAGTGTCCTGCGACTCCTCATCGCGGGCTCGGCCGCCGGGGTGCTCGCCGCCGCCGTGGCTTTGCCGGCGGTGGGCGGAGCGGGCATGTCGACCAAGACCGCCGTCGAGGGGCTCAACCTCAAGCCCGAGGACCTCGACGAGCCTCCCTTGCCTGAACGCACCGAACTCTTCGACGGGGACGGCAAGAAGATCGCGCAGTTCTACTTCGAGAACCGGCAGTCCGTCAGCCTCGACGAGGTCGCCCCGATCATGCGGACCGCTCTGATCGCGATCGAGGACTTCCGTTTCTACCAGCACGGGCCGATCGATGTGGAAGGAACGGCAAGAGCGCTGCTGAAGAATGTGACCAGCGGCGGCGTCACGCAGGGTGGTTCGTCCATCACCCAGCAGTACGTCAAGCAGGTGCTGGTCAACAAGGCCGAGACGCCTGAAGAGCAGCAGGCGGCCATCGCGCCCACGATCTCGCGCAAGCTGTCGGAGCTGCGCTACGCCATGGCGATCGAGGAGAAGTACTCCAAGGACCAGATCCTGGAGAAATACCTCAACATCGCCTACTTCGGCGCCGGCGCCCACGGCGTCCAGGCCGCCGCCAAGCGCTTCTTCGACAAGCCGGCCTCCAAACTCAACCTGGTCGAGGCCGCCACGCTCGCCGGCGCCGTCCAGAACCCCGCGCGCACCGACCCCAACGTCGGCCCCGAGTCGCGGCAGCGCCTGCTGGAGCGGCGCAACACCGTGCTCGACCGCATGGCCCAGCTCAAGAAGATCACCCCGCAGGAGGCGGCGGCGGCCAAGGCGAAGAAGCTGGGCTTCAAGGACATCAAGGCACCCGGCGGCTGCGAGGCCAGCAGATATCCGTACTTCTGCCTCTACGTCCAGTACGAGATCCTCAACAACGAGGACTTCGGCAAGAACCAGGAGGAGCGCAGGAAGCTGCTCCAGCGCGGCGGCCTGCGGATCAAGACCACGCTCGACACCAAGATGCAGGCGGCCGCCGAGAAGGCGATCAAGAGGTACGTCAGCTCCAAGGACAAGCCCGTCGCCTCGCAGGCGATGGTCGTCCCCGGCACCGGCGAGATCAAGGCCATGGCCGCCTCGCGCAAGTTCGGCCGCAGCAAGAAGAAGAACGAGATGAGCTACAACATCGTGGCCGACGCCGCACACGGCGGCGGCCGCGGGTTCCAGCAGGGCTCGACGGCCAAGGTCTACACGCTGGCCACCGCCCTGGAGGAAGGACTCAAGTACGGCGACGGCTTCCCCTCGCCGGCCGGCTACAAGGCGAGCGGCTACAGCTCGTTCAAGAACTGCAAGGGCCAGAACGTCGGCGACCCGTCCCACACCGTGCGCAACTCCAGCGAGGGCGGCGGCGGTTTCAAGACGCTCGAGTCCGGCACCTGGGGCTCGGTCAACACGTTCTTCATCAAGCTGCAGGAGGAGGTCGGGCTCTGCGACGTCGTCAAGATGGCGAAGAAGCTCGGCGTCGCGCGGGCCGACGGGCAGAAGCTGTCGGAGGTCGAGACGTTCACGCTCGGCGTCAACGAGGTCGACCCCGTCACCATCGCCAACTCCTACGCCGTCTTCGCCGCCCGCGGCAAATACTGCAAGCCGCTCGCCATCACCGAGATCACGGACAGGAACGGCAAGGCCAAGCAGTACAAGCCGAAGTGCTCCCAGGTCATCGAGGAGGAGGTCGCCGACGCGGTCAGCGGCATCCTGTCCGGGGTGTTCACCAAGGGCACGATGACCGACGTCGGCGGCATCGGGCGCGACGCGGCGGGCAAGACCGGCACCACCGACAACTACATGTCGGCCTGGTTCTCCGGCTACACCCCCAACCTCGCCTCCGCCGTCAGCCTGGGCGACCCGCGCGGCACCTCGGCGCACAAGCTGATCGGCATCACCATCGGCGGGCGCTACTACCCCTACGTGTACGGCTCGTCGATCTCCGGGCGCATCTGGAAGGACTCCATGCTGGAGGCGCTCAAGGGGGTCGAGCCGACCAAGTTCAAGTCGGTCGACCGGTCGCGGTTCGGCGGGTGCACCGACAACTGCGCGCCCAAGCCGAAGAAAAAGAAGAAGGGCGACGGGGGGAACCCGTTCGACATCTTCGACCGCGACGGCGGCGACCGCTTCGGCGACCGCTTCGGCGACCGGCTCGGTGACGGGCCCGATCGCGGGCGCGGCGGCGGCGACGACCGGCGGGGCGGCCCCTTCGGCCGCGGCGGCGACACCGGCCCCCTCATCACCCCCGGCCGCTGAGACGCCCTGAGGCCTCCACCCGGGAGGGAGGAGGCCTCAGCTGCCCCAGGATGCCACCTGGCGGCCCGCCGCGTCGCAGAGAGTCGCTGGGGGCCGGGTACGCGGGGTTACTCGGCGTCTACTTTGCGGCGAGGCGAGCGCGTACCTGCGCGGCCACCCTGCCGCCCTCGGCGCGGCCGGCCACCTTCGGGTTGACCGCCTTCATCACCTGCCCCATGGCCTGCGGCCCCGAAGCGCCCGTCTCGGCGATGGCCTCGTCGACCAGCGCGCCGAGCTCCTCGTCGGACAGCTGCGCAGGAAGGTATTCCTCCAGCACCGCCTGCTCGGCCAGCTCGGCCTCGGCCTGCTCCTTGCGCCCGGCGTTGCCGAACGCCTCGGCGGCCTCGCGCCGCTTCTTCGCCTCCCGGGTCAGGACCTTGACGACCTCGTCGTCGGTCAGCTCTCTGGCCTCCTTGCCCGCGACCTCCTCGACGTTGATCGCGGCCAGGGCCATGCGGACCGTACGGAGACGTACCTCGTCCTTGCTCTTCAGCGAGGCCGTCAGATCGGCCTTCAGCTTGTCCTTCAAAGCGCTCATGCGCTTTATCTTGCCGCCTGCGCGGACCACCCCGGCGCCATCCGGACTTCCCGCGCCGGATCTCGGGCATCATGAAGAGGTGAGGAAAGCCGCCGCAGTGCCCCTGTCCCTGCTCGGTCTCGGCCTTGCCGGGCTGGGCTACGCGTCCGTCGTCGAGCGCAACTGGTTCCGGCTGCGCCGCTTCGACGTGCCGGTGCTGGAGCGGGGGCGGCGTCCCGTACGCGTGCTCCACCTGTCCGACCTGCACCTGACGCCGCGCCGCACCATGCTCATCAACTGGGTGCGCTCGCTGGGGGCCCTGGAGCCCGACCTCGTGGTCAACACCGGCGACTCCATCGCCCACCCCGAGGCCGTCCCCGCGCTCCTGCACGCGCTCGAGCCGCTGCTGTCGCGTCCCGGCCTGTTCGTGTACGGCTCCAACGACCTCTACGCCCCCCAGCCGAAGAACCCGGCCCGCTACCTCTGGCGCACCTCCAAGAACGACCGCCGCCAGCACACCCCCAACCTGCCCTGGGAGGAGCTCGGGGCCGGCATGGCGGCCGAGGGCTGGCTCGACATGAACAACACCACCGCCCGCATCAAGGTGGGCGACCTCGACGTGGCCGTGGCCGGCATCCACGACAGCCACATCAACCGCGACCGCTACGACGTCGTCGCCGGCCCCGCCCCCGCCGACGCCGACCTCCGCCTCGGCGTCATGCACTCGCCCGAGCCGCGCAACATGACCCGCTTCGCCGCCGACGGCTACCAGCTCCTGCTGGCCGGCCACACGCACGGCGGCCAGCTCTGCGTCCCGTTCTACGGCGCTTTGGTCACTAACTGCGGCATCGACCGCGCCCGCGTCAAGGGCCTCAGCCGCCACGACTCGGCCTGGCTCCACGTCTCGGCCGGCCTCGGCACCTCGCCGTACGCCCCGGCCCGCTTCGCCTGCGCCCCTGAGGCGACCCTGCTGACGCTGGTGCCCCGGAGATAAAGGCGGTCACAAGCACCTTGGAAGTCCGCTAGACTTTCAGAAGCACGCGCACGACGGGCGTGCGACCGGGGTGTAGCGCAGCTTGGCAGCGCGCTTCGTTCGGGACGAAGAGGTCGTGGGTTCAAATCCCGCCACCCCGACCCAGCTAGAGGGCCGCTTTCGATCATCGGAAGCGGCCTTTCTCGTTCTCCGGGTGACGGACCGCGTGACTACGATCTCCGTGGTCGTTGACTCCGCGTCAGGCTGCGCGTGGGACACCAAACCGATACGGAACGGTCCAAGATCGGCTCATGATCCTCCATAGGATCTTTCGCGATAAGTCTCACTACCCAGGAGGCGTCCCCGTGCGTAGCCGATCTCTGTTGACCGCTGCCCTGTTAGCCGCGTCCGTCGTCGCCGTCGCGCAGCCCGCGTACGCCGCCGCGCCCGCCGTACAGATCACCAAGATCTACTATGACTCGCCCGGGTCGCCGGACAACGGCGGGAACAGCAGCCTCAACGGCGAGTACGTGCAGGTCAGGAACATGACGAAGAAGGCCGTCAACCTGCGTGGCTGGACCATGCGCGATGCGACGCGGCGGCAGGATCACATCTACACGTTCGGGACGTTCACCCTGAAGCCCGGCAAGACGGTCACTCTGCGCACCGGGAAGGGCAAGAACACCAGCACCACCCGCTACTGGGGCAGGAGCGGGGGGACGCTGGCGTACATCTGGAATCAGAGCAAGGACACCGCCTACCTGCGGAACGCGGCGGGGAAGCTGATCGACTCCTGCTCGTACAACTCCTCGCGGGACGACTACAAGGTCTGCTGACCGCTACTCCCGGGTGCCGAGTGCCTCGGCCGGGGGTGTGCGGAGGATGAAGCGGGCCGGGATTGCGGTGGCGGTCAGGGCCAGGACGGCCGCCACCGTGATCACGGCGAGGTAGGTGAGGGGCGGCACGTACGGCAGGGCCGAGCCGGTCATCCCCGTGCTGAAGGCGGCCAGCGTCACGAGGGCGATGCCGGTGCCGAGGGCCGTGGAGAGGGCGAGGGCGGACGCCGTTTCGGTGCGGAGCATGCGCAGCACCTGCCGGCGGGTGGTGCCGACGAGCCGGAGCAGGGCCAGCTCGCGTGAGCGGGCCGAGGTGGACATCGCCAGTGTGTTGACCACGGCTATGGCGCAGAAGGCGATGATCAGGCCCATGGCGACGTAGTTGACGGCGGCGTTCGAGGTGGCGGGGGCGATCGCAGTAGCGGGTGCGATCGCCGTAGCAGGGGCGTTCGAGGCGGCGGGGGCGATCGCGACGACGTGGTCGAGCACCGTGGCGTCGGGCAGGGCTCGTTCCAGGGCCGTGCGGTCGCCGCCCGTGACCAGGACGGTGCCGCGCGGGTCGTCCACGTGGCCCGAGACCAGCGCGTACGGGAGCGTCAGGTCGCCGAAGCCGAGGCCGCGCGCGTAGACGGCGGCCACCTCGACCTGCGCGGGCGTGCCGTCGCCGAGCAGGAGCGAGAGCCGGTCGCCCACCGCGACGTCCAGCCGGTCGGCCGCGGTGCTGCTGACCGCCGCCGACCGGTCGCCGAAGCGGGCGAGCGAGCCGGCGACCACGCCGAGGTCCATGGTCGCGCCGAGCCCGTCGGGGGTGACGGCCTGCGCGGTGTACTTGTCCAGGCCGACGCGTACGGAGGTGCGCAGGACGGCGGTGGCGGCCTCGACACCGGGCACGCGCCGGGCGTCGGCCGCCGTGCCGCCGCGGATGACGTGGTCGGCGCGCACGCCGGCGTCCAGTTCGCGTTGCGTGGCGGCCTCCATGGTCGTCTGGACGAACAGGCTCGTGCAGGTCACCGCGATCAGCAGGGTGAGCGGGGTGACCACGGAGGCCATGCGCTTCCTGCCGGTGCGCAGGTTGCGCCGGGCAAGGTGGCCGGTGACGCCGGGAACGCGGAACGGCACGGCGAGCACGGGCCCGAGCAGCGCGACCGCGATCGTCCACGTCAGCGCGGTGAGCATGGTGACCGGGCTGGACGCGGCCTCGGTGGTGAGCGAGGCGAGCACGACGGTCAGGACGACCGCGCCGGCCGTCACCAGGAGCCCCGCGGCGATCCTGCTCCAGGGGAGCCTCCGTGCGGGCAGCCCCGCCTCGCCGAGCGCCTCCACCGGCCGGATCGACACGACGCGGCGGGCGGCGAGCCGGGCGGCGGCGAGCCCGGCCAGTACGGTGCACAGGAACGCGGCGATCGGCGGGAAGGGGCCGACGACCAGCGGCAGGTTGGCGGGCACCGCGCCGAGCCCGACGAACTCCCGGTGCAGCCATATCCCGAGCAGGATTCCGGCGCCCGCGCCGAGAGGCCCCGCGGCCACGCCGATGGCCAGCGCCTCGCCGGAGATGAGCCGCCTGACCTGCCGGGGCGTGGCGGCGACCGCGCGCAGCAGGGCGATCTCGCGCTGCCGCTGCTGGATGGACAGGGCGAAGGTGCCGACCACGACGAGCATTGCGACGATCAGCGCGGTGCCGCCGAGTGCGCCGCCCAGGCTGATCAGCCGGATCCTGGCGTTCTCCGCGTCGAGGAACTCGACGGCGCCGCGTGCCGCGCCGGTGTAGACCTGCGCGTCCCGCACGGTGAGGTCCACCTGCGGGAAGACGCCGATGGCGGTCAGCTGTCCGGGGCGGCCGGCCAGCCGGCGTGCCTCCTCGGTGCTGAAGAAGAGGGTGTCCTGGCTGGGCAGCGCCTGGGCGGTGACGCCGACCACCCGGTGGCCGGGGATGGTGGCGCCGGAGTGGCGGGCGTCCACGACGACCTCGCCCGGGGCCTCGGGGGCGCGGCCACGCGCGAGCGTGAACGGGGTGAGCCCGGCCGACTCCCAGCCGTGCGCGGTGAATCCGGCGTACGGGAAGGTGACCTCCGTGACGACCTTCCCGACCCCCGGCGTACGGGCGACCTCGCCGGCCAGGGACGCGGGGATCCAGCGGCGCTCGGTCAGCGCCTTGGCCTTCTCCTTGCCGCTCTCCTTGGTCAGCCTCGCGTACTGGTCGCCGGCGACGATCACCGGCGCGCCCGCGTACCGTTCGGGCGCCACGGCGCCGCGCAGGCCGGTGTCCAGCAGCATCCCGCAGGCGGTCACCAGGGCGGCGGCGCACAGCAGCGCCACGAACGCGCCGGCGAACCCGGCCTTGCGGTGCGTCAGCATCTTCATGACGAGGTTCGTCATCGCGTCCACGCTCCCAGGCCCGTCATCCGGCGGGCGATCCCGTCGGCCGTGGGGGAGGTCACCGAGTCGACGATCCGGCCGTCGGCCAGGAACAGCACCTTGTCGGCGTACGAGGCGGCGATCGGGTCGTGGGTGACCATCACGACGGTCTGGCCGAGCTCGGAGACCACCTCGCGCAGCAGGCCGAGCACGTCGCGGGCGGTCATGGTGTCGAGCGCGCCGGTCGGCTCGTCGCCGAACACCACGTCCGGCCTGGTCACCAGCGCTCTGGCGAGCGCCACGCGCTGCTGCTGGCCGCCCGACAGCTGGGCGGGCAGGTGTCGTGCCCGCCCTTCGAGGCCGACCCTGCGGATGATCTCGGCCAGCCAGGCCCGGTCGGTCCTGGCGCCCGCCAGTTCGAGCGGGAGGCTGATGTTCTCGGTGACGGTCAGCGCGGGAACCAGGTTGAACATCTGGAACACGAAGCCGATCCGCTCCCGCCGCAGCTCGGTCAGCCTGGTCTCGTTCATGCCCGACAGCTCCGTGCCGCTCAGCCGTACGGAGCCGGAGGTCGGGACGTCCAGCCCCGCCGCGCAATGGAGGAACGTGCTCTTCCCCGAGCCGGACGGCCCCATCACCGCGGTGAAGGTGCCGCGGGGGACGCCCACCGTCACCTCGCGCAGCGCCGCCACGGCGGCGCGCCCCTTGCCGTACACCTTGCTCACCGCGTCCAATCGCACTACGTCCGTCATGGTTCGAGCCTGCTGTCCGGCCGCTGCCGCGGCCAGAGAGCCGGTCACCGGTCAGGGATGACGTCCTCATGAATCGGACATACTGGGCGAGTGATCCGCATCTTGCTGGCCGAGGACCAACACGTCGTCAGGAGCGCCCTGCAGACCCTGCTCGCCCTCGAGCCGGACATCGAGGTCGTCGACGCGGTCGGCTCAGGGGCGGCCGCGGTGGCCGCCGCCCTGGTCCACGGGCCCGACGTGGCCGTCATGGACATCGACATGCCCGGTGAGCTCGACGGGATCGACGCCGCCGGCCGGCTGCGCGCCGAGCTGCCGGGGGTCAGGACGCTGATGCTCACGGCGTACGGCAAGCCTGGGCATCTGCGCCGGGCGCTGGCCGCGCAGGTGGACGGGTTCGTGCTCAAGACGGCGCCGCCGGAGGAGCTGACCGCGGCGATCAGGAAGGTGACGCGGGGCGAGCGCGTGCTGGACCCCTCGCTGGCGGTCACGGCGTGGCACCTGGCCGAGAACCCGCTCACCGAGCGGGAGGCGGACGTGCTGCGGCTGGTGGCGGGCGGGGCGGAACCGCCCGAGATCGCGGGGCAGCTGTTCCTGACCGCCGGGACGGTGCGCAACTACCTCACGACGATCGTGAGCAAGCTCAACGCGCGTAACCGTACGGACGCGGTGCGCATCGCCACCGAGGCGGGCTGGATCTAGCCAGGCGCGGGCAGCCGGGCGGTCAGCTCGAACCAGCCGTCCTCCAACGACGTCTCCAATCGTCCTTCCAGCGCGGCCAGGCGCATCGTCAGGTTGCCGATGCCGGCCGAGCCGCGTCGTCCACGGCCTGCCCTGGCCTCGTCGTTGCTCACGCTCAGCCACACCTCGCCGTCGCGCTCGCGGGTCACGATCGCGACGTGCCGCGCGGAGCTGTGCCGCAGGACGTTGGTGACCGCCTCGCGGAGCACGACGCCGAGCGTGGTCTCCGCCGCCTCGCCGAGCGGGGGGTGGCCGAGGTCCAGCTCGACCTCGACGCCCGCCGCCTTCAGCACCGAGCGCGCCGACTCGGCCTCGGCGGCCAGCGAGAGGCCGCTGCCGTCGCCGGAGACGCTGCGCAGGTCGGCCATGGCCCTTTCGGTCATGACCAGGACGTCGTCGAGCTCCTGCCGCGCCCGCTCGGCGTCGAGGCGGCGGGCCAGCTCGCACTTGAGCAGGATCGCGGCCAGCGAGTGGCCGAGCAGGTCGTGCAGGTCGCGGGCGGCGCGCAGGCGTTCCTCGACGAGGGCCGTCCTGGCGAGGGCGGCCGCGGAGTCGCGGAGTTCGGCGGTGAGCTGCGCCAGCCGGCCCAGGCCGTAGATGACCAGACCCGTCACGACGACGCTGATCGGGTTGTTCACGGCCAGCGCGACCGGCAGGCCGAGCAGCCACCCGCAGATCGCGGTCACGGCCACGACGGCGCCGGCCAGCGGCAGGGCGACGGCCCAGGGGAACGCCAGCAGCAGCGGCCCGATCAGGAACCCCGAGACGCCGAGCCAGTCCTGCCCGAAGATCGGGATCGGCGCGAAGGTCAGCACCGCCATCACCGACAGGGCGACCATGTGCCGGCCGTGCAGGGAACGGAGCTGCATGACGATGATCACGGCGAGCGGGACGGCCGGCCACCACGTGCCCGCCAGCAGCAGCAGCTTGATCGAGAACCCGATCGCCACGGCCGCCAGCAGCGTGGTCGACAGGCCGTGGTCGGAGGCCGGGCGGGCGGCGGGCCGCTGGGCGGGCAGGACGGCCTCGACGGTCAGCCGCGCGTCTCCGTCGAGCCCGACCGTGAGCGCGCCGCCCGCCGCCTCGACCTGGCGGGGCAGGTCGCCGAGCCACTCGTCCCCCGCCACCCGGGCGCTCGCGTCGGTGACGCGGAGCCGTACCGTGCCCTCCTCGGCGAAGGTCTCGATCAGGCAGGTCTCCGCCGTACGCCGGCGGACGATCTCCACGACGGACGCGCGCAGCACGGCGGCGAGCAGCGCGCCCGCGGGACCGAGCGGCTCGTCGTGGCCGATCCGCACCTCGGCGTGGACGCCCTGCGCCGTCAGCATCGCCTTGGCCGTGGTGATCTCGGGGGTGAGGGAGACGGCGCGGAAGCTCGCCGCGGCGTTCCTGGCTTCGGCCAGCGAGGCGCGGGTGGTGTCGACGTCGGGGACGCCCGCCCTGGCGCTCTCGCCGATCGTCCGCAGCGCGCGGCCGAGCTTGTCGTTCAGCTCCGCCGCGATAGCCAGCCGCTCCTCGGCCACCACCCGCATGGCCACGGACAGCCGGGCCGCCCGGACGTCCTCGAACCTGTCGATCATCGTGGTGAGGCCGTAGGTGACCATCGCGATCAGCACCGCGCTGATCGCCGGATCGAGGGGGCCGAGCAGGACGGCGCCGGCCACCACCGGCAGGGCGAGCAGCCGCGGCCCGGTCAGCAGCAGGGCTCCGGCCGCGAAGCCGAGGATGCCGACGCTGGTGCCGAACAGCAGGACGGCGGCGTACGCGGTGACGACCTGCAGCGCCGCCAGCCACCACACCCGCCGCCGGATGAGCACGGTCTGGATGCCGAAGACCGCCAGGGCCAGAGGTGAGCCCGCCACCAGGTAGACGCTGGCGAAGCCGGCGAAGACCACGGCGACGATTAAATCCGCCCGCTTTTGCACCCGTTTATCCTATTCATGAGCTGATCACGTTCGACTGGTGATCTCCTCTCTGGCCGGTGAATCCGCACGTCAGCAGGCTTGTGCCCATGACGACCGCAGGAAAGTTCGCACACCGGCCGCTCCTTTACTGCACGGGCGCGATGGCGGTGCTCGCGCTCGTGAGCGCCGTCGGGCTCGTCGTGGACGAGCGGACCGTGCTCGGCGAGGCCGTCTGGCTCAAGCCGTTGAAGTTCGCCGTCTCCTTCGCCCTGTACGCACTCACCCTCGCCTGGCTGATCGGCCAGGTGGACCGCTGGCGCAGGACGCTCTGGTGGCTCGGCACGGTGATCGTCGCCGGCTTCCTCGTACCCGAGATCTCCGCCATCACCTTCCAGGCCGCCCGCGGGGTGCGCAGCCACTTCAACCTCACCCCCGGCCTGGACGAGACCGTGTTCATGGTCATGGGCGGCGCCGCGTACCTGGGCTGGCTGCTGACCGCCGCACTCGGCGTCTTCCTGGTGCTCCAGCGCCGCGTCGACCGCGCCATGTCCTGGGCGATCGCGCTCGGCTTCCTCGTCTCCCTGGCCGGCATGTCCGTCGGCTACCTGATGACCGCCCCCACCCCCGGCCAGGAGCAGAGCCTCATCGCCGGGCTCGACCTGACGACGATCGGCGCGCACAGCGTCGGCGCCCCCGACACCGGCGCCGGCCTGCCGCTCACCGGCTGGGAGACCGGCGCAGGCGACCTGCGCGTGGCCCACTTCGTCGGCATCCACGCCCTGCAGGTGCTTCCGCTGCTCGCGCTCGCGCTGCGCCGCCTGCCGTGGCGGGCGCTCGACGGAGCCAGGACCGGCCTCGTGATCGTCGCCGCCGCAGCCTACGCGGCCCTGACCGCCCTGCTGCTCTGGCAGGCGGAGCGCGGCCAGCCCCTCATCCACCCGGACGCCCGCACCTGGACAGCCGCCGCGATCCTCGCCCTCCTCGCCGCCCTCGCCACCACAGCCGTCCTCACCTACGCCACCCGCCGCGCCGAGAAGCCGCCGGCACTGGTCGTGGAAGGGTGAAGGACGGCGAAGAAGTCGCGATCATCGGCGGTGGAAGCGCCGGATGGGCCGGTGACGTATCCGGACGCGAAGGTCGATGATCTGCCGGTCACTACCGGCGCGTCCGGAAGACCATGAGGAGGATCATCAGGACGTAGGCGGCCACCACGAGCAGGGCCGCGCTCATCACCAGCAGGAACGGCGGGAAGAAGAAGGAGCCCACGGCGCAGATCGCGCCCAGGATCATCAGGGCCAGGCCGCCCGCGCGCTGTGAGCGCTGCCAGGCCAGGGCCAGGGCGCCGTTGGGGCCGTCCGGCATGCGGGACGGGCTGATCTTCGGCAGGACGTTGCCCATGCCGATCAGCATGATCCCGACCGCCACCCCCACCGCGCGCTCCAGCGGGAACTCGTGGCCGGCCGCTCTGGACAGCAGGCCGGCCTGGAGGGTCACCAGCAGCAGGGGCAGGACGACGAAGAGCACGTTCATCGATCGCGTCTGGGAGCGCGGCGAGGCGACGAGCCGGGGGTCGACGTAGTGGCGCATGCGGCCGCCGATGACCGTCGAGACGGTCATGATCGCGCCGACCACGATCAGCACGCCGGGCAGGGCGAAGGCCATGACGACGCGCGGCACGGCGACGCCGGAGCGGGTCTCGGTGGCCTCGCGGGTGACGATGGTCTCCGGGAGGGAGTCCCACAGCGTCCAGGCGATGGCGACCATGACGATGAAGCCCACGGCGGAGGCCACGATGCCCGCCCACGGCAGGCGTGCCGCGGTGGGATCCGCGGGCTCTTGGTTCTGGACGCGGGTCCGGTCCATGCGGCCTCCTCCGATCGACGTGACATTTCAGAACGTAGATCCACTGCACCCGGCCGCGGTATCCGTCGTGCGGCACGGAGAGGTCATGTTGACCGGCCGGGCGGCCATGACCGAAGTCATGGGCGGCCATTTGTCGCCGTTATTACTTTTTCATTCTTTCGCGACACATCAAAATAGCCTTTTTTCTCGGCTTTTTCTTCGGGCCGCTGACACGCTCCGTGTTCATGCCCGTTTAAACCATCGACCATAACGTCCGCCGAGGCGTATGGCCAGATGCCAGTCGAAAATGCCAGAGAACTTTCACGGAGCGTGACTTGTCATATTCTCACCGCGTCGCGCTCCAGCCCAGCCGACAAGCGCCCGGCAGGCCCGTACGACCGCCCGCCATCACACTGGGTAATTGGACAAGCCTTCCGGCTTGCTTATCGTTTTGACCTGTACCCCGGAACATCGGTGCGGGAGGCGCTGGGATGAAACTGCAGTACTTCGAATATTGTTTCGCCGACCGGCTCTTCTATGAGGAGCCGGCAAAGTGGGAGACCGCGCAGGCAGGTTACCGGCAGGCGGAGAGCCCGGCCCCCGACGGCTGGATCACCGCCCGCAAAGGCCCCTGGTACAACTACATGTGCGAATCGTCGAAGTTTCCCGCGCAGGGCTGGAAAATTCATATTTCGGCAAATCGCGAAACTGCGCAGCAGGTGCTCGACATCACCGCCGATTACTGTATCGAGCAGAAGATCTCGTTCAAGTTTCTGACCAGCCAGGCGGCGTTCATCGGCCGCAACCTGAAGTACGCCGACCGCGGCGGCAGCGGGAAGTTCATCACCATCTACCCGGCCGACGACGTCCAGCTGGAGAAGATTCTGGACGACCTGGACCCGAAGCTGCAGGGGCTCGGCGGGCCGTACATCCTGAGTGACCTGCGCTGGAAGGACGGGCCGCTCTACCTGCGCTACGGAGGGTTCGTCGAGCGGTTCACCCGTAACGACCTCGGCGAGCCCGCCATGGCCATCGAGACGCCGGACGGCGAGCTGGTGGTCGACAAGCGCGACCCGGTCTTCTACGTGCCCGACTGGGTGGAGCCCCCGCCATTCCTGCACTCGTTCCTCGAGGACCGCAAGAATGGCGAGCCGCCGTCCGACTTCCCGTACGAGATCGAGTCCGCCCTGCATTTCTCGAACGGCGGCGGAATCTACGTCGCGGTCGAGAAGGCCACCGGCAGGCAGGTGGTGCTCAAGGAGGCCCGCCCCGGCGCCGGCCTCGACCAGGTGGGCCGCGACGCGGTGAGCCGGCTCAAGCGGGAGTACGAATTCCTCAAGCAGCTCGCCGACGTGGAGGCGGTCGTCGACTGCTACGACTACTTCGAGCTCTGGGAGCACCACTTCCTGGTGCAGGAGCTGGTCGACGGCGTCACGCTCAACAAGCGCATGGTGGCGCGGACCCCGCTGATCAAGGCGAACGTCACCGACGAGGACATGCGCGAGTTCACCGAGTGGGCCGTGGACATGGCTGACCAGCTCGAAGCGGTGATAGCGACGCTGCACGAGCGCGGCATCGCCTTCGGCGACCTGCACCCGAACAACATCATGATCACCGAGGACGGCCGGGTGCGGCTGGTCGACTTCGAGCTGGCCACCTACGTGGATCAGGAGCAGCGGATCGGCATGGGCGCGCCGGGCTTCGTGCCGCCGGACACACGCGAGGCACTCGCGGCGGACCGGTACGCGCTCGGCTGCCTCAAGATCGCGCCCTTCGTCCCGCTCACCGTCCTGTTCACCCTCGACACCACCCGGGCCGCCGCGCTGGTCGAGTTCGTCGAGAGCCGGTTCCCCATGCCGGCCGGCTGGGGCGAGCGCGTGCTCGAACTGCTCGACCTCGGCCCGTCCGACTGGGCCGGGACCGAGGAGCAGATGGCGCGCAGCAGCGCCCTCATCGGCGGGCACGACGGCGCGGAGCACGATTGGCCGGCCATCGAGGCGTCGATCGCCCGTGCCCTGTGGGCCAGCGCCACCCCCGACCGCGAGGACCGGCTCTTCCCCGGCGACGTCGAGCAGTTCAAGCTCGACGGCTACGGCTTCGCCTACGGCGCCGCAGGCGTCCTGTACGCGATGGCGAAGTCCGGCCACGGCCGGAACGAGGAGCACGAGCAATGGCTGCTCGACCGGGTGCGCAACCACAAGGGCCTGCACCGCCTGGGCTTCTACGACGGCCTGCACGGCATCGCGTACGCGTTCGAGGAGATCGGCCGCAGGGACGCCGCGCTGGAGGTCCTCGACCTGATCGACAAGGCCGGCCGGGTGACGCTCGCCGACGAGCTGCTCAGCGGGCTCAGCGGGGTGGCGCTCAACCAGCTCTACTTCGCCACCAAGCTGGACGATCAGGGCCTGCGGGACGCGGCGCTGAAGAACGCTCAGGAGATCGCGGACCGGCTGACGAACCAGCCGCCCATGACCCAGGGCGAGGACGGCAGGCACCGCAGGGCGGGACTGATGCACGGCGCCTCGGGCCAGGCCCTGCTGTTCGTCCGGCTCTTCGAGGACACCGGCGACTCGGCCTTCCTCGACCTCGCCGAGCGCGCCATCGGCTACGAGCTGGACTGCTGCACGCTCTTCGAGGACAACGACGTGCTGTACGTCAACGAGGGCTGGCGGACCATGCCGTACATCGGCGTGGGCTCGACCGGCATCGGGCTGGCGCTGAGCGAGCTGCTGCGGCACCGGCGTACCGACGAGCTGTCGACGGCCATGGACCGGCTGCGCCGCGCCGCGCACGCGGAGTTCCACATCTGCCCGATGATGTTCTACGGCACGGCCGGTCAGATGGGCTTCCTCCACCACATCCGCCGGCTCTACCAGGACACCGACCGCATCGACGAGCTGATCGCGGCCAAGCGCGACCGCCTGCGCCTGCACATGGTGGGGCTCAAGGGCGAGATCGCCTTCCCCGGCGACCAGCTCATGCGGCTGTCCATGGACTTCGCCACCGGAAGCGCCGGCGTCCTGCACGCCCTGGCCACCCTGCGCGACCCGGGCCTGCCCCTGCTTCCCTTCCTCCACCCCTTCTCCAGCCGCGAGACCGGCTGAGAGACGAAGACCGGCCCCAACCGGCGGAAGGCCGTGCGGCCTTCTGATCCGCCCCGCATATCACCAGAAAGGAACCCTCACCATGTCGTTCATCCTCGACCTGCAGAGCCGCACCGTCGCGGCCGACCGGGCCAACGGCGACTACGAGCCGCTGGGTCCCAGCTCCCTGAGCCCGTCGCTGTGCGTCAGCGGCTGGACCCTCGTCGGCTGCTGAACCTCACCCCGAAAGGAGAAAGCCGACATGTCGTACATCCTGAACCTTCAGGGCATCCGCGCCGAGCAGAGCGCCGACCGCGGCATGGCCCAGCCGAGCTCGGCGAGCCTGTCCCTCTGCTTCAGCAACGCCAGCTGGGCCTTCTGCTGAGCCCGGGCCGATCACCTAAGGAGACATCGCCATGGGTTACGTGCTCAACCTCCAGGAGATGACGCGGAACGGCGCCCCCGCCGACGACGAGGCCGCGCTCTCGATCAGCACCAACAGCTGGTTCGCTTGCCAGAGCAGCGCCAGCCAGATCTTCTGCATCACCACCTGATCCCGGCAGACCACTCACAGAAGCGGAGAAAACCATCATGAGCTTCGTTCTCGACCTCCAGGTGAAGAGCGTCAGCGAGGGCAGGGCCGCGGACGGCCCCGAGCCGCAGAGCCTCAGCTTCTTCAGCCCCGTCACCTGCTTCAGCACCACCAGCGTCGTCCTCTGCTAGTCCCCCTCCCCGAAGAACGATCGAAAGGAAACGACCATGGGCTACGTCCTCAACCTCCAGGGCCGCAGCGGAGCCGCCGCCGCGGGCGAAGGGCCGGACTCGATCCTCAGCACCGCCAGCGCCACCGTCGCGTGCGCCGGCAGCACGCTGAGCTACTCGATCTGCGCCACCCTGAGCACCTTCAGCGCGGCCATCTGCATGTGACGTCCGCATGACCCGGCCGGGGTGCCCGCACCGCACCCCGGCCGTCCCCTTTCCGTGACCACGGAGGCACCACGCATGACCTGGACAGACGCGGACCGCCTGCTCGCGCGTACGGTGCGGTCCGGCTGGGCCTGGAACGCCGCGCTCCTCACCCTGAATCTCTGCCGCTCCGCCGGAGCCATCGCCCTGCCCGCCCTGGTCGCCGCGGCCATCGACGAACGGCTCACCGGCTCAGGTGACACCGCGCTCCTGCGGCTGACGGCCCTGGTGGGCCTGCTGCTCCTGACGGAGGTGGCGAACCAGCTCATCGCCACCTGGTGCGTGAACTCGCTCGTCCTCGACCTCCGCCGCCGGTTCCTCCAGCACGTGCTGCGGCTCGGGGTCAGGGACCGCGGCAGGTTCGCCGGCGGTGACCTGACCAGCCGGTTGCTGACGAACGTCACGGAGGCGGCGTCCGTCGTGCCGCTGTTCACCGTGTGGGCGTCCTCGCTGCTGGTGTCGGGGGGCGCGCTGGTCGCGCTGTGCCTGATCGACCTGCGGCTGGCCGTCGCCTTCTTCGTCGGCGCTCCCCTGGCGACGATCATGATCCGCGCGTTCGTCGGCCGCATCTCGCCGCTGCTGACCACGTACCTGGCCATCCAGGGCCGGATCTCGGGACGGCTGGTCGAGGTGCTGACCGGCATCCACACCGTACGCGCGGCCGGCACCGAACGCCAGGAGATCGACCGCGTCCTGTCCGAGCTGCCCGGCCTGCACGAGGCCGGGCGCGACTCATGGAACCTCCAGGGCCGGCTCAACCTGCGCGCCGCCCTGCTCATGCCGCTGATCCAGGTCACGGTCCTCGGCACCGCCGGGTACGCGCTGGTGGGCGGCGACATCACGCCGGGGCAGCTCACGGCCGCGGCCGGGTACGCGGGGATGGCGCTCGGCCTGCTGAGCCAGGCCAACATGTTCATGGCGCTGGCCCAGGCGCGGGCGGGCGCCCGCCGGGTGCAGGAGGTGCTGTCCGTCCCGGTGACCGGGCACGGCGACCGTACGCTGCCCGCCGGGCCAGGCGAGCTCGTCTTCGAGAACGTCACGGTCGTGGGCCAGGACGGGCCGGTGCTCGACGGGATCGACCTGCGGGTGCCGGGCGGCGGCACGGTCGCGGTGGTGGGCGCGTCCGGCTCGGGCAAGTCCACGCTCGCGTCCGTCGCGGGCCGGCTCATCGACCCGGACGAGGGCCGCGTGCTCCTGGACGGCGTGCCGCTGCGCGAGCTGTCCGCCGGCGCGCTCGCCTCCGCCGTCGGCTGGGCGTTCGAGCGGCCTTCCTACCTGGCCGGTACGTTCGCCGAGGCCATCCGCTTCGGCGCCGACCCCGACAGGACCCGCGAGGCCGCCATGGCCGCGCAGGCGGACCTGTTCATCAGCCGCCTGCCCGACGGCTACCTCACCCCGTGCGCGAGCACCCCCTTGTCGGGCGGCGAGCAGCAGCGGCTCGGCCTGGCCCGCGGCCTGGCGCACCAGGGCCGGCTGCTCATCATGGACGACGCCCTGTCCAGCGTGGACAGCGTCACCGAGCTGCGCATCTGCCAGGCCGTCGCCGCGCGTACTGACCTCACCAGGCTCCTCGTCACCCACAAGCTCTCGGTGGCCGCGCGCGCCGACCTGGTGGCCTGGCTCGACCAGGGGAGGATCCGCGCGCTCGCGCCCCACGAGGAGCTGTGGCGCGTCGCCGACTACCGCCGGCTGTTCCAGCCCGGCCCCGAAGACCACCGTCGCGAGGAACGGGAGCTGAGCCGTGCCTGACGAGAACGTCGTGAGCTGGCGGCTGATCCACCGCTCGCTGCTGCGCCGCCGCCGGTCGCTGATCGTCCTGGCCGGCTGGTCGGTGCTGGAGGCCGCGCCGGCCATGACCACCGGCGTGCTGATGGCCAAGGCCATCGACGAGGGGTTCCTGCGGGGCTCCGTGTCCACGGGGCTGTGGTGGCTGAGCGGCATGCTCCTCGCGTACGCGATCGGCGCCGTGGCCTCGCGCTTCACCTCCCCCGTCGTCGGGGCGATCGTCGAGCCGCTCCGCGACGACCTGCTGCGGGCCGTGGTCACCGGTGTCGTGCGCGGGGACGGCGTGGACGACGCGGCGGTCTCGCGGGCCACGAGCCAGGTCGAGTCCGTACGCAAGGCCGTCTCGTCGCTGCTCAACGGGTTGCGGCGGTTCGTGTTCACCATCGTCGCGGCCGTCGCGGGGCTGAGCGCGCTCGCCCCCGAGATCGTCTGGCTGACCCTGCCGCCGGTGCTCGTGGCGGCGCTGCTGTTCGCCGGGCTGCTGCGGCAGCTCGTCAACCGCCAGCGCGCGGCGATCGCCGCGAACGAGCGCGTCGCAGGGGAGGTGGGCGGCGCGCTGGCCGGGCACCGCGACATCGCGGCGTTCGGCCGCCAGGACGCCGTCGTCGGCGCCGTCACCACCGCGATGGCCGGCGAGCGGAGCGCGCAGCAGCGCCTGGCACACGCCACCGCGACGCGCAGCGTGATCACCACGCTCGGCGGGCAGCTGCCGCTGCTGTGCCTGCTGTTCGCCGCGCCTTGGCTGGTGAGCAACGGGACGACCGTGGGCGTGCTGGTCGGCGCGGCGACCTACCTGAGCACGCATCTGGAGCCCGCCATGCGGATGCTCACCGAGGTCATCGGCGGCGCGGGCCTGCAGCTGGCGGTCACGGTCCGCAGGCTCGCCGAGGCCGGCGCAGCCCGCAGGGAGCTCTCCGGCGACCCGGCGGCGGTGCTGCACGGCACGGACATCACGGTCGAGAACCTCACCTTCGCCTACGGCACGCAGGTCGAGCCGGTCCTGCGCGACCTGTCCTTCACCGTCGAAGAGGACGGCCACCTGGCCATCGTCGGCCCCAGCGGGATCGGCAAGTCGACGCTGGCCATGCTGCTGGCCGGCCTCGCCGTGCCGGACGGCGGCCGGATCAGGGTCGGCGGGACGGCGCCCGACCGGCTGCCGTCCGACCGGCGCAGGGAGCACATCGTGCTGGTGCCGCAGGAGTCGTACGTCTTCTCCGGGACCGTCGGGGAGAACCTGCGCTACCTCGCCCCCGATGCGAGCGAGGAGGAGCTCGATCACGCCGTACGCGAGGTCGGCGCGGACGTCCTGGTGACGGGACTCGGCGGGCCGGCGGCGGCGGTGGACCCGGCCCGCCTGTCGGCAGGGGAGAAGCAGCTGATCGGCCTGGCCAGGGCCTACGTGAGCCGAGCCCGCGTGGTCATACTCGACGAGGCGAGCTGCCACCTCGACCCGGTCGCCGAGGCCCGCGCCGAGCTGGCCTTCCGCGCCCGGCCGGGCACGCTCATCGTGATCGCGCACCGGGCGTCGTCGGCGCTGCGCGCCGACCGGATCCTGCTGCTCGACGGCACCCGCGCCTGCTTCGGCGACCACCGGGAACTGCTGGGCTCCTCACACCTCTACGCCGAGCTGGTCGGCGGCTGACCGGCCTGCTGGGGCGGGTTCTGCTGGGGGGGCGGGTTCTGCTGGGGCGGGTTCTGCGACACCCAGACCGCGAGCTGGGTGCGGTCGCGCAGCCCCAGCTTGCGCAGGCAGTTGGAGATGTGGTTCTTGGTGGTGCCCTCGGTGATGTAGAGGCGGCGCGCGATCTCCCTGTTGGAGGCGCCCGAGCCGACCAGCATGGCGATCTCGTACTCGCGGTCGGACAGCCCGCAGGGCGGCTCGGCCGGCGGCTCCGGCTCGGGCTCGGGCCGGGGGTCCGGCTGGTGCGCGCCGTCGCGGAAGGCCGCCACCAGGCGTTCCGTCGCGGTGCCGCCGAGCACGGTCTCACCCCCCGCCACCCGCCTGATCGCCGTCACCAGCTCGTCGGGCGGAATGTCCTTCAGCAGGTAGCCCTTGGCGCCCGCGCGCAGCCCGCCGAAGATGTAGTCGTCGTCGTCGAACGTCGTCAGGATCACCGAGGCGATCCGCGGAAAGTCCGTACGCAACCGCTCGACCAGCTCGACGCCGTCCATCACGGGCATGCGGGCGTCCACGAGCGCCACATGGGGATGCTCGCCCGGCGGGGTGTTCGCCAGCAGGGCGAGGGTGTCGGCGCCGTTGCCGGTGGAGCCGGCGATCTCGATGCCCGGCTCGATCTCCAGCAGCTTGCGCAGGCCCTCACGCATCAAGATCTGGTCGTCGACCAGCATGACCCGGATCACGTCGTCGTTCTCCCCATATCCGTGGCTCGCGCCGGCACCGTGGCCTCAAGGGTGAAGCCCTCCCCCGGATCGCTGTGCACGTCCAAAGACCCGTCGATCGACTCCAGACGTTCGCGCAGGCCGCGCAGCCCGAACCCGTTCGCGATCGCCTCCCCCTCGGCGCCCGCGCCGTCGTCGGAGACCGTCACCCGCACCCGCTCGGGGGTGGCGTCGACGGTGACCGTGATGTGGCGGGCCTTGGAGTGGCGCAGGGCGTTGGTCAGACCTTCCTGGACGATCCGGTAGCAGACGAGCTCGCCGTTCTCGTCCACGTCCGGCCAGGCGCCCGTGGCGGTGAAGGTCACATCGGTGTCGGCGGAGCCGTACGACTCCGCGAGCGCGCGCAGGGCGGCGATGCCCGTACGGCCCTCCATGCGCAGCGGTTTGAGCGCGCGCACCCAGCGGCGGGTGTCGGTCAGGGCCTCCAGGGTCAGCTCCTTGGCCTGCCGCACCTCCTCCCAGGCGGCCTCGGGGCGCGCGGTGCGGTAGCGCTGGGCGTTGGCGAGGCCCACATTGATGACCGTGAGGTAGTGGCCGACGGAGTCGTGCATGTCCCTGGCCATCCTGGCGCGCTCCTGGGCGATGGCCAGGTCGCGGGTCTGGGCGGCGTAGCGGCGCAGCTCGGAGTGGGCCTCTTCGAGGTCGGACAGGAGCTGCCTGGTGACCTCGGCGCGGCGCTGCGACTCGATCATGGCGATCACCACGACCATGATGACCAGGCACAGGAGCAGCACGCTCGCCCCGTTGAGCACGGCCGCCAGCGTCGCCTGCCCGGGATTGACGGCGCCGACCCCGAAGTGGAACAGGCCCGCCGTCGTCGCGTACGCGATGCTGCCCCGCAGCCCGAACACGACCAGCGCGTTGCCCACCGCCACGCTGACGATCAGCAGCGCCGCGATGCCGCCGGCCAGCATGAGCAGCAGGCTCGTGGCGAGGAAGGCCACGGTCACCGCCTTGCGCAGCGGCGGCGGCTGCGTCCGCCACGGCAGGAACGGCCAGAGCACGCAGCTCGGCGCCAGCGCACCGGCACTGATCAGCACGAACACCTGCGTCAGAGGCCAGTCGGCCGGGCCGAGCCGGCCTAACTCCGCCAACCCGGCCAGGAACACCAGAGCGCTGATGAGCGCGGAGCCCCAGAAGAAGACGCCGAACACGAGAGGAGGACGGTCGTCGGTGAACCCCACCCAACGACTCATGTCTCGAATGGACCCCGCGCCCGGCACACCGCGAGCATAACCGTCCACTTGCCGCAGCACAGCGTGGTGATGGTCATGCTTTGCCACCGCCCGGCCATGACTCGAGTCATGGTCATCTGACTCCCGGCCATGACCCGTATGTGCCCCGGGCAGGATACTGAGCCCTGACCGCCCAGATCTACGATGTACGCCTTGGGCAGCGGGGAGCTCGCCGAAGACCAGCGTTGAAACAGGTGGTCGAGGGTGCCGGTAAATCACACATTCGAAGCATTGGCCCACGTACGACGACGCGAAGTGTTACGCATTCTTCGGAAACATGATCGCCTTTCGGCCGGCCAGATCGCCGAGCGCCTGGCGATACCCAGACCGACATTGTCCGGCCATCTCAACATCTTGAAAGGCGCCGACCTCATCATCGGGGAAAGGGAGGGCACCACCATCTGGTACCGCCTCAACCTGACCGTGATGGAGGAGGCGCTCGGGCTGGCTCTGTCGCTCCTGAGCCGGCAGCCGATCGAGGAGGGCCAGCTGTCCTCCGTCTTCGCGGCGTCACCCTCGGCGGCCGTCTACGCGGCCTCACCGTCGCGCATCTACGCGGCGTCACCGTCGAAGTCCTAGTAAGGCCGGTCTCCAAGGCAGACGTGATCACTCGATGAGACATGACCGATCGCGATCGGTTGGTTACTGTTTCGTCAGACGTGGATCACGAGCAGTCGCGGGAGGATCGTGCGCGCAGCGAACACGCGGCAGCCGCGCCGGATCGGTCCTTACCGGGTGGTGGCCCGGCTGGGCGGCGGCGGCATGGGAGAGGTGTTCCTCGGGAGGTCGCCGGGCGGGCGGGAGGTCGCGGTCAAGGTCGTACGTCCCGAGCTGGCCGACGATCCCGACTTCCGGCGCCGCTTCGCCACCGAGATCACCGCGGCGCGCCGCGTCGGCGGCTTCCACACCGCCGAGGTCGTGGCCGCCGACCCCGACGGCGACCCGCCCTGGCTGGCCACCGCCTACGTGCGCGGCCCTTCCCTGCACGACGCGGTACGCGACCACGGCCCGCTCCCTCTGCCCGAGGTGGCCGCGCTCGGCGCGGGGCTGGCGGAGGGGCTCGGCGCGGTGCACGCCTGCCAGATCGTGCATCGCGACCTCAAGCCGGGCAACGTCATCCTGGCCGCCGACGGGCCGCGCCTGATCGACTTCGGCATCGCGCGTGCCCTCGACACCACCTCCTACACCAGGACCGCCGCCGTCCTCGGCACCGCCGCGTTCATGGCGCCCGAGCAGGTGACCGGCCATCCGGTGGGGCCGGCCGCCGACGTGTTCGCGCTGGGCTGCGTGCTGGCCTTCGCCGCTTCCGGACGCGGCCCGTACGGTGAGGGGCCGGCGCACGCGATCACCCACCGCATCGTGTACGACGAGCCCGACCTGTCCGGCCTGCCCGAGCCGCTCGCGGAGCTGATCGGCGCCTGCCTGGCGAAGGACCCCGCCGACCGTCCGAGGCTCGCCCACGTCATGACCGTCTGCGCGTCCCTCGCCCCAGAGGCGATGACCGGCCCCGACACAGAGACCCGCACCGACACAGGGACCCGCACCGACGCGGAGACCGTGGTCACCGGTTACCGGCCGCCGATCCCGCCGACCCTCGTCGAGGAGCCGCCACCTTCTCCTCCGGGCCGCGCCCGCTACGGCGTCTCAGCCGCCGTCATCGGGGTCGCCGTCCTGCTCGGCGGCACGTTGATCGCGCTGACCGCCACGCCGGCCCCCGCCCTCGTCCTCGCCGGACAGGAGGACACCGTGGACGACGTGGCGTTCGGCCCCGGCGGCGACCTGCTCGCCACCGCGGCGGGCGACCGCGTCCGCCTGTGGGACGCGCGGACGGGACGGCAGCTCCGCACCCTGGACAACCCCTGGCCCGACCCCAGGACGGTCGCCTTCGCCCCCGCCGGCGACCGCGTCGCCACCTCGTGCGACCGGGATGCCTGCCTCTTCGACCCGCGCACCGGCCGATCCGTCAAGGGCATGACGGGACACACCGACGCCCTCCGCGAGCTGGCGTTCAGCCGCGACGGCCGGCTGCTGGCGAGCGCGAGCCGCGACGGCACCGCCCGCCTGTGGGCCGCCGAGACGGGCGAGCACCTCAGGACGCTGACCGGCCACCTGGGCGATGTGAGCGCCGTGGCCTTCGCCCCCGACGGGCAGAGTCTGGCGACCGCGGCGGGCGAGACGATCCGCAGGTGGGACGTGACGACGGGCGAACAACTGGCCGAGCTGGTCCCGGAGCGCGACACCACCCTGCACGCGCTCGCCTTCGCCCCCGACGGCAGCACGTTCGCGTCGGGCGACGCGTCGGGCGACGTCTTCGTCTGGGACGCCAGGACGAACCGGCTCCGCCACGCCCTGCGCGGCCACGGGACCACAGTCAACGACGTCGCCTACAGCCCTGACGGCTCGGTGCTCGTCACTGCGGCCGACGCCGTCCGCCTGTGGAACCCCCGCTCGGGCAGACTCCTCAAGGAGGTCTCCGGCGAGTCAACGCGCGCGGTCGCGTTCTCCCCCGACGGCACGACGTTCGCGGCCGGCGGCCAGGACGGCGTCACCCGCCTGTGGCGGCTCGACGACGTGCTCGCGAGCTAGCCGGCCAGGGCCGTGCCGTAGTTCTCGATCCCCAGGTACGGGTTCAGGTGGGGATGCCGGCTGCCCACCGACACGTCACGCCAGAACCGCTGCAGCGGGTTCGCCGCGGCGAAGCCGCCGGTGCCGTGCAGGTCCATCACCCGCTCGACCGCCGCCCTGCAGTCCCTGCCGGCGTCCGCCAGCTCCATGCGCAGGCGCGGGATCTCGGCCTCGGGCAGGTCCTCGTCGTCCGCCGCGCGGGCCACGGCGAGCATGGTGCGCCGCGCGCGCCGGGCGAGGTGGGCCGCCTCCGCCAGCCAGTGCCGAGCCCCGGGCGAGTCGCCCATCCGGGCGTACCCGGTCATGAACGGCTTGCGGTCGGAGGCGAACATGGCCTCGGTCAGGTCCAGCGCCCCCCACGTGGCGCCGACCACGGGCGCGAGCACCGTCGTCCCGTACAGCAGCAGGTCACGGCCCCCGAACGGCTCCGCCGCCCGCACGTGGGCGTCCGGCACCACGACGCCCGAGGCGACGAGCGTGTGGCTGCCCGTCCCGCGCATGCCCGCCATGTGCCAGGTCCGCTCCACGACGAGGTCGGCCGTCGGCACGACGGCGTAGGAGAACCGGCCGTCCATCATGAGGCCGAGCCCGGCCCAGGTCGCGTCCTCGCAGCCGGAGACGTACGACCAGCGGCCGTCGATCCGCACGCCGTCGGCCGTGCGCTCGCCACGGGCGCGCGGCACCCCGGAGCCGCAGAAGAGCGCGTCCGGGTCGGCGAAGCACGCGCGCAGCGCCTCGTCGGGCAGGCACCGCGTGGTGAGGTTCTTGGAGGTGACGCAGGTTCCCGCGAGCCAGGCGCTCGACGGGCAGGCGCGGCCCAGCTCGCTCAGGCGCAGGGCGATGGCCTCCGTGCCCGCCCAGGCGCCGCCGTACGCGCGGGGCGTGCGCAGCGCGAACGCGCCGTCCGCGCGCAGCGCGTCGATGCTCTCCCTGGTGGGCCGGTCACCCTGCTCGGTCTTCTCCGCGTGCAGCCGCAGGATCTCGGTGGTTTCATCGGACACGTCATCGATGACACCCCTTTGACCGGCCTGAGCACCATACGCGGGACGTACCGGCCCATACGTGTTCCGCTCATACCATCGAAACCATGGACCTGCTCAGCGAGGTGATCCGCACCGTACGCGTCGGCAGCGCGGCCGGCCGCGTGATCAGGTCGTCGGGCTCCCCCGGCATGCGGTTCCCCGCCTTCTCCGGCAGCGGCATCCACATCGTGCTGCGCGGTGCCTGCTGGCTCATCACCGAGGACGCCGAGCCGGTCCCGCTGCGGCCGGGCGACGTCGTCCTCACCTCCTCCGGCGCCGAGCACGGCCTCAGCAGGTCGCCACGCGCGCTGCGCGACCTGCCGCCCGCCGGGACGGGCCCGATCCCGCCCGCGCCTGGGCCGTTCGACTTCGAGTTCCTGTGCAGCTCCTACCGGCTCGCGCACGGCGCCGCGCCGCGCTACCTGCGCGCGCTGCCCGACCTCATCGCGATCTCGCCCGACTACGACGCGCACCCCGAGCTGCGAGTGCTCGTCGACCTCCTCGGCACGGACGTGTCGGGCGCGCAGATGGGCACCGGCGCGACGCTGCCCGCGCTGCTCGACCTGATCCTGGTCCACGTGCTGCGCCAGTGGCACGAACGGCACGGCACCGGCTGGCCGGGCACCGAGGACCCGGGCATCGCCGCCGCGCTGCGCGCGATGCACGACCACCCCGAACGTCCGTGGACGGTCGATCGCCTCAGCGCGGCGGCGGGCCTGTCACGGACGGCCTTCGCCCGGCGCTTCGCCGCCGTCATGGGACGGCCGCCGATGAAATACCTGATCGGCCTGCGGCTCGACCGGGGCGCGCGGCTGCTGCGCGAGACGGACGCGCCGCTGGCGGCGATCGCCAGGCAGGTCGGCTACGCCACCGAGTTCGCCTTCTCCGGGGCCTTCCGCCGCGAGTACGGCATCTCACCCAGCCACTTCCGCCGCACCCCTCACTTGGTGGCGGACGACGTCGGGGAGGCCGACGCGGACGCTGTAGACGCTGTGGACGCTGTAGACGCTGTGGACGCCGTGGCGGTAGGAGGTGCGGTGCCGGCGGAGGGCGGCTGGTCGTTCCCCACCGACAGGTACGCCAGCACGCCGATCGCCACGAACACCACCGACAGCACGGCGGCGGCGCCGTAGCCGATCCGGCGTCCGAGTCGCCGACGCTGCTCCCGCAGAAGGGTTTCCTCACGTCGCATGGCGGCCCGCCTGCGCTTCGCCTTTCGCTCTGACATGGGCTGCTCCCGAGGTACGGTCTCGGCCGTCACCATAAAAGGCGGCGCGTAATGCGGATCTAAGCGTCCAGGAGGAAGATCTCTCCGGCCCTTACCAGCCCGTTCACGGTCTCGGGCCGGGCGCTAGAGGCCGAGCAGCTTGGCGGGCTCGGCGATGATCTGCTGGATGACCAGCCCGGCCGCGCCGAGCACGGCGGCGTCGGAGCCGGTGGCCGAGACCACGAGGTCGGGGGGCGCCCCGCGCATCTGCGCGAGCCGCGTGCCCAGGCCGCCGGAGACCGGCGCCGCCAGCCAGGGGAACAGCGGCGCGAAGATGCCGCCGAGCACGATCGTGCCGGGGTCGAGCAGGTGCACGGCCGAGGTGAGCGCGACGCCGAGCGCGTGCCCGGCCCGCCGGCACGCCTCCAGGGCCGCCTGGTCGCCCGACTCCAGGCGGCTCACCAGCTCGCGCACCGAGCCGAGGTCGCCGAGGAGGGCGTCCTGGCCGGCGTACACCTCCAGGCAGCCCCGCCCGCCGCAGCGGCAGCCGGGCCCGTCGGGCACGACCACGACGTGGCCCAGTTCGCCGGCCAGCCCGTACGTGCCCTTGAACACGCCGCCCTGCACCACGAGGCCGGCGCCGATGCCGATCTCGCCGGAGACGTAGAGGAAGTCGCTCTCCCTGGGCCCGAACCACAGCTCGCCGAGCGCCGCCAGGTTGGCCTCGTTGTCGATCTCGAACGGCATGTCCACGAGGTCCGACACGCGGACGTCGCGCCAGCCGAGGTGCGGGGCGCTGCGCAGCATGCCGCCCTCGACCAGGCCGGGGACGGCGAGCGCGGCGCCGATGACGCGCAGCCCTGCGGCGGCCGCCTCGGCGGTGGTCTCCTTGGCCAGGGCGCGCAGGCTCTCCAGGATGGCGGCGGGGTCGGAGTTGCGGTTGTCGGCGGGGATGATGCGCCGCAGCCGGACCGTACGGGTGAGGTCGACCACGCAGGCGGCGAGGTAGTCGATGTTGATCTCCAGCCCGAGCGCGGCCACCCGGTGCCCGCTGAGGCTGACCGCCACGCCGGGACGCCCCCGCTCGCCCGCCCGCACGGCGCCGCTCTCGGTCACCGCGCCCGCCTCAAGGAGGTCGGCGACCAGGCTGGATACGGTGGTCTTCGTGAGCCCGGTCCGCTCAGCGAGCGATGCCCGGGTGTGAGGTCCTGATCGGTGAATGGTCGCCAGCACTACGGCCAGGTTACGGGCGCGCATGGAATCATGCCTGACCCCTCTTGACGACATGGCATCCACCTCCTCAGGATAAGTACAGATTATGGACTAAAAGTTACAGGGGCCCGAAAATGACCGCATCCTTCACGCCGACTCCCGACGACCGCTTCACCTTCGGCCTGTGGACCGTGGGCTGGCAGGCCCGCGACCCGTTCGGCGACGCCTCCCGGCCCGCGCTCGACCCGGTGGAGAGCGTCCACCGCCTCCACGAGCTCGGCGCGTACGGCGTCACGTTCCACGACGACGACCTGCTCGCCGTCGAGTCCGACCGCGACAAGGCCGTCGCCGCGTTCAGGAAGGCCATCGACGAGACCGGCATGAAGGTCCCGATGGCGACCACGAACCTCTTCACCCACCCGGTCTTCAAGGACGGCGCCTTCACCAGCAACGACCGCGACGTCCGCCGCTACGCGCTGCGCAAGGTCATGCGCAACCTCGACCTCGCCGCCTCGCTGGGCGCGAAGACGTACGTGTGCTGGGGCGGGCGCGAGGGCGCCGAGTCCGACGCCGCCAAGGACGTCAAGGCCGCCATGGACCGCTACAAGGAGGGCCTGGACCTCCTCTGCCAGTACGTCATCGACAAGGGCTACGACATCCGCTTCGCCCTGGAGCCGAAGCCGAACGAGCCGCGCGGCGACATCCTCCTGCCCACGATCGGCCACGCCCTGGCGCTGATCAACGAGCTGGAGCACCCCGAGATGGTGGGCCTCAACCCGGAGGTCGGCCACGAGCAGATGGCCGGGCTCAACTTCGTGCACGGCATCAGCCAGGCGCTGTGGCACGGCAAGCTCTTCCACATCGACCTCAACGGCCAGCACGGTCCCAAGTACGACCAGGACCTGATCTTCGGCCACGGTGACCTGAAGAGCGCGTTCTTCCTGGTCGACCTGCTGGAGAACGGCGGCTACGACGGCCCCCGCCACTTCGACTACAAGCCGCTGCGCACCGAGGACCCGCAGGACGTGTGGGACTCGGCGGCGGCGAACATGCGCACGTACCTGATCCTCAAGGAGAAGTCGCGCGCCTTCCGCGCCGACCCCGAGGTCCAGGAGGCGATCAGGGCCTCGCGCGTGGACGAGCTGGCCAAGCCCACGCTCGCCGAGGGCGAGACCTGGCAGGACCTCGCCAAGGACGACTTCGACGTGGAGGAGGCGGCCGCCCGCGGCTTCCACTTCACCCGGCTCAACCAGCTCGCGCTCGAGCACCTCCTGGGGGTACGCGGATGAGCGGACCGATCAGCGTCCAGCTCTACACGGTCAGGCAGGCGCTGGCCGACGACCGCGACGGCACGCTGCGCCGGGTCGCCGAGGCGGGCTACCGGGCCGTCGAGCCGTACGACCCGCTGAACGACCCGAAGGGCTTCCGCGCCGTCGCCGACGACCTGGGGCTGAGCGTGTCGGGCACGCACGCGGGCGCGGTGCTCCAGCGTGAGCCCGCCGAGGTGTTCGAGGCGGTCGCCACCCTCGGCACGGACAAGGTGATCGTGCCGGCCGGCATCGCGCCGGAGGAGTTCACCACCCGCGACGGCATCGCCAGGGCCGCCGACCTGCTCAACGATCTGGCCGTGCAGGCCGCGCGGCACGGTATGCGGATCGGCTACCACAACCACTGGTGGGAGCTGGAACCCGAGGTGGACGGCCGGCACGCCATCGAGGTGCTGGCCGACCTGCTGGCGCCCGAGGTGTTCCTGGAGATCGACACCTACTGGGCGGCCGTGGGCGGCGCCGACGTGCCCGCGCTGCTCGGCCGCCTGGCGGACCGCGTGATCGCGCTGCACGTCAAGGACGGCCCGGTGGTCAAGGGCGAGCCGCACACGGCGGTGGGCGCGGGCGCCATGCCGGTGCCCGAGATCCTCGCCGCCGCCCCCGACGCCCGGCGCGTGGTCGAGCTCGACGAGTGCGCGACCGACGTCTTCGCCGCCCTGGCGGAGAGCCACACGTACCTCACCTCCTTGGAGGGGCATTGAGCAACGGCCCGGTCGGCGTCGCGCTCGTCGGCGCCGGTGTGATCAGCGGCCAGTACCTACGCAACCTCACCTCCTTCCCCGACGTGCGCGTGCTCGCCGTCGCGGACATCGACACCGGCAGGGCCGCCGAGGTGGCCCGCGAGCACGGCGTCGAGGTGTCCGGCACCCTCGCCGACGCCCTGGCGATCCCCGAGGTGGAGATCGTCGTCAACCTCACGGTCCCGTCCGCGCACGCGGCCGTCGCGCTGGAGAGCCTGCGCGCCGGCAAGCACGTGTACGGCGAGAAGCCGATGGCGATGACCACCGACGAGGCCGCCAAGGTCATGGCCGAGGCGGCCGACCGGGGGCTGCGGGTCGGCGGTGCCCCCGACACGTTCCTGGGGGCGGGCCTGCAGTCGGCCCTGCACGCGATCTCCTCGGGGCTGATCGGCAAGCCCGTCGCGGTCACCGCGGCCACGCAGAGCCTCGGGCCGGAGTCCTGGCACCCCAGCCCGGAGTTCTTCTACCAGCCGGGCGGCGGACCGCTGTTCGACCTCGGGCCCTACTACCTGACCGCGCTGGTCTCGCTGCTCGGTCCCGTCGTCCGGGTGGCGGCGGGCACGCGCAGGGCCCGCGAACAGCGCGAGGTGGGCTCGGGGCCGAAGGCGGGCAAGCTGTTCCCAGTGGACGTGCCCACCCACGTCAACGTCCTGCTGGACTTCCCCGGCACGGCGACGGCGTCGGCCACGTTCAGCTTCGACTCGGCGATCAACCGGCGGATGATCGAGGTGATCGGCTCCGAGGGCGCGCTCTCGCTGCCCGATCCCAACACGTTCGAGGGCCCGCTGCTGGTCCGCGGGCTGCGCGACGCCGACTGGCGGGAGCTGCCGATCACCGGCACGACCGCGGGGCGCGGCATCGGCGTGCTCGACATGGCGAGGTCGCTGCGCGCCGGCACGCCGCACCGCGCGTCGGGCGAGCTGACCTACCACGTGCTCGAACTCATGGCGGCCATCACGGAGTCGGGTGAGCGGGCGGAGTTCCGCGACATCGGCTCCGCGCCGGACGCCCCCGAGCCGCTGCCGGACGGCTGGGACCCGCAGGCCGCGACCTTGTAAGAGGAATCCCCTTGAGGAGACCGGGCATGATTACGATACGTAATCGTTCGGTCACAGCAATCTCAAGGGGATCCCCATGCGTGTCCTGATCCAGCTCCGGCCCGCCCCCGACGTCGTCGCGGCGGTGATGGACTCCGGTGTCCGCAGCGTGGCGGCCGACGTCGCCGGTGACCTGCCAGGAGTCCTCATCGACCCGGCGTACGAGCCGGTCGCCGTCCCCCGCCCGCTCTCGCTCTCGCCCCACCAGCGCATGCAGTTCTCGCTCGCGCCCGAGGACGCCTCTGTGCTGGTCAGGGGCGAGATCTCCGACGGCGAGCTGGCCACCCGCTCGGCGCTGCTGTCCTCCTCCGTACGCGAGGTCGCCGGCGTCTTCGCCGACCCCTACATCCAGCCCAGCCCCACCTGCGGCGGCGACGGCCCGGTCGGCGACTGGGCGGAGGTCAGGCGGCTGCTGCACGTCCAGGACCTGTGGTCGGCGGGCCACGACGGCGCCGGCGTGACGGTCGCGGTCGTGGACGGCGGCGTCAACACCGGCCACGTCGCCGCCCGCATCGGCCACGACGTGACACTCGACGCGCAGCGCAGCTGGAGCCCGCCCGGCGTGCCCGCGCGGCCGGGCCGCCACCCGGTGGGCCACGGCTCGATGTGCGCGTTCGACGTGCTGCTCGCCGCGCCCAAGGCGACCCTGATCGACATCCCCGTCCTGCTCAGCAGGCGCGAGGGCGGCACGCTCGCCGACGGGCTGCTGTCGGACGCCGTGGCCGCCTACGCCCACCTCGACCGCGTGCTGCGGGCCATGCCGGCCGAGTCCAGGTCGCTGGTGGTCAGCAACAGCTGGGGGCTGTTCTCGCCCGACATGGACTTCCCGCCGGGACACCCGGGCAACTACTCCGACAACCCGGCGCACCCGTTCAACCTGATCGTGGGCAGCCTGGAGGCGGCGGGGGCCGACATCCTGTTCTCGGCGGGCAACTGCGGGCGCGAGTGCCCCGACGGGCGCTGCGGCTACCCCGACCGGCCCATCACCGGGGCCAACTCGCATCCGTCGGTGCTGTCGGTCGGCGGCGTGGACACGCGGGGCGAGCGCGTCGGCTACTCCTCCCAGGGTCCTGGCCGGCTGTCCGAGCGCAAGCCCGACCTGTGCGCCTACACGCACTTCGCCGGGTCTGAGGCGGTCGGCCCGGCCGACACCGGCACCTCGGCGGCCTGCCCCGTCGCGGCCGGCGTGGTGGCCGCCGTCAGGACCGGGCGTCCGGCGGCCGAGCTGACGCCCGCCCAGCTCCGTACGCTGCTGCACCGCACGGCCGACGACCGCAGCACGGTCGGCTTCGACCACGACTACGGCTTCGGCGTCATCGACCCGCCCGCCGTGCTCGCCGCGCTCGCCCGCCACAACCGCACGCGCGCGGCCTGACATGGCCATCATCCAGATCCGCCTGCCGCCCGAGTCCACCCTCGACGACGCGCTGCGCCTGCTCGGCCTGTCCGACGACGACGCCGACGCCGACTTCGGGCTCGTGGCGGTCGCCCCCGGCCGCCACGTGCTGCGGGTGACCGAGGAGGCGGCCAGGCGGGTCAGTCACGAACTGGCCGAGGTCTTCGCCGACCCCCGCATCGAGCCGCACGACCCCGGCTGATCGCGTAACGCGTTGGCTTCACCCGTGCCGACCCGCGACAATGCTGCGATGGCTGACAGTAAGGAGACCGACTGGGTCTCCAGGTTCGCGGACGAGGTGATCTCCGAGGCGGAGCGGCGCGCCCCGGGCCGGCCCATCGTCTGCGCCTCGGGGCTGAGCCCGTCCGGCCCGATCCACCTGGGCAACCTGCGCGAGATCATGACGCCCCACCTGGTCGCCGACGAGATCAGGCGGCGCGGCCACGCGTGCGTCCACCTGCTGTCGTGGGACGACTACGACCGCTTCCGCAGGGTGCCCGCGGGCATCGACCCGTCGTGGGCCGAGCACATCGGCAAACCGCTGACCTCGGTGCCCGCGCCGCCCGGCAGCCCCCACGCCTCCTGGGCCGAGCACTTCAAGGCTCCGCTGAGCGAGGCGCTGGCCGAGCTGGGCGTCGAGGTGCACGCCATCAGCCAGACCGAGCAGTACACGTCGGGGGCCTACCGCGAGCAAATCCTGCTGGCCGTGCGCGAGCGGGCCAGGATCGACGGCGTGCTCTCCCGCTACCGCACCAAGGAGGGCGAGCCGCCGCGTGGCGGCGACTACTTCCCTTACAAGCCCTACTGCGACCTGTGCGGGCGCGACCTCACCACGGTCACCAACTACGACGACGAGACCACCGAGCTGGCTTACACCTGCGAGTGCGGCTTCGGCGAGACCGTGCGGCTGGCCGAGCACGACCGGGGCAAGCTGGTGTGGAAGGTCGACTGGCCGATGCGGTGGGCGTACGAGGGGGTCGTGTTCGAGCCCTCGGGGGTCGACCACCACTCGCCGGGGTCGGCGTGGGTCGTGGGCGGGCAGCTCGTCCGCGAGGTGTTCGGCGGGCAGCAGCCCATCGGCCCCATGTACGCCTTCGTCGGCATCTCCGGCATGGCCAAGATGAGCAGCTCGAAGGGTGACGTGCCGACGCCGTCCGACGCGCTGCGCATCATGGAGGCGCCGGTCCTGCGCTGGCTGTACGCCCGCCGCAAGCCCGCCCAGTCCTTCAAGATCGCCTTCGACCACGAGATCCAGCGGCTCTACGACGAGTGGGACGCGCTGGGCCGCAAGGTCGCGGGCGGGCAGGCGCAGCCCGCTGAGCTGGCGGCGTACGACAGGGCCGTGTCCACCGCGGCGGGTCCCCTGCCCGCCACGCCCCACCCGGTCGCCTACCGCACGCTGGCCTCGGTGCTCGACATCACCACCGGCCACGCCGAGCAGACCCTGCGCATCCTGCGCGACCTCGACGGCGTCGAGACGCTGGATGAGGCGCGGCCCAGGCTCGACAGGGCGCAGCGCTGGGTGGACGAGCACCTGCCCGCCGACCAGCGCACACGCGTGCGCGCGTCGCCCGACCAGGAACTTCTCGACTCGCTCGGCGCCGACGACCGCGAGGCGCTGCGGCTGCTGGCCGACGGCCTCGACGACTGGACGCTCGACGGCCTGACCGACCTGGTCTACGGCGTGCCGAAGCTCCAGGCGGGCCTGCCGGCCGACGCGAAGGCGACGCCCGAGCTCAAGGCGGCCCAGCGGGCCTTCTTCGCGCTGCTCTACAAGCTGCTGGTCGGCCGCGACACCGGTCCCAGGCTGCCCACGCTGCTGATGGCGGTGGGCGCCGACCGGGTGCGCAAGCTGGTGGGCGCTTGAAGGGCGTCGTCGTGATCACCGGGGTCTCGGCCGCGGGCAAGTCCACCGTGGCCCAGGCCCTGGCCGAGCGGCTGCCGCGCGCCGCGCACGTACGCGGTGACGTGTTCCGCCGGATGGTGGTCGCCGGGCGCGCCGAGATGACGCCGGAGGCCGGCGACGAAGCGGTGCGCCAGCTCCGGCTGCGTTATCGCCTGGCGGCTGCCACAGCCGATATGTATTTCGACGCCGGATTCACGGCAATTGTTCAGGATGTGATTATCGGCGGGGATTTGCAGCGATTCACGAAAATGATCCGTTCGCGGCCGCTGTATGTGATCGTATTGGCGCCCGATCCGGCCGCAGTCGCGCGCCGCGAGGCCGCCCGCGCCAAGTCCGGATACAGCGGAAACTGGACGATCTCCCAGCTGGACGCCGCTCTCCGGGACGAGACCCCACGCATCGGCCTCTGGCTGGATACCTCCCATCAAACGGTCGAGGAGACCGTTGATGAGATAATTTTCCGGGCCGAAGAAGGACAAATAGCCGACCCGCCGGAATAACCGCGATCTATGCAAGGCATTGGCAAGTGACTTGCATGTGTTGGGGTCGACCTTGGGTCCATGAACAAGCAGCCTTTCGCCGCGAGCGTCAGTGTCATCGTCCCCGCGATGAACGAGGCCGAGAACCTTCCTCACGTCTTCGCCACGCTGCCCGACTGGATCGACGAGGTGATCCTGGTCGACGGCAACTCGACCGACGACACCGTCGCCGTCGCGCGCAGGCTGCGCCCCGGTCTCCGGGTCGTCGTCCAGACCCGGCGCGGCAAGGGCAACGCGCTCATCGAGGGCTTCCAGGCCGCCCGCGGCGACATCATCGTCATGATCGACGCCGACGGCTCGACCGACGGCAGGGAGATCCGCTCCTTCGTCGCCACCCTCATCAACGGCGCCGACTTCGCCAAGGGCTCCAGGTACGCCCCTGGTGGCGGCTCGGACGACCTCAGCCCGATCCGCTCGCTCGGCAACAGGTTCCTCACCGGCACCACCAACCTGCTCTACGGCACCCGCTACACCGACCTCTGCTACGGCTACAACGCCTTCTGGCGGCGCCACCTGGAGGTGCTCGACCTCGACTGCGACGGCTTCGAGATCGAGACCCTGATGAACGTCCGCGCCGCCCAGGCCGGCCTGGTCATCCGCGAGGTCCCGAGCCGCGAGCGCTCCCGCATCCACGGCACCAGCAACCTGCACGCCGTCCGCGACGGCTGGCGGGTGCTGCGGACCATCTGGCGCGAGCGCTCGCGCGGCTCCGCCGTCACCGCGCACACCCAGGTGGCGCTGGCCAAATGAGGAGTGACATCCTCGGACGATGCGCTACATAGTCATCGGAGCAGGAGCGGTCGGGGGCACCATCGGCGCCCGCCTGTTCCAAGGCGGGCACGAGGTCGTCCTCATCGCGCGCGGAGCCCACTACGAGGCTCTCAAGCGTGACGGCCTGCGCCTGCTCACCCCCGACAGCACCGAGACCCTGCCCGTGCCCGCCGCCGACGGTCCCGTGCCGACCCGCGACGGCGACGTGCTCATCGTGGCCACCAAGTCGCAGGACACCGTCGCGGCGCTGGCTCCATGGTCGTCCGACCTGCCCGTGGTCTGCGCCCAGAACGGTGTCGCCAACGAGCGCATGGCGCTGCGGCGCTTCGAGCGGGTCTACGGCATGTGCGTGTGGCTGCCGGCCCAGATCCCCGCGCCGGGGACCATCGCGGCGCACGCGTACCCCTATTCGGGGATGCTGCACGTCGGGCGCTATCCCCAGGGTGTGGACGAGCTCGGCGAGCAGATCGTCACCGACCTCGGCAAGCACGGCCTGGTGGCGCACGCGTCCGACGACGTCATGCGCTGGAAATACCTCAAGCTGCTCGGCAACCTGGGCAACGCCGTCGAGGCGCTGGTCGGCCACGCGCCCGGCATGGCCGAGCTGGCCGAGTCGGCGCGGGCCGAGGCGCGTACGGTGCTCGACCGGGCCGGCATCGCCTACCACACGCCCGAGGAGGAGGCCGCGGTCCGCGGCCACAAGGTGGACGCCAGGCCCATCGAGGGCGTCGAGCGCGGCGGCGGGTCGTCCTGGCAGAGCCTGGCCAGGGGCAGCGGCTCGATCGAGGCCGACTACCTCAACGGCGAGATCGTGCTGATCGGCCGCGAGCACGGCGTGCCCGCGCCGGTCAACGAGACGCTGCGGCGGGAGGCCAACCGGGTCGCGCGCGAGCGGCTGGCCCCCGGCTCGATGACGCCGGAGCAGGTGCGCGCGCTCATCGACGCGCGTTCCGCATCCGGATCCCGCTGAACTCCAGGGTGCTGGCCGTCACCTCGTTCCAGAACGGCCAGAGGTTGTCCAGCACCCTGAGCTGGATGCCCGCCTCCTCGTGCAGCTCGAACAGGTCGCCCACCTGCTCGGGCGGGCCGAGCGGCGTCACGGGGACCGTCGAGACCATGGCGTGCGGCGGGTCGCCGATGGGCTCGAAGGTGCCGGCGGGCAGCCGGTAGGCGTAGAGGCGGACGTCCATGATCGCCTTGAGCCAGGCGTACTCGACGGCGTGCACGCGCGGCCCGCAACCGGCGCCGAGGATGCGCAGCTTGTCGTGCTCGGTGGTGCGCGGTCCCGTCCAGGCCATCGCCCTCGGGCAGGCGCGCGGGAACCAGTAGTCGGGGCAGCGGTCGTGGCCGACCGCCCACACGTAGGGCTCGCTCTGCCGGCTCGTCGGCGCGACATGCGGCTCGAACCTGTCGATCGCCGGGTCTTCCGAGAAGTGCAGGACCTCCCCTGCCGCTGGTCTCATGAACGTCATCTTCGCGCATATCCCGCCGATCTCCGGGCAGTGGAGAGCCTCTCTTTCCGACAAGGGGTGAGTTGGATGATCGTGTTGGGACTGCTCCTGATCCTGCTCGCCGGTGCCGCCTTCGCCCTGGTGCTCTTCGAGCAGAGCTCCAGGTACATCCTGTTCGGCTACACCTTCGAGCTCGGCCACGTCGAGATGTTCCTCACGGGGGCCGCCGCCGCGGCGCTCCTGGTGGTGGGTCTGTGGCTGATGGGCTCGGGTTCGCGCAGGACGGCCCGGCAGCGGCGCCGGCTGCGCAGCGCCAGGGCCGAGGCCTCCGACCGGGTGGCCCGGCTGGAGGACGAGAAGCGCGACCTGGAACGGCGGCTCGAGCGCGAGCACACGACGACCAAGGGCGACCACCTGGTCGCCGGTCGTGCCGAGGAACGCCGCTAGTCAGGCGTCTGGTCAGGCGTCTGGTCAGGCGTCGGCGTGCGGGCGCGAGGGCAGCAGCCTGCCCTCGCGCCACAGCGCGACCCCGGTGACCACGGCCCCCAGCCCCTCCCACACCCCGACGCCGACGAACTCGCCCGGCGCGGCCCCCGTCACCACGAGCGTGGTGAACACCGTGAACGTCACCAGCCGGAACGGCACCGTCCACCGGAAGAACGGCACGTAGTCCGCGCAGGCGGCGAAGACGTAGTAGGCGCCCATGTTGACCGCGGCCATCGACGAGGCGGCCAGATAGACCAGCGTGTAGTCGCCGGCCGCCCGCGCCTCCGGCACCTCGAAACCGAGCATCGTGAGCATCGTGCCGGGCGAGAGCAGCCCGAGCAGACCCAGCGCGAAGGCCAGAACGCCGAAGACGCCGATGGTCCAGCCGGAGAAAGATCGCGGAAGACGCACGGAAATCCTCTCAAAGGGGGGTGTAATCTGCGAGGCGGTCTCATCATGCACCCGGAGGTCGCATGCCCCCCACGCGTGGCCGCCCCATCACCGTCAAGCTGCTCGTCCTCCTGCTCGTCCCCCTGCTGTCCCTGGTGGGGCTGTGGGCGTTCGCGGCCGGCCTGACCGGCGGCGACGGCCTGCGCCTGCTGGCCGCAAAGGACATGTCAGACAACCTCACCGGCCCGTCCGTGCAGGTCAACGTCGCGCTGCAGAACGAGCGGCTGCTGTCCGTCGGGCTCATGATGAACGGGCGCGGCTCCGACGAGCTGGTCGAGCAGCGCCGCGCCACCGACCAGGCGATCACGCATTTCCAGACGTCGGCCGCCCGCGTCCGCAACCTGCCGCCCGAGATGCTCAACCAGCTCAGCGCGCTCAACGTCAGGCTCGCCCAGATCATCGACATCCGCCGCCAGGTGGACGCCTCCGTCGTCGAGCCCATCGACGTCATCGACGGCTACAGCGAGATCGCCGACGCCTCCTTCCGCCTGTACGACAGCATGATCCTGGTCCCCGACATGACGCTGTACCAGCAGGCCAAGGCGCTGATCACGATGGGCGAGGCCACCGAGGTGCTCTCCCGTGAGCGGGCGGTGATCGCGGCCGTGCTGGCCAGGGGCCGGGTGGACGGGCGCGAGCGGGAGGCGTTCACCGGCATGGTCGCGACGAGGCGGCTGCTCCACGCGCAGGCGATGTCGTACCTGGACGGGGGGCTGCGGGCGTCGTACGAGCGGCTGGCGGCCTCGCCGGTCTACAAGGAGTGGCTGGAGGCCGAGGACGCGGTCAAGGACCAGTCGCCGAAGGACGGCCTGCCCGCGGCGGCGGCCACCTGGCCCATCGACGGCGAGAACCTGTGGGCCGCGGTCCAGCACAACCAGACCGCGTCCACCAAGACGCTGGCCGATCGGGTGACGCCGGACGCGATCGGCATGCTCATCAAGATCGGCGTGGCGGCCGGCGCCGGCCTCCTCGCGGTCGTCGCCTCGATCCTGCTCTCGCTGCGCTTCCGCAAGCGGCTGGTCCGCGAGCTGGCCGCGCTGCGCGACGCCGCCACCGAGCTGGCCGAGGTACGCCTGGCCGGGCTGGTCAAGCGGCTGCGGACCAACACCGAGCCGCCCACGGCCGAGGAGGTCGCGCCCCTCCAGGTGGAGGCGGACACCACGGAGGTCCGCGACATCGTGCAAGCGTTCAACGACGTGCAGGCCACCGCCGTGGAGGCCGCCGTGGACCAGGCCAGGCTGCGCCACGGCGTCAGCCAGGTCTTCGTGAACCTGGCCCGCCGCAACCAGTCGCTGCTGCACCGCCAGCTCCTGCAGCTGGACAGCATGGAGCGGGCCGAGGAGGCGCCGGAGACGCTGTCCGACCTGTTCAAGCTCGACCACCTCACCACCCGCATGCGGCGCCACGCCGAGAGCCTGATCATCCTGTCCGACCAGACGCCAGGCCGCGGCTGGCGCAACCCGGTGTCGGTGCACGACGTGCTGCGCGCCGCCGTCGCCGAGGTCGAGGAGTACGAGCGGGTCGAGGTGCTGCAGCCGCCGCCCGTCGCGCTCATCGGCTCGGTCGTCACCGACGTGGCCCACCTGATGGCCGAGCTGATCGAGAACGCCACCCTCTTCTCACCGCCCAGGACCCGCGTGGACGTGCGCAGCGCGCTCAGCCCGCACGGCATGGTGGTGGAGGTGGAGGACCGGGGGCTCGGGCTGCCCAGGACCGAGCTCGACGAGCTCAACGACCGGCTGACCAACACCCCCGAGTTCGACCTCGCGCAGAGCGACCGGCTCGGCCTGTTCGTGGTCTCCCGGCTGGCGGCCAGGCACGGCATCAAGGTCCGGCTGGTGTCCTCGCCGTACGGCGGCCTGACCGCCACGGTGGCGCTGCCGTCGTCCCTCCTCGCCGACCAGCCGGCCATGGCCGGCCGCTGACCTTCCGAGGGGGCGGCCCATTCAGAGGGAGCGGCCCTTCTGAGGGGGCCCGGTTTGAGGGGGCCCGGTTTGAGGGGGCCCGGTTTGAGGGGGCCCGGTTTGAGGGGGCCGGCCCGGCGTTCCCAGCGGCGTCAGAGGCGGTGGAACGGCTCGCTGAAGTGGGCCGTCGCGAGGATCGCCTGCTCGGCCCTGAGCCGGGCGAGCACGTCGGCGCGGGTGCGCGCGGCCGTCTCCTGGTCGTCGTCGTAGAGGTAGCGGATCGCGGGATCGGCGAGCTGCACCGGATGCAGGACCAGGTCGCCGGTCATGGCCAGCTCTCCCGCGCGGGCGATCTGGTGCCCGGGGGTGTGGCCGGGCGTGGCGTGCACGTGGACGCCCGGCGCGACCTCGGTGTCACCCTCGACGACGTGGAGCAGGTCCTTGAGCGGGGTGACGACCTCGTCGAGCATGGGGCCCGCGGCGGCGTCCAGCTCGGCCCGCTGGAGCACGTGGCGCGCGTTCTCGAACACCGGCCTGCCCTCGGCGACCGTGCCGGAGGCGTGGTCGCTGTGCAGGTGGGTGAGGATGACCGTGCCGATCTCGGCGGGCGTGACGCCCGCGGCGGCCAGCTCGCCGCTCAGCGTGCCGGGGACCGGCGCCCAGCTCGCGGCCGGGGAGTCCGCGGCGCCGATGCCGGTGTCGACCAGGGTCAGCCGGTCGGCGGCGTCGCGGAGCAGATAGCAGTGGAAGTGCAGGACCCAGGGCTCGTCGGGGAGCCTGGAGCCGGGGAACAGCTCGGCCGGCGGGCGGCGGATCGACGGCCCCATGGGCCCGACGGCGTCGCAGAGGGGTGTGACCTCGACGCCGGAGCCGGTGATGATCGGTTGGTGCGGCATCCGCCCAGACTAGGCGGCGACTGGCTGCCGGGGAACGTACTCGTTCTCGATGTCGGCGGCGTAGACGGCGCGGCGGCAGTTGGCGCAGCGGTAGATGATCGGGCCCTCGTCGAGCTCGTGGTGGCACCGCGGGCAGCGGCTGACGGTCTTCATGGTGCTCCCCCAAGGAGTCTTCTTCGTATGTGCCTATGGAACCCTCATCGAGTTGCAGGGATCCTGCATGCCACTTGACACGATGACGCTGCGCCGATGGGGGCTCTGTGCCGTTCGATACACCGGCTGCGGTAATTTTCCTCGCGGGCCGGTGCTACGAAGAACATTGTCACTCGCCAGAGACTTCCGCGCGGGCGAAGACACGAGAACGACCCCGGAATAGCCCAACAGGGCTAGGCGTTGTATGAACCAGATCGTGTGGTATGTTCCCACCAAGCGTTGAGCTTCAGCTCCGCTTCGATCTCTCTCGACTCGGGCTTCGCCCGTTCTCTTCCGGTTTCCACTGGACGGCGGCGGCCCGCTCTTTCACCACCGCCGATCGTGACGCACGATCTGGCGCATCTCCCTCAAAGGGGCCCACCATGTCTGTGCACACCATTCCCGAGCAGCGTTCGTCCCCTCAAGTCCGCCTTGTGAGCGGCCTGCTGGACGTACACGACAAATCCGCTTTCATCAGGGCGGCTCACCTGCCGGGACCCGGCGACGTCCGCGTCCCGCCCGAGAAACTCCGCCAGTACGACCTGCGCCCCGGCGACCACGTCACCGCGCGTTTCGCCGGCAACAAGCTGGTCGGCGTCGAGTCGGTCAACGGCCTGTCCGACTGGCACGACAGGCCCGCCTTCGGCGCCCTCACCCCCATCCACCCCACCGAGCGGCTGAGCATCGAGACCGAGTCGCTCAGCACCCGCGTCATCGACCTGTTCGCCCCCATCGGCAAGGGACAGCGCGGCCTCATCGTGGCCCCGCCGAAGGCCGGCAAGACGATGGTCATGCAGGCCCTGGCCGCCGGGATCGCCCGCAACCACCCCGAGGTGCACCTGATGGTGCTGCTGGTGGGTGAGCGGCCCGAAGAGGTCACCGACATGCGCGCCCGCATCGACGGCGAGGTCTACGCCTCCACCTTCGACCACCCCGACCGCGACCACACGGCGCTCGCCGAGCTGGTCATCGAGCGGGCCAAGCGGCTCGTCGAGACGGGCCAGGACGTGGTGGTGCTGCTCGACTCGCTGACCAGGCTCGGGCGGGCGTACAACAACGTGGCGCCCAACGGCGGCCGCGTGCTGACGGGCGGCATCGACGCCCGCGCGCTCTACCCGCCGAAGCGCTTCTTCGGCGCCGCGCGCAACGTCGAGGGCGGCGGCTCGCTCACCATCATCGCCACCGCGCTCGTGGACACCGGCTCCCGCATGGACAACAGCCTGTACGAGGAGTTCAAGGGCACCGGCAACATGGAGCTGCACCTGACCCGCGAGCTGGCCGAGCGGCGGCTGTTCCCCGCCGTCGACCTCGACGCCTCGGGCACCCGCCGCGAGGAGATCCTCCTGCACGACCAGGAGCGGCAGATCGTCTGGCGGCTGCGCCGCTCGCTGTCGGCGATGGAGCGGACCCGCAAGATGGAGGTGCTGGTGGAGCGGCTGCGCTCGACGCCCTCCAACGCCGCCTTCCTCCTGGAAGCAGCCGCCGCCTGAGCGTGCACCAGAATGGCCGCATGCTCGCCGACATCGTCGACCACCTCATCTGCCCCGTCTGCCGAGCCGACCTCCGGCTGGACGGCGCCGCCCTGCGCTGCGCGGCCGGGCACTCCTTCGACGTGGCGCGGCAGGGATACGTCAGCCTGCTGGTCGGATCGCGGCCGCCGGGCACCGCCGACAGCGCCGCGATGGTGGCGGCCAGGGCCGAATTCCTCGACAAAGGACATTACGCACCACTCGCCGACGCGCTCGCCGGCGCCGTACGGAGCCGAATCGTTCCAGCAGAACATGAGTCCTCCACCGAAACGAATGACGGCGCGGAGTTGAGGGCGTACCGTGGGGCGGGAGTGGAGGCTGGCGACGGCACGGGACCAGGAGGTTCCGGGCAGGAGCCGGACATCGTCGACGACCGTGGCGTGGTGGGCAGGATCTCGCCGGTGGTGGTCGACGCAGGCACGGGCACCGGGCACTATCTGGCGGCCGTGCTCAATGCGATGAACGATGGCATCGGGATGGCGTTCGATGTGTCGAAGCACGCTGTACGCCGGGCGGCGCGGGTGCATCCCAGGGCAGGGGCGTTCGTGGCCGACGTGTGGCGCCCGCTTCCGATCAGGAGCGGGGTGGCCGATGTGGTGATCGACGTGTTCGCGCCCAGGAACGGGCCCGAATTCCGGCGCATCCTGCGTCCCGGCGGCGCGGCGGTGGTCGTCACTCCGGCGCCGCATCACCTGAGTCCGCTGGTCGAGCAGCTGGGGCTGCTCTCGGTGGACGAGGAGAAGGAGCGCAGGGTGGCACGCAGCCTCGAGGGTTTCGTGGAGATCGACCGGCGCTCGATCGAGTTCGAGATGGAGCTGGGGCATGGTGACATCGCCCAGGTCGTCGGCATGGGCCCGAACGCGTGGCATAGCGAGCCGGACACTCTCGATGCGCGAATTGCCGCATTTGTGGCCGAGAATGTCGCCGCAGGAAAGCAGGGTGTAGTAACCCGTGCGGCGTTTCAGCTGTCTATCTTCGAACCGGCGCCCCGATCAAGATCTGTTTCTTGACGGACCTGTGCGACTGGTGTTACTGATGGGGCATTTAGTCCGAAATTCCCGCACATTTTCGGAGAATTTCCCCGGCACAGGCGCAATACTGGACGACATCCCACGCCCCGAGGCGCGGGACACCAATGGGAGGGGGCGCACCGGATGAAGGCGGAGGAACGCTGGCAGGCCAGGTTCCGGGCGTCGCGCATGACGCTGCCGTCCTGGGCGCGCCAGGCCCCGAACCGCTCCATCTACCGCTCCAACGCCACCGGCAAGTGGGAGGTCTACGCGTGGGACCGCGTCGCCGGCACCACCCGCCAGGTCACCGACCAGCCCAAGGGCACCGCGTACGCGGCCATCGACCCCACAGGCCAGTGGATCTACTGGTTCGCCGACACCGACGGTGACGAGCTCGGCGGATGGTGGCGCCAGCCGTTCACCGGCGGCCAGGGCGAGCCGGTCGCGACCGACCTGGAGCCGGGCCAGCCCAGCGGCATCGCGCTGTCCACCACCGGCGCCGCCGCCATCAGCCTGGCCAGCGGCGACAGGTTCCGCGTGCACCTCGTACGCCCGGGCGCGCCCACCGAGACCCTCTACGAGCACACCGAGGCCGCCTGGGTGGCCGCCATGTCGCTCGACGGCTCCCTCATCGCCATCAACCACGGCGAGTACGGCGACTTCCGCCACCCGGCGCTGCGCGTCATACGCCAGGACGGCCGGGTGGTCGGCGAGCTGCACGACGGTCCAGGCAAGGGCGTGGTCGGCCTGAGCTTCGCCCCCGTCGTCGGCGACCGCCGCCTGCTGGCCCTGCACGAGCGCCGCCGCCGCAACGAGCCCCTCGTCTGGGACCCGGCGACCGGCGAGCAGCGCGAGATCTGGCTGCGCGACTCGGGCGAGCTCTCGGCCGAGTGGTACGACGACGGCCGCGGCCTGCTCATCCTGCGCGACGACCGCGCCCGCACCCACCTGCACCGCTACGACCTCAGAGGCGGCGGGCTGACCCTCATCGAGACGCCGCACGGCGTGATCGAGGAGGCCGCGCCGAGGCCCGGCGGCCACGTCGAATACTCCTGGTCGAGCGCCTCCCGCCCGCCGGTCATCCGCTCGACCAGCGGCCAGGTCGTGCTCAACGCCGGCGGCCCGCCCGCGCCGCCGAGCGTGCCCGTCGAGGACATCGACGTCGAGGGCGAGGGCGGGCGCATCCACGCGCTGGTGTCCAGGCCCGAGACCGGCACGGCCCCCTATCCTGCGGTGTTCCTGCTGCACAGCGGGCCGACCTCGCACGACCGCGACGAGTTCTCGCCCGAGGTCGCGGCCTGGGTGGACGCCGGGTTCGCGGTGGTGCGGGTCAACTACCGCGGCTCCACCGGCTACGGCTCCGACTGGCGCGACGCGCTGCACGGCGACGTCGGCCACATCGAGCTGGCCGACGTGACGGCCGTGCGCGAGTGGGTGGTCGATCACGGCATCGTGGACGGCACGCGTACGGTGCTGGCCGGCACGTCCTGGGGCGGCTACCTCGCGCTGCTCGGCCTCGGCACCCAGCCCGGCATGTGGGCCTGCGGCATCGCCGCGGTGCCGATCGCCTGCCACCAGACGTCGTACGAGGACGAGGCCGAGAGCCTGCGCGCCTACCACCGCGCGCTGCTGGGCGGCTCGCCCGACGAGCAGCCCGAGCGGTACGCGGCCAGCTCCCCGATCACGTACGTCGACCAGATCAAGGCCCCGCTGCTGATCCTGGCCGGCGAGAACGACACGCGCTGCCCGCTGCGCCAGATCGAGAAGTACGTGGCGAGGCTGGCCGAGCACGGCCGCGAGCACGAGGTCTACACCTACGACGCCATCCGCGGCTCGCTGGTCGTCTCCGAACGCATCGCGCAGACGGCCCTGCAGCTCGACTTCGCGCGCAAGCACGTCGGGTGCCCCTGACGAGAGGGCTTGACCTCAGGTCAGCGGACGTGTCAGCATCACGGCACCCTGTTCCCCGGCTGGAAGAACGTACGTGAGCAGCAAGAACCCGGGCCCGCCATGATCGGGCAGGCGCTAGCGGGCGCGCAGCACCACGATCGCGAGGTCGTCGGCGCTCGGCTCGGAGGCGAACTCGGCCGCGCCCCTGCGGATGCGCTCGGCGACCGCCCTGGCCGACAGGCCCGCGCACTCGGCCAGCATCTTGGCCAGGCCGCCGTCGTCGTCGAGCAGCCGACCTCCGGAGCGGCGCTCGGTCACCCCGTCGGTCACGGCCAGCAGCACGTCACCGGGGTCGAGCCGCACGGTGTCGGCCTCGAACATGACCTCCTGGAAGACCCCGAGCAGCGACTGCGGGGTGGTGACCGCCTCGACCTTGCCGCTCGGCTTGAGCCGCAGCGCCTCGGGATGGCCGGCCGAGACCAGGCGCACCTCCAGGCCGCCGTCGGCCACCGGCGTGATGTCGCCGTGCAGCAGCGTGAGGAACCGCGCCCGCTCGCCCTCCTCCAGGATCGCCTGGTTGAGCCGGCCGAGCACGGCGGCCACGCCGTAGCCCTCTCTCGCCAGCAGCCGCAGCGTGTGGCGGGCCAGGCCGGTGACGGCGGCCGCCTCAGGGCCGGTGCCGCACACGTCGCCGATCGCGAAGCGCCAGGAGTCGTCGCCGGCCTTGAACAGGTCGTAGAAGTCGCCGCCGACCTCGTTGGCCTCGCCGGCGGGCTCGTAGATGACGCCGTAGTCGAGGCCGGGCACCTCGGGCTCGTTGGGCGGCAGCAGGCTGCGCTGCAGCGCCCGGTTGGCGGCGGCCTGCTGGGCGTAGAGGCGGGCGTTGTCCATGGCCAGCGCCGCGCGCCTGCCGATGTCGTCGGCGAACTGGATGACCTCGTCGGGGAAGCGGTCGGGGCGGCCGAGGCACATCATGCCGAGGCTGCGGCCGCGGGCCATCAGCGGCACCGCCAGCACCTGCCACTCGGCGAGGTGGATGGTGGAGGTGACCCTGGTGTCGGCGGCGGCGACGTCCATCTCCGTGAGCTGCTCGCGCAGGCCGTCGATGCGCGCCTCGTCGGCGTGCCACAGATAGACCAGGCGCGGCGGCGCGTTGTTGTCGGAGGTGTAGACGGCGCACCAGTTGGCCAGCCGGGGCACCACGACCTGGGCGATGATGGCCGGCACCATGTCGGGGTCGAGCGTGCCGGCGAGCAGGTCGCTGGCGTCGGCGAGGAAGCCCAGCCAGTGGGGCCCTCTGCTGCTCTCCTCCATCCATTCGGCTGCCATGCTGTCCGTGGAGCCGGGTAGCGTGAGCCTTGCCCAGTGGACACGGGAATCGCCCGCAAAGGTGACTCCCCACTCCTCGACGTGCACGGAAGGAGCCTTCGGATCAGCTTGGGAGAGGTTTCGCTGCCGCAGCTCGACCTGGACTGCGTCCCCGAAATGCTTCCAAATCACCTCAAACGGCTCGTCAGCGGCCTGCGCGGTAAGATCTCCGGCGACCTGCTCGGCGGTGTGGAGCATGCCGCCAGTGGCCCACGCGGTCATCACCTCGCGCGTGAACCTCATCGCAACCGTCACAGCGGCATCGCCGGGCGCGAACGTCGCAGCGAGCACCGCATGGGGAGAAGCAGTCATCCTCACGTGCCTACCACACTTCCCGCTGACTTGGGGTAAATCCAAGGACAGGACTACGAGCTACTCATCGTGACAGACTTGAATCACTCGCCGGAGCCAGTCGCGAGTGAAGGAGGCCCCATGACCACGGCCAAGGCCGAGCCAAGCCCGGAGGAGAGGACGTACACCGAGTCGGATCTCGTGCCCATCCTGGAGACTCTCTTCTCCTGGCGTGACGGCGACTTCCGGCGTCGGGTTCCTCATGCTCCTCCCGGCATTCTGAGCGAGGTGCGGCTGCTGCTCAACGAAGTGGCCGACCGTCGCGAACACCTGGCCAACGAGCTGACCCGCGTACGTAAAGAAGTGGTCAAGGAAGGCCGCTTCGGCGAGCGGCTGACGCCCGGGCCCGGCGTCGGCGCGTGGGCGGAGAGCGTCGAGTCGGTCAACATGCTCATCGACGCCCTGGTGAGCCCGGTGAGCGGCGCGGCCGACGTCATCGACGCGGTCGCCAAGGGCGACCTGTCACGGCGCATCGACCTCGACAGGTCGGCACGCGGCGAGGTGCGCCGGCTCGGCAAGGCCATCAACGGCATGGTCGACCAGCTCGCGCTCTTCAACTCCGAGGTCACCCGCGTGGCCCGCGAGGCGGGCACCGAAGGCCGGCTGGGCGGCAGCGCCAACCTGCGCGGCATGTCGGGCAGCTGGCGCGACCTGACCGAGGCGGTCAACACGATGTCCTCGCGCGTGGCGGCGCAGGTGCGCGACATCGCCGTGGTGACCACCGCCGTGGCCAAGGGCGACCTGAGCCGCAAGGTGACGGTCGACGCCGTGGGCGAGATGTTCGAGCTGAAGAACACCGTCAACACGATGGTCGACCAGCTCTCCGGCTTCGCGGAAGAGGTCACCCGAGTCGCCCGCGAGGTCGGCACCGAGGGCCAGCTGGGCGGCCAGGCGCAGGTGACCGGTGTGTCCGGCGTCTGGAAAGACCTCACCGACAACGTCAACTTCATGGCCAACAACCTCACCTCGCAGGTGCGCAGCATCGCGACGGTGGCGACGGCCGTGGCCCAGGGCAACCTGTCGAAGAAGATCACCGTCGACGCCCAGGGCGAGATCCTGCAGCTGAAGGACACCCTCAACACGATGGTCGACCAGCTGTCGTCCTTCGCCGACGAGGTCACCCGAGTCGCCCGTGAAGTGGGCACCGAGGGCAAGCTGGGCGGCCGGGCCGAGGTCAAGGGCGTGTCGGGCGTCTGGAAGGACCTCACCGACAACGTCAACTCCATGGCGGCCAACCTGACGTACCAGGTGCGCAATATCGCCCAGGTCACCACCGCGGTCGCCAACGGCGACCTCACCCGCAAGATCGACGTCGACGCGCAGGGCGAGATCCTCGAGCTCAAGTCCACCATGAACACGATGGTCGAGCAGCTCTCGTCGTTCGCATCCGAGGTGACCCGAGTCGCCCGAGAGGTCGGCACGGAAGGACAGCTGGGCGGGCAGGCACAGGTAAGAGGTGTGTCGGGGGTCTGGAAGGACCTCACCGACAACGTCAACTCGATGGCCAACAACCTCACCTCCCAAGTACGCCAGATCGCCGCGGTGTCCTCGGCAGTCGCCCAGGGCAACCTGTCGAAGAAGATCACCGTCGACGCCCAGGGCGAGATGCTCCAGCTCAAGGACACCCTCAACACGATGGTGGACCAGCTGTCGTCGTTCGCCGACGAGGTGACCCGTGTCGCCCGTGAAGTGGGCACCGAAGGCCAGCTCGGCGGCCAGGCGCGGGTGAAGGGCGTGTCGGGCGTCTGGAAGGACCTCACCGACAACGTCAACTCGATGGCCAACAACCTGACGTACCAGGTGCGCAACATCGCCGAGGTGACCACCGCGGTCGCCAACGGCGACCTCACCCGCCGCATCGACGTCAACGCCCAGGGCGAGATCCTCGCCCTCAAGACCACCGTCAACCGCATGGTCGACCAGCTGTCGTCGTTCGCCTCCGAGGTCACCCGAGTCGCCCGCGAGGTCGGTACCGAAGGCCAGCTCGGCGGCCAGGCCCGCGTCGAGGGCGTCGAGGGCACCTGGAAGCGGCTCACCGAGAGCGTCAACGAGCTGGCGGGCAGCCTCACCACCCAGATCCGCGCCATCGCGACCGTGACCAGCGCCGTCGCCCGCGGCGACCTGACCCGCTCGATCGCCATCGAGGCGCAGGGCGAGCTGGCCGAGCTCAAGGACAACATCAACTCCATGGTGGGCAGCCTGCGCGAGACCACGCAGGCCAACCAGGAGCAAGACTGGCTCAAGTCGAACCTGGCCCGCATCTCCCGGCTCATGCAGGGCCACCGCGACCTGCTCGAAGTGGCCAAGCTGACGATGAGCGAGCTGACCCCGCTGGTCTCGGCCCGCTACGGCGCCTTCTACAGCATCGATCCCGAGGGCGACCACGAGCTCATCCTCATCGGCGGCTACGGCGTACGCCCCGACCGGGGGCCGCGCCGGCGCTTCGCCATCGGCGAGGGCATCGTCGGGCAGGCCGCGGCCGAGGGCCGGCACATCGTGCTCGACGACGTGCCGCCGGAGTTCATCACCATCGACAGCGGGCTCAGCCGCTCCACGCCCGCGCAGATCGTGGTGCTGCCGATCCTGTTCGAGAACCGCGTGCTCGGCGTGCTGGAGCTGGCCTCGTTCACGCCGTTCGGCGAGGTGCACCTCGACTTCCTGACGCAGCTCGTCGAGACCATCGGCGTCACGATGAACACGATCATCGCCAACTCCCGCACCGAAGACCTGCTCACCGAGTCGCAGCGGCTCACCCGCGAGCTGCAGGAACGCTCCGACGAGCTGCAGCGCCAGCAGGAGGAGCTGCGCAGGTCCAACGCCGAGCTGGAGGACAAGGCGGCGCTGCTGGCCAAGCAGAACCGCGCCATCGAGATCCAGAACTTCCAGATCGAGCAGGCCCGCCGCACGCTGGAGGAGCGCGCCGAGCAGCTCGCGGTCTCCTCGCGCTACAAGTCCGAGTTCCTCGCGAACATGTCCCACGAACTGCGCACGCCGCTCAACAGCCTGCTGGTGCTGGCCAAGCTGCTCACCGAGAACGCCGAGGGCAACCTCACCTCCCAGCAGGTCGAGTTCGCCCGCACGATCCACAGCGCGGGCTCGGCGCTGCTGCAGCTCATCAACGACATGCTCGACCTGTCGAAGGTCGAGGCAGGCCGGATGGACATCCACCCGATCCAGGTCTCGCTGCCGAAGATGGTCGACCTGCTGGAGGCCGCGTTCGCGCCGCTGGCCCAGGACAAGGGGCTGGCCTTCCAGGTGGAGGTCGAGCCCGACGTGCCGCAGGAGCTGCGCGCCGACGAGCAGCGGCTGCAGCAGGTGCTGCGCAACCTGCTGTCCAACGCGGTCAAGTTCACCCCGCGCGGCGAGGTCAAGCTGCGCGTGTCCACGCCGCCGCCGGGCGTGCAGTTCGACGACGACACGCTCCACGACGCCGACGACCTGCTCGCGTTCCAGGTCATCGACACCGGCATCGGCATCGCGCCCGACAAGCGCGACGTCATCTTCGAGGCGTTCCGGCAGGCCGACGGCACCACCAGCCGCAAATACGGCGGCACCGGCCTCGGCCTGGCCATCTGCCGCGACATCGCGCGGCTGCTCGGCGGCGAGATCCACGTCGACAGCGAGCTGGGCAAGGGCAGCACGTTCACGCTCTACCTGCCCGCCTCCTACACCGGCCCGCTGGCCGCCACCGACGGCGGCTCCGCCTCACGGCGCCAGCTCATGACGCCGCCGTCGGAGGAGGTGCCCACCGCCGCCGCCACGCCCGAGCCGCCGCTGCCGCTCGACCTGCCGATGCCCGAGCTGGTCGAGCCGCCCGTCGAGACGCCCAGCCAGTGGCAGGGCGACGACCCGCTCAACGGTGCGAAGATCCTCATCGTCGACGACGACATCCGCAACGTCTTCGCGCTGACCAGCGTGCTGGAACGACACGGCTCCACGGTGGTCTACGCTGAAAACGGACGGGAAGGCATCGAACAGCTCGAACGGAACGAGGACGTCGCGCTCGTGCTGATGGACATCATGATGCCGGAGATGGACGGCTGGGCCACGACCTCCGCCATCCGCCGCATGCCGCAGTTCGCCGACCTGCCGATCATCGCGCTGACCGCCAAGGTCATGCGGGGCGACCGGGAGAAGTCCATCGCGTCGGGCGCGTCCGACTACGTGCCCAAGCCCGTCGACGTCGACCGTCTGCTCGAACGCCTGCGCGGCTGGCTCAGCCGAGGGCGTGGCAGCACCTCAGACGCGTCCGCAGCACCATCCGAAGGGTCGTGATCGATGCCGGAGCGTGCCAAGATCCTCCTCGTCGATGACCGCGAGGAGAACCTGATCGCCCTCGAAGCCATCCTCAGCTCGCTCGACCTGGTGCCGGTGCGCGCCAGATCGGGCGAGGAGGCGCTGAAAGCGCTGCTCAACACCGAGTTCGCGCTGATCCTGCTGGACGTGCGGATGCCCGGCATGGACGGTTTCGAGACGGCCGCCCACATCAAGCGGCGTGAGCGTACCCGGAACATCCCGATCATCTTCCTCACCGTCGTCGACAGCGCGCCCGACTACGCCTTCCGCGGCTACGCGGCGGGCGCCGTCGACTACCTCACCAAGCCGTTCGACCCGTGGGTGCTGCGGGCGAAGGTGTCGGTGTTCACCGAGCTGTACAACATGAACAAGCGGCTCGCCGAGCAGGCCTCGCTGCTGCGCGACCGCCTCAGCGGCGAGCTGCCTCCGGGCGCCGGCGATCAGGCGTCGGTGCTGCCCGAGCTGTCGCGGCGGCTGACGGCCGTCGAGGACGAGCTGGCGAGGGTGCGCGAGCTGGCCCGCAAGTCGCAGGACCCGGCGCTGGCCGTGCCGCTGTCCGATCTCGCCGAGCGCGTGACCCGCCTGCGCGCCGGCTTCGACGCCCTGTCCTGACACCCACCCGGCTGTGTGCCGGGTTCGACGCCCTGTCCTGATCTCTCACCGCCGCGGCGGTGAGGATCACTGGCGGGCGCGTTCCAAAGCGTCCCAGAAGCCGCGCCGCAGCGCGTGGCGTACCTCGTCGTGCAGCAGGAAGTCGATCGGCAGCGACGAGCCCTGGAGCAGGCGGGCCTCAAGGTCGGACGGCATGCGGGGCTTGCGGGCGAGCACCGCCTCAAGCCAGAGGGCGGGCGCGTCGCGGGCGACGGACTCGCCGAAGTCGTGGCCCTCCCTGTGGGCGGCCTTGACGGCGTCGGCCAGCGTGGTCGCGCCCGCCGTGGCGGCGGGCGGGGCGACCGGCGCGGGCTGCGGGCCGGTGTAGGGGCCGAGCTGCGCGGGCTGGTAGGAGCCGCTCGACTGCGCGGCCTGCTGCTGGTAGCTCGTGCTCGACTGGCCGGCCTGGCTGGGCTGCTGGTATGACGTGCTCGACTGGCTCGGCTGCTGGTAGCTGGTGGTCGACTGGCTCTGCTGCTGATAGCTCGTGCTCGGCTGGGCGGGGAACTGGCCGGTGCCGTTGCCGCCCGACTGTGGCTGCGCCTGGATGGGCCCGGTGGCGGGCGCGGGCGCGGGCGGCTGCTCGGGCTGGTAGTTCGCGTACGTCGGCAGCACCGGCGGCGACTGCTGCTGCCCACGCCCTGACGAGGACCCGCCGGAGGAGGCGGCCTGGCCGCTCGACGAGGACCCGGCCGCGTGGCTGCCGGTGGACTGCGGCACCTGGGGCGTCTGCGCGCTCGGCATGGGCGGCAGCGACGACGCCGGCAGCGACGGCTGCGAGGGCTGGGCGGGCGGCAGCGAGTGGGTGGCCTGGCCGTTGCTGAGCGGCTGGTGGTGGCCGTTGGACGCCTCGGTGACGCCGGTGACCAGCGTGACGTAGGGGCGCAGGTGGACCGCCCCCAGCTCGACCAGGTCGTCGCACTCCTGGCGCAGCGACCGCGAGACGGCCCAGCCGCCCTCGGCCGCGATGTGGATGACGCTGACCCTGATGCCGAGGTCCTGCGCGTCGCACACCACCTGCGCCAGGTCCTCGTCGCCGCTGACCACGACCGCGTCGCAGATGGCGGTGTTGCGGGCGAGCGTCATGAGGTCGCGGTGCACCTGGGCGTCGACGCCTTCGCGGCGGCCCGGCCTGATGCGCGAGAGCCGCAGCTTGAGGCCGGGGATGTCGGCCAGCACGTCGTGCTCGGGGGTGCGGCGGCCCTCGACGGTCGCTTCGTACCAGTAGCAGCGCAGCAGCGGCAGGCCGGTGCGCTCGCGTGACAGGCTGGTCATCAGCTGGAGCAGCCCCGGGTAGTCCCAGGCGACCGCTTCGCGATGACGCGTGCCGTGCACGGCCATCGCGCCATCAGCCAGCAGATAGCCAGCGTCCACGAACAGCGCGCAGCGATCCACTGACCCCGCCCCTTTCCTGGTGGTCCGACCTTGCTGGCTCTGCACCGTCAGAGACCGGACTCGGCGGCCCTCTCTCAGGGTAATGAAAGCAGGTGATCGCGCGAGGCTTAATCCCGACGATTCGACTAGCGCTCGCCGTCGTGCCAGACCAATCAGGCGAACCGTACCAGTTTGTCCCGTTCGTGGTCACGGCCGCGCCCGCACGCTCAGCGCGGCCACCCCGAACAGGATCACGTCCTTGTCCGTGACGATCGTCAGCCCTGGATCGACGCCGAGCTCGGCGCTGACCGTGTCGACGTCCACGCCGAAGGTCAGCTCCGCCACGCCGCCGGACGAGCCGTCGAAGACGTTCGCGCGGTCGCGGCCGCCGCCCACAGGGGTCAGCGGGCCTGAGCCGAGCGAGACCTTGTCGCCCTGGAGGTCGGCGTCGCCCTCCCAGGCGACCAGCTCCGCCCTCGCGGGCGCGGCGGCGGGCGTGAGGCCGCCCAGCGGGAGGCGTACGCGGCGGGCCGCGCCGCCGACCACGGTGGCCGTGTCGAGCACCATGGCCTGGCTGTACGGCTCGTCCGGGTCGGTCACGATGAGCACCAGGCTCCAACCGGCGTGGCGGGCGGCGCCCTCGCGCATGGGGGCGTCGGCGGCCCACCACGTGCCGCTCCTGCGGGCGCCTGCCACGAGGTCGCTGACGTCGGCGAACGCCTGGTAGACCGGGCCAGGGGGCAGCTCGCGGACCGCCACGTCGGCGGGCCTGACCGTCACGTAGTGCCGCCGGCCCGGCGGGCGCAGCTTGATCGGCCCCGCCTCCTCACCGGCCGCCGACCAGTAGAGCCCCGCCCACACGATCTCGCCGCCCTTCGGCAACGTCAGCGCCGCGCCGCTCGACGACTCTGTCTCCGGCCGGTCGTCCAGGTCGAGCGCGCTCATCGGCCACAGGTCGTTGTCACGCTGGGTGCCGGCCCTCCTGCGGGCCTCGGCGCAGCTCATGGCGTTGCGCGGGCAGCTCAGCAGCGTGTTGCCGATCGCCCTCACGCTCACCCGCCCGTCGGTGGCGAATCTGGCCGGCGCCCCCATCGCCCGTACGCCATGCTCGGCTCTGGCCCGCACTCGAAGCCCTCCGGCCGCGACGAGCACAGAAGGCCCCTTGCTGTGAGGCGCCTCTCCTGCCACCGCCACGCGCAGGAACACCGCCGTGCCCTGACCGGCCGCCAGCGCCTTCCTGACACACCTGGCCCCGCTTGCCGCCGGCCGGCAACTCCACCCGTCCACCATCCGCACCGGCCCCGCGACGGCGAAGCCTGAGCCGCCCTTCGCGGCGGGGATGAGCGTCACGCCGGCCGGCAAGCGGACGTCGGCGGTGAGGGTGGCGCTCGGGGAGCCGCCGTGGTTGCGGAGGCGGATGGCGATCATGCCGGGCTCGGCGCGGACGAGGGCGCCCAGCGGCTCGATCGTGGCACGCAGTCGCGCGGGGCCCGGTTTCGGCTCGGGGTCGGCCGGCGGTGGCACTCGGGCGGGCGCCTCGCTGGGCGTCGGGGCGCGTACCGGGACCGGGGTCTCGGGGGGCGCCTCTACCTGCACCGGGTCGGGCGTGGCGGGCGACTGCGCGACCGGCGTGAACGCGGGCGGCTCGGCCCGCAGCGGGCGCTCGTCGGACACCAGCAGCAGCCCGGCCGCCGTGGCCACCAGCACCGCCGTGCCGCCCGCCAGCATGGCCTGCTGCTGCCTGGACGCCCGGCGCAGCCGCCGCACCACGCCCAGCAGACCCCCGGCGCCGCCGCCCGCCATCACCTTGGCCAGCGCCGCGGCGTAGCCGCCGAACATCGGCCCGGCGATCAGCGGGCCCACCATGACGCGCAGGCCCCTGTTGACGTCGGTCAGCTCGAGCAGCACCCCATGGCACTCCTCGCACGCCTTGACGTGGTCGTCCACCGTCTTGGAGTCGCGCCGCGCCAGCCCGCCGCGTACGTAGGCGCCCATCTTGCCCAGCACAGGACGGCACTCGCGCTGCGGCGGCGCGCCCAGATGCATCTGCAGGTACGCCTGCCGCAGCCCCTCCCTCGCCCGGTACGCCAGCGCCGCCACGCCGTTGGCCGACAACCCCAGCAGCGGCGCCACCTCCGCCGGCCTGGCCCGCTCGACCTCGGTGTGCCACAGCACGGCCCGCCACCGCTCGGGCAGCGACAGGTACGCCCTGGCGATCAGCGACTTCTCCAGCCCCACCAGGGCGGGGTCGACGAAAGGCACACCCGGGTCGTACTGCTCGATCTCGCCCGTACTCACCTGGCGGCTCTCGACGCGCGACCGGTCGTGGACCGTGCGGCGCACGACGGTGAGCAGGTAGGTGCGGAAACCCGAGTCGGGCCCCCCGCCCCTGCCGACCAGGTCGAGGATCTTCGTGAACGCCTCCGCCACGACGTCCTCGACCTCGGCGCTCCTGACGAGCTGCCGGGCCAGGGCGCGCGCCGCCGCCACGTGACGCTCGTAGAGCTGCCCGTAAGCAGCGGCATTGCCCTCTCTGACCGCCTGAAGCAGCTCTGCGTCGCTCTGCGGCGATTCAGTACCCATAGTGACCTCACGATTACGCGGGGTTGCCCGCGCAATCATTCCGCACTCCCCCCAATGACTAAACCGGGTATGCGCCTTTACTCCAGCACCCGTCCCGGAACCCCAAGTTCCCGCCCGCACGGGCGAAGGTCGTGGGAGGGGGACGGGACCCCGCGCGTGCGGAGCTGGGCAGGCGCGAGGCTGGGCAGGCGCGAGGCTGGGCGGACCGGCGTGGCTGGGCGGGCGCGCAAGGCTGGGCAGGCACGTGGCTGGGCAGACCGGCGTGGCTGGGCGGGCGCGCAAGGCTGGGCAGGCACGTGGCTGGGCGGACCGGCGTGGCTGGGCGGGTGGGGCTGGGCCCTGGCTGGGGTGGGGTGGAGCCTAAGCTTGGGCGCATGACGGATCGCGACACCCTCCTGGCCGAGATCACGAAGAAGGCCATCGTGCACGGCAAGGTCACCCTGTCCTCCGGCAAGGAGGCCGACTTCTATCTCGATCTGCGGCGCATCACGCTCGACGGCGTGGCGGCGCCGCTCGTCGGGCGGGTGATGCTCGACCTGACCGCCGACCTCGACTACGACGCCGTCGGCGGGCTCACCATGGGGGCCGACCCGGTGGCGGTCGCGATGCTGCACGCGGCGGCGGCTCGGGGGCGGACGCTCGATGCGTTCGTGGTGCGCAAGGCGCAGAAGGCCCATGGCATGCAGCGGCGGATCGAGGGGCCCGAGGTCAAGGGGCGGCGGGTGCTGGTCGTCGAGGACACCTCCACCACGGGGTCGTCCCCGCTGACCGCTGTGGAGGCGTTGCGTGAGGCGGGCGCCGAGGTGGTGGCCGTCGCGACGATCGTCGACCGTGGCGCCACCGAGCGCGTCACGGCGGAAGGGCTCGAATACCGCACGGGTTACACACTGGCCGACCTCGGCCTCTAACTCGACTTACGCACCCTGCGCGCCGGCCGGCCTGGGCCCTGGCTTGATCTGGGCGGCCTGCGCCGGGTTCCGGCTCAGCTCACGTCCTAACCGGTCGGCCCCGCCTCTGGCCGCCCGGCCCGTCAGTCGGGGGACGTGACCGTGAAGGCTTCGCGTTCGCCTTCGGCGCCCTGTTCGCGGGGCTTGCCGTTCGCCGTGACGCGGACGGTGCCGGCGTCGGTCAGGACCACGTCCAGCTCCGGCTCGAAGTAGCTGACCTCCTCGCCGCGGCTCATGTCGCGGTAGTGGAGGACGTCGCCGCCCGGTACGCGGACCGTGACCAGGGGGCAGTTCTCGGCGAGGCATTCGATGCGTACGGTGGGCACCCGCGCGGTGCTCGCCGGGGTGGCGTCAGAGGTCGCGTCAGGCGTGGCGGTGTCGGTGGCGGGGGCACGCTCGCGCGAGCGCTCGGGGGCGGCCTCGCCGATCGAGCCGACCGAGCCGAGCAGTGCCCGCCCGCCGACGAACAGGAGTGCCACCACCGCTGACGCGCCCAGGACGAGGAGCGCTAATCGGGCGAGGCCCATCGGTTCAGACCTGTGGCGTCCCACAGGGGGCAGCGTACCTGGAGATGATCCGCCTCGCCCGGCTCATGAGCGGCCGGGCGGCGGGCGGTCAGAATTGGCCGTCGAAGCCCGTCGGCACGCGGTGGTGCTTGCCGCTGGGCTCGGGGAGTTGCTTGCCGGCCCTGCGGTGCTTGATGGCCTCGACGAAGATCGGGATCAGCGAGATGAGCACGATGAGGAAGACGCCGGGCAGGATGTACTTGTCGATCTGCTTGGGGTCGACCTGGCCGCCCAGGAAGTAGCCGAGGAAGAGCAGGCCCTCGACCCAGACGAGGCCGCCGATGACGTTCCAGAGGAAGAAACGCTTGGGGGTCATGCCGAGCACGCCGGCGACGGGATTCATGAACGTGCGGACGATCGGCACGAACCTCGCCAGAATGACCGCCTTGGCGGGACCGAACTTCTCGAAGAACTCTTCCGCCCTGACCACGTGGTCGCGCTTGAACAGCCGCGAATCGGGTTTGTCGAACATCTTGCGGCCGAATCGCGCACCGAGGAAATGCCCGAGCTGAGCGCCGGCGATGGCGCAGAGGGGTGTGCCGATCACGAGGAGGGGGAAAGAGAGCGGCTCGATGCCCATCCCTTTCGCGACCTCGGCCGCACTGAAAATCCCCGCCGCCACCAGCAGCGAGTCGCCAGGCAGGAAGAACCCGAGCAGGAGCCCCGTTTCGGCGAAGATGATGGCGAGCACTCCGATAGTGGCAAAAGCCCCCAAAAGGGTCAGCCACCATGTCGGGTCAAGGAGATTCAAGAGCGAGTCCACGGGGGGAGAGCCTACCTGTAGCCAGGATGCGCGAGATGACCATCAAGCGCGCGTTGTCTCTACCACAGCGGGTAGTGAGCCGGGATACTGGGCCCTGGCGCGAAGCCGTAACTTCTCAGGGAGATGAATCATGCCTATTGCGACTCCAGAGGTCTACGCTGAGATGCTCGACCGGGCCAAGGCCGGCGGATTCGCCTACCCGGCGATCAACGTGACCTCCTCCCAGACGCTGAACGCCGCACTGCGCGGCTTCGCCGAGGCCGAGAGCGACGGCATCGTGCAGGTCTCCACAGGCGGTGCGGAGTTCCTCTCGGGCGCCACGGTCAAGGACATGGTCACGGGCGCGACGGCGCTCGCCGAGTACGCGCGGGTGGTGGCCGCGAAATACCCCGTCACGGTGGCGCTGCACACCGACCACTGCCCGAAGGACAAGCTCGACGGCTTCATGCGGCCGCTGATCGACATCTCGCTGGAGCGGGTCTCCAAGGGCCTCGACCCGCTCTTCCAGTCGCACATGTGGGACGGCTCCGCCGTTCCGCTGGACGAGAACCTGGAGATCGCCAAGGAACTCCTGGAGAAGTGCGCCAGGGCGCGGATCATCATGGAGATGGAGATCGGCGTCGTCGGCGGCGAGGAGGACGGCGTCGTCGGCGAGATCAACGAGAAGCTGTACACGACGGCCGAGGACGCGCTGGCCACCGCCGAGGCCGTGGGCGTCGGCGACAAGGGCCGCTACATGCTGGCCGCCACGTTCGGCAACGTGCACGGGGTGTACAAGCCGGGCCACGTCAAGCTGCGGCCGAGCGTGCTCAAGGAGATCCAGGACGCGGTGGGCGCGAAGTACGGCAAGGACAAGCCGTTCGACCTGGTCTTCCACGGCGGCTCCGGCTCGCTGCTCGAGGAGATCCAGGAGGCCATCTCGTACGGCGTGGTGAAGATGAACGTCGACACCGACACGCAGTACGCCTTCACCCGCCCGATCGCCGACCACATGTTCCGCAACTACGACGGCGTGCTCAAGGTCGACGGTGACGTCGGCAACAAGAAGACCTACGACCCCCGCGCGTACGGCAAGGCCGCCGAGGCCGGCATGGCCGCCCGCGTGGTCGAGGCGTGCCAGAGCCTGAAGAGCGCTGGGACGAAGATCTCCTAGTCATTTGGGCGGCGCGGCGGGTATGACTTGTCCTATGGATAACCTTCTCGCCGGGCCGCCCCCGACTCAGCTGCCGGACCTCCCCGAGGCCAGGCAGGCACTGGAATCCGGTGCCAAGGCCGCCGACGTGGCCGCGCGTTTCCCCGCCTATCCGGCGGCCTGGGCTGCTCTCGCTGAGGAATACTTCGCCCAGGGCCACGCCGTGACCTCCTACGCCTTCGCCCGTACGGGCTACCACCGCGGGCTCGACGCGCTGCGCCGCAGCGGCTGGAAGGGACATGGGCCCATCCCGTGGGAGCATGAGCCCAACCGGGGTTTCCTGCGCTGCCTCTACGCTTTGTCCCGCGCCGCGCAGGCGATCGGTGAGAAGGACGAGGCCGAGCGGTGCCTGCAGTTCCTCAAGGACAGCACGGCGACCGGCTACGACGCGCTGACCAAGGGCTGACTCTTGGGACGAATAGGCACGTTCGGGTAGTCTCTCTACGCAAGAGCCCCTGTCGCGCTTGCGTCAGGGGTTTTCGTTTTGTGCTCGGGAGACTGAACCATGCCGGCTGCCGTTCTCGTGGGTGCCCAGTGGGGCGATGAGGGCAAGGGCAAGGCCACCGACCTGCTCGGTGGCGACGTCGACTACGTCGTCCGCTATCAGGGGGGCAACAACGCGGGTCACACCGTGGTCATCGGTGATCAGAAGTACGCGCTGCACCTGCTCCCCACGGGGATCCTGTCGCCGGAGGTGGTGCCGGTGATCGGCAACGGCGTGGTGATCGACCCGGGAGTGCTGCTCAGCGAGATCGACGGGCTGGCCGAGCGGGGCATCTCCGCCGAGCGGCTGCTGATCTCGGCGAGCGCGCACCTGATCATGCCGCACCACAAGGCCCTCGACAAGGTGACCGAACGCTACCTGGGCAAGGCCAGGATCGGCACCACCGGACGCGGCATCGGGCCCGCGTACGGAGACAAGATCGCCCGGATGGGCGTGCGCGTCCAGGACCTGCTCGACCCGGGCATCCTGGCGAAGAAGATCGAGGTCGCGCTGACCGAGAAGAACCAGGTGCTGACCAAGGTCTACAACCGCCGCGGCATCGACCCGGCGGCGGTGCTCGACGAGTACCTCGCCTACGCCGAGCGGCTCAAGCCGCACATCGCCGACACCTCGCTGGTGCTGTCGAAGGCCCTGGACGAGGACAAGTTCGTGCTGCTTGAGGGCGGTCAGGGCACGCTGCTGGACATCGACCACGGCACGTACCCGTTCGTCACCTCCTCCTCGCCGACCTCGGGCGGCGCGTGCGCGGGGGCGGGCATCCCGCCGAACCGGCTCACCAAGATCATCGGCATCCTCAAGGCGTACACCACGCGCGTCGGCTCCGGTCCCTTCCCGACCGAGCTGACCGACGAGGTGGGCGAGTGGCTGCGCAAGACCGGCGGCGAGTACGGCGTCACCACGGGCCGCAACCGCCGCTGCGGCTGGTTCGACGCGGTGATCGCCCGCTACGCGACCAGGATCAACGGCATCACCGACTACTTCCTCACCAAGCTCGACGTGCTGTCGGGCCTGGAGCGGATCCCGGTGTGCGTGGCGTACGAGGTGGACGGCGTACGCCACGACGAGATCCCGATGACGCAGACCGACTTCCACCACGCGAAGCCGATCTACGAGGAGTTCCCCGGCTGGCAGGAGGACATCTCCAGCGCCAAGTCGTTCGAGGACCTGCCGCCGAACGCGCAGGCGTACGTGCGCACGCTGGAGGCGATGAGCGGCGCCCCGATCTCGGCGATCGGCGTGGGCCCTGGCCGCGACCAGACGATCGTGGTGCGCCCGCTGGTGTGACCCCGCGCTACGCGGTGAGGACGGCCGCCGTCACGGGGGTGTGCAGGCTCCACCCGAGCGTGGAGTAGAGCGCCTGCCCCTGGGCGGTGGCCACCAGGACGCCCGTGGTGGCGCCCATCGAGGCCGCCGTGGTCGCGACCGTCTTCATGACGACGGTGCCGAGGCCGCGGCGGCGATGTCCCGCGGCGGTCTCCACCTGGTCCACGACGGCCGTGCGGCCGGCGACGGCGAACTGGCCGCGCGCCGCGACCTCGCCTGCGGCGGTGAGCAGCCGGGCCACGGTGACGCCGGCCCGCGTGGTGACGGCCAGCGTGTAGCCGGGTGGCGCGGGCACGGGGTCGCGGGTGAGGCGGGCGGTCATCATGAACTCCCGGTCCTGGACGGCCCAGGGGGCCGGGAGCAGCGGTTCGACGGCCTCGGCGGGGGCGCAGAGCTTGAGCCAGGTGCCGGGCGTGCGGATGGTGGCCGTCAGGCGGCGGAGGATCTCGGGGGTCGGCGCGGCCACGACGTGGCGGGCCACGTGACCGGGCAGTCCGACGTCCACGCGCAGGCCCCAGGGCTCGCGTACGGGCCTGGGGGCTTTGCGGGAGATGACCCACCCATCAACCCATGCCCGGACTGTCGGGAAATGGGCTGCTTTGAGAACCTCCGTCATGAAGAACAGCCTATTGTCTGACCCGATCCGCCCGACCGGGCGTATCAGGATGAAAAGGACACGGCGTGGCACTGCCTGAGAGGGCCCCCGGCCAGGTAGGGTCCCGGTTGTGCGCGTTGAGATACATGGTCACCGGGGGGCTCGCGGCCTCTGGCCCGAGAACACCCTGCCCGGGATGAGCCGCACGATGGAGCTGGGCGTCCACGCGCTGGAGCTCGACGTCGCGCTCACCGCCGACCGCCGGCTCGTGCTCACGCACGACCTCACGGTCTCGGCCGTCACCAGCGCCGACCGGCGGCCGGCCCACCCCGGCGATCCCCACTATCCTTACGTCGGCAAGCCCATCAACTCCCTGACGCTGGCGCAGCTGCGCACGCTCGACGTGGGCGTACGCCTGCCGCGCCACCCCAACGACCCGTTCGCCCTCACGCAGGTCTCCATGCCCGAGACCCGCATGCCGACGCTCGGCGCGGTGCTGGGGCTGATCAACGCCTACGAGGCCGACGGCGTCCGCGTGCACGTCGAGCTGAAGTCCGACCCGACGCGGCCGCACCTGACGTCCGACCCGCAGCTGTTCACCGAGATGGTGCTCGAAGAGCTCGACCGGCACCGCAGGCTCGACAACGCGGCCGTGCTCAGCTTCGACTGGCGGATCATCAGGCACGCCGCCGAGCTGGCGCCGGGCACCCGGCGCTTCGCGCTCATCGAGCTCGACACCCTCCACTGGAACGAGGGCGTCGGAGACGACGTGCCGGCGGCGGCGCGCGACGCGGGCGCCACCACGCTCTCGCCCGAGCACATCATGGTCGACGAGACGCTGATGGCCCAGGCGCGGGCCGCCGGGCTCGACGTCGCGGTGTGGACCGTCAACGACCCGGCCCTGGCGGCCAGGATGCTCGATCTGGGCGCGGCCGGCATCGTGACCGACTACCCCGACCGGATGCGGGACCTTTGGCGGGAGCGGGGCCTTGAGCTGCCCGATCCGGTCGGCCCGCTCAAGCCGGTGGGCGTCTAGCTAGAGCCAGCCGTTGCGGCGGAAGCCCCGGTGCAGCAGCACGCAGGCCGTCGCCATGACGGCCAGCACCGCCGGATAGCCCCACACCGTGTGGGTCTCGGGCATGAAGTCGAAGTTCATGCCGTAGATGCCGGCGATCATCGTGGGCACGGCCAGGATCGCCACCCAGGACGAGATCTTGCGCATGTCCTCGTTGGCGAGGGCGTTAGAGCGTGCCAGCGCGGCCTGCAGGATCGAGCTGCACAGCTCGTTCGACGACTCCACCTGCTCGCACACCCGCGACAGGTGGTCGCCGACGTCGCGGAAGTATTCGCGCATCTCCGACGGGACGACGCGGCGCTGCGGCAGCGCCGACAGCGGCGCCTGCAGCGGCGTGACCGCCCGCTTCATCTCCAGCATCTCGCGCTTGAGCTGGTAGATCCGGTTGATGTCGCGGGAGCTGACGTCGGCGAAGACGGTGGCCTCGACCTCCTCGAGCTCCAGCTGCATCAGGTCGGCCACCTGCAGGTACTGGTCGACCACGTGGTCGGCGATGGCGTGCAGGACGCCGGCCGGGCCGCGGTTCATCAGCTCTGGCCGGTCCTCCAGGCGCTCGCGGACGCAGCTGAGCGGGCAGTGCCGGCCGTGGCGCACGGTCACCACGAAGTCCGCGCCGAGGAACACCATGATCTCGCCGGTGGCGATGATCTCGCTGTTGTCGGTCAGCTCGCCGTGGTCGAGGTAGGCGATGGTCTTGAGCACCATGAACAAGGAGTCGCCGTAGCGCTCGACCTTCGGACGCTGGTGGGCCTTGACGGCGTCCTCGACGGCGAGGGGGTGCAGGCCGAAGACACCGGCCAGCCACTCGACCTCGGGGGCGGCGGGCTCGTGCAGGCCGACCCAGACGAAGGCGTTGGCGCCGCCCTCGGAGGCGGTGTTGTGCCCGCGTACGAGGTCGAGCGCCTCGTTGATGCCGGTGGCCGGCACCTTCCTGCCCTGGACGTAGGCGCCGAACTCGACGACGGAGTCGCCGGGCGGCACGCGTACGTGGGAGGCGGGCTTCACGTGCTGGTGCGGAGCACGCGACGGTACGGAGGAGTGTCGGTTGATGCGACGGAAAAGGGTGGACGAGCGCATGGCAGTCCCTTTCCGCCCGACCAGGCACGCTCCACGCGCGACGAAGTCACCTCAATCAAACACAGATGCGTGGAGGCACGATCAGGCTGCCGAATTGGAGTGGTCGGGGGTATGCACGGCGTACGTGTGCGAGCACGTACTGCTGGGATCACCAGGATTCATCCCGGACCACCTCCAATCACGCGAGACGCCGCAAAGCCGCCTTAACCTACCACAGGCGGGAAGAACCTCTTCGACGATACTCGTCCCCAGGCCCCCGCCTAGGGCGAACTCCACAAAGTTTCTTGCCTATTCCGGCATTCCGCGTCATCGCGCCGTCCTCACCGCTGTGGTCCCCGGTGTCATCGCGACCGGCGACCCGCGTCAGGCGGTGGGCCTGCGACAATGGAGCCCGTGCGCGTTCTAGTCATTGGATCCGGAGGGCGTGAGCACGCCCTGTGCCGTTCACTCAAGCTCGATCCGCAGGTCAGCGAGCTTCACTGTGCGCCAGGCAACCCTGGCATCGAGGAGGTCGCCACCGTCCATCCCGTCGATCCGCTCGACCCCGAGCAGGTGGCCGAGCTGGCCAGGCGGCTGCGGGTCGATCTCGTGGTGATCGGGCCGGAGGCGCCGCTCGTGGCCGGGGTGAGCGACGCCGTACGCGAGGCCGGCTTCGCCTGCTTCGGCCCCTCGCGCGACGCGGCCATGATCGAGGGCTCCAAGGCGTTCGCCAAGGAGATCATGACGGCCGCCGACGTGCCGACCGCGCGCTCGCGCACCTGCACGACCGAGGCGGAGGCGGCGGCGGCGCTCGACGAGTTCGGCGCCCCCTACGTCGTCAAGGACGACGGGCTCGCGGCGGGCAAGGGCGTCGTCGTCACCGACGACCGCGCCGCGGCGCTCGCCCACGCGCTGGCCTGCGAGCGGGTCGTCATCGAGGAATACCTCGACGGGCCCGAGGTGTCGCTGTTCGCGCTGTGCGACGGCAGCACGGCGGTGCCGCTGCAGCTCGCCCAGGACTTCAAGCGCGCCTACGACGGCGACGAGGGCCCCAACACCGGCGGCATGGGCGCCTACACGCCGCTGCCGTGGGCCCCCGACGGGCTGACCGAGCAGGTCATGCGCGAGGTCGTGCACCCGACGATCGCCGAGCTGACCCGGCGCGGGCTGCCCTACCAGGGCGTGCTCTACGTCGGGCTCGCGCTCACCGCGAAGGGGCCGAAGGTGGTCGAGTTCAACGCCCGGTTCGGCGACCCCGAGACGCAGGTGCTGCTCGACCGGCTGGAGACGCCGCTCGGCGGGCTGCTCATGGCGGCCGCCACCGGTGAGCTGGGGCTCGACCCCGTCTTCAAGGACGGCTCGGCCGTGTGCGTGGTGATCGCCTCCGAGGGCTATCCCGAGTCGCCGGTCAAGGGCGACCCGATCACCGGGCTCCAGTCCACCGATCGGGCCTACGTGCTGCACGCCGGCACGGCCAGGAAGGACGGCGCCGTGGTGTCGGCCGGTGGGCGGGTGCTCGGCGTCGTCGGTCACGGGCCCGACCAGGAGAGCGCGCGGCGGGCGGCGTACGAGCTGGCCGACCGCATCGAGCTGCGCGGCTCCCACCACCGCACGGACATCGCGCCCGTCCGCTGACCGCAGGACCACGACACGACGACGCCACAACGACGACACGACGGCTGACCGCAGGACGACGACACGACGACGACACGGGGCGGCCGCTCCGGCGGGAGGGCGGGGGCGCTCCGCCCCCGCCGGAAGGCGCACGCGACCCCTCACCCGGTGGCCGGCCGCCCGGTGGCACACTTGACCCCGTGAAACACGTGCACTCTGGCAAGGTCCGCGATCTCTATGAGACAGCCGACGGCCTGCTGGTGATGGTCGCCTCCGACCGGATCTCGGCCTTCGACCACGTCCTTGAGCCCGACATCCCCGACAAGGGGGCCATTCTCACGCAGATGTCGCTGTGGTGGTTCGACCAGCTCAAGGACGTCGTGCCCAACCACGTCGTCAAGCGCGGCGACGACGCGCGCAGCGTGGTGTGCAGGCCGCTGCGCATGGTGCAGGTCGAGTGCGTGGCCAGGGGCTATCTGACGGGTGGCGGCCTGGCCGAATACCGCGCGGGCGGCACGGTGTCCGGAGTGCCGCTGCCCGCCGGGCTGCAGGACGGCTCGCGGCTGCCCGAGCCGATCTTCACGCCGTCCACCAAGGCGCCGCAGGGCCGGCACGACGAGCCGATCTCGTACGAGCAGGTCGTGGAAGAAGTCGGTGCTGAGACCGCGGAGGAGCTGCGCCGCGTCACGCTGGCCGTCTACGCGCGCGGCGCGGAGATCGCGGCCGAGCGGGGCATCATCGTCGCCGACACGAAGATCGAGCTGGGCTGGGACTCCGACGGCGTGCTGACGCTGGGCGACGAGGTGCTGACGCCCGACTCCTCGCGCTTCTGGCCGGCCGACGAATGGCAGCCGGGCCGCAGCCAGCCGTCTTTTGATAAGCAATTCGTACGGGATTGGCTGCTATCGCCCGAATCCGGATGGGACAAATCCACCGGTAACCCCCCACCGCGCCTTCCCGATCACATCGTCGAGCGCACCCGGCAGCGATACCTAGAAGCGTATGAGCGCATCACGGGGGCTTCCTTTAGCGGATGATTCGGCTGGGTCATGTGGTGTGAGCGACTACTGTTGGCCCGATCAAGCCTCACCGCCAGAATTCAAGGAGCCGCACGAATGGTCCGTTACCGCGTGCGCGGTGGCAACGCACTGCGTGGAACCGCGTTCATCCAGGGCGCGAAGAACGCCGTGCTCCCCATGATCGGTGCGGCTCTGCTGGCCGCCAAGGGCCGCACCGTCCTGCGCAACGTGCCGATCATCGAGGACGTCCGCCGCGCGGTCGAACTGGCCGAGGCGATCGGCGCGTACGTCGAGCTGCACGAGTCGGAGCGCACGCTGGTCATCGACGCCTCCAAGGTCAGCAGCCCCGTCCTGCCCGCCGAGATCGCCAGGCGCTTTCGCGGGTCGGTCCTGTTCACCCCCGCCCTGCTGCACCGCCTCGGCGAGGCCGTGGTCGAGGGCGTGGGCGGCTGCAACCTCGGCAGCCGCAACCTCGACTTCCACTACCTCGGCTACAAGCGCCTGGGCGCGATCGTCGACGAGGGCGAGACCGTCATCCACGTCAAGGCGGCCGGGCTGACCGGCGCCACCCTCTATCTCGACACGCCCTCCCACACCGGCACAGAAAACCTCATCATGGCCGCGTGCCTGGCCAAGGGCACCACGGTCATCGAGAACGCCGCCCTTGAGCCCGAGGTGCTCGACGTCATCGACATGCTGAGCAAGATGGGCGCCCGCATCAGCGGCGGCGGCACCGGGTTCATCACCGTCGAGGGCGTCGACGAGCTGCACGCCGTCGAGCACACCGTGATGCCCGACCGGCTCGACGCCGGCGTCTTCGCCATGGCGGCGGCGCTCACCCAGGGCGAGGTCAGCCTCGTCGGCACCGGCCTCGACCTCGGCGTCGTGCGCTACAAGCTGGAGCAGATGGGCGTCGAGTTCCACCGGCAGGGCGCCGTGCTCCACGTGAGCTGCGACGGCCCGCTGCGGCCGATCAACATCATCACCGACACCTACCCCGGCTTCGCCACCGACCTGCAGTCGCCGATGATGACCGTCGCGGCCCTCGCCGACGGCACCAGCTACATCCATGAGCGGATCTTCGACGGCCGGTTCGCGCTGGCCGGCGAGCTGAACAAGATGGGCGCCAACGTCGAGGTGAAGGGCAGCAGGGCCGTCGTCCGTGGCCGCACGCCGCTCACCGGCACGCAGGTGACCGCCCACGATCTGCGCTCGGGCATCGCGCTCGTGCTCGCCGGTCTGGCCGCCGAAGGCGAGACGGTGATCGACTCGGGTTACCTCATCGACCGCGGCCACGCGCATCTCGCGGCGCGAATGCGGGCTCTCGGAGCGGACATTACACGAGAGATTTCTGAACGCTAAAAATCGCCAGAAAAGTGGCGATGAGCTGCATAAACACGTAGTCGGGCGGTCAACCAGAACGGCTTTCCGGAAAAGTCGGGCGTGACATTACGGCCCCCGCGAGCGATCGTTCCAAAAGAGAGCACTGCAACGGACGGCAGGATGGGACGAACATTGGTCGAGAGGGCCGAAGAAACTCCCCGAGTGTCACGCCCGGGCGCTATGACACCGGACCTCACCATCGGCGTGGTCGGACCCCACGACCTGGTCGAGCGAGTCATGCTGATGGGTCACGCCGCGGCGCCGCTGCCGTGTCGCCTGGTCGCCGCGGCCTACCGCGACGAGCAGGAGGCGCCCGACAAGGTGACGCGGCTCGGTCCCGGTGTCGACGCGTGCCTGTTCGCCAGCCCGGTCCCCTATGACCTGGCCAGGCGTTCAGGCGTGCTGACGATGCCCGCGACGTACGTGCAACTCGGCGGAGCGGCACTGGTGGCGGCGCTGGCCAAGGCCGCGCTCGACACCCGCGTCGACCCGAAAAGGGTCAGCATCGACGTGGTCAGCAGGGCCGATGTCGAGGAGGCGTACACCGACCTCGGCATCCCCGCGGCGGACGTGCACAGCCGTGACGAGCCGGGAGCCACCGGCACGATCGCGGCCTATCACGAACGCCTGGCCCGGCAGGGCGCTACCACGGGAGCGCTCACATGCCTGCCCGCGGTGGCCGAACGACTGCACACGGCAGGCGTACCGGTCATCAGGATCAGGCCGACCTCGGCGGCGGTCCGTACGGCGCTGCACACTGCGGCGCTGCTCGGGGCGCATCACCGGCTGGAGGAGTCACAGCTGACCGTCGTGCTGGTGGAGGTGCCGACGCTGCGCGAGCCCGTGCGGCGCGCGGCCCCCCGCTACTGGCGCGACGAGCTGCGGCTGTCGCTGCACCGGCTGCTGGTCCAGGAGGCGAACAGGATCAACGCCACCGTCTGGCCCATCGACGATCACAGCTACCTGGTGACCGCCACCAGGGGCTCGATCGCGGCGGCGACGGACGGGTTCAGGGTGTTGCCCTTCGCCGCCAGGATCAGGGAGGAGCTGGGGCTGGCGGTCGAGGTCGGTGTGGGCATGGGTCGCACGACGCACGACGCCGAGTCGCATGCACGCGCCGCGTTGGCGCGGACGCAGGCGGGCAAGCAGGCACAGGGCTTCGCGGTGGACCGCGAGGGGCGGGCGCTGATCCCGGCTCCGCGGATGCCACCGACCGGGGCCACCGCACTGAAACCGAAAGGAGTGGAAGTACTGGCCCGGCTGGCGGCCAAGCTCGAAGGCGGCGACACGGTGGTCGACGCCGAAGGAGCGGGCAAGATGCTCGGGGTCACGCCGCGTACGGCACGGCGGTTGCTGCGCACGTTGGTTGACGAGGGACTCGCGTGGCCGCTTCCGCCCAACCGCACGCCGCAGCCGGGGCGTCCGCGCCAGCTCTACCGGCTGATCGTGGAGAAGCTCGGGCCCCGCTGAGCTGGGGTGGCCCCGGCGTGCACAGGGCCGGCCCGCCGCACGTTTCGCGGCGGGCCGGCTCGCTCGTTGACCGAAGCGTGTCGGCTTCGGGAACATTGCGGGCGCACTCTTGTGAACTCATTGGTTGACGCGTGTAGATGCGGGTATGTTCTCCGTCGCCCCCGATCGACGGGATTCGGACGGGGGCACCAAATCCTTTCGGCGCCGGCCGTCCGTGGTGACGATCCCCCTGCGTAGCGTGAGGTTCGACGGCCCTCGTGCGCCTTTTCGGTCTTGGTTAGGGAATGGGCTGGTGTGTCCGCCCGCACGAACGGTGTCAGGCGGGGCTGTGCAGCGCTGTGAGCGCCTATCACCCCCAGGGCGGCCTCCTTCCCCATGACCCGCGGCACCGGCCCTGTCAGCGCGTCCGCGCGCCGAGTCCAAGGACTGATATTCGTGGGTGTTCTGTCGGTCTTGCGCTGTACAGTCATGAGCCATGACTGCCAACGCTCCTGACAGCCGCTCCCCTCTCCTCATCTGGGGCGCTCTGGCGATCGTCTACGTCGTGTGGGGCTCGACGTACCTCGGCATCAGGATCGCCATCGAGACGATGCCGCCGCTGCTGCACGGCGCCTCCCGGTTCGTCACCGCCTCGCTCCTTCTGGCCGCGTTCCTGCTGATCAAGAAAGGTAGGGCCGCGTTCAGGATGACGCCGCGCCAGTTCGGCGGCGCCGCGCTCGTCGGGCTGCTGCTGCTGACCGGCGGCAACGGCATGGTGGCCGTCGCCGAGCAGCACATCTCCAGCGGCCTGGCCGCGCTGCTGGTGGCCTCGGTGCCGCTGTGGCTGGTCGTATTCAGAATCATGGCCCGCGACCGGCCCGCGCTGCTGACGATCGGGGGCGTGCTCGTCGGGTTCGGGGGCGTGGCCGCGCTGTCGCTCAACGGCGGCGGCGAGGCGGCCGGCACCACCGGCATCGTGGTGATCCTGCTCGCCTCGCTGTCGTGGTCGATCGGCTCGTTCCTGTCCGCCCGCATCCCCATGCCGCCCAACGTGTGGACGGCCAGCGCGGTCGAGATGCTGGCCGGCGGCGCCGGGCTGGCGATCGTCAGCACCTCGATCGGCGAGCACGTCGACCTCGCCGCGATCTCCGGGCGCTCGTGGGCGGCGCTGGCCTACCTGGTGCTGGTGGGCTCGCTCGTCGGGTTCACCGCGTACACGTGGCTGCTCGGCAACGCGCCCATCTCGCTCGTCTCGACGTACGCCTACGTCAACCCGGTCGTCGCGGTCATCCTGGGCGTGCTGGTGGTCAACGAGCACGTGACCGTGCAGATCGTGCTCGGCGGCGTGGTGATCCTCATCGGCGTCGCCCTGGTGGTCTCGACAGAGCGACGCGCGAAGAGGAGGCCGGCGCCGGCGCCGGCCGACGAGGTCACGGCGCCGCAGAACGCCTGATCAGGCGCGGAAGCGCGCGGCGGCGGCGAGGAAGGCGTCGTTCGCCTCGGGCGAGCCGATCGACACCCGCACGCCCTCGGGCTGGAACGGCCGCACCGCCACCCCGTCCTTCGCGCACTCGGCGGCGAAGTCGAGCGTGCGCTCGCCGAGCCGCAGCCAGACGAAGTTGGCCTCGGAGTGCGGCACCGTCCAGCCCTGCCCGATGAGCGTCTCGCGGACGCGGGTGCGCTCCTTGACCACCCGCTCGACCCGGTCGAGCAGCTCGTCCTCGGCGGCCAGCGAGGCGATCGCGGCCACCTGGGCAAGGCTGTTGACGGCGAACGGGATGATCGTCTTGCGCACGGCCGTGGCCACGGGCTCCTGCGCGATCATGTAGCCGACGCGCAGCCCGGCCAGCCCGTACGCCTTGGAGAACGTGCGCAGCACGACCACGTTCGGCCGGTCGCGGTAGAGGGTCAGGCCGTCGGGCACGTCCTCGTCGCGGACGTACTCGCGGTAGGCCTCGTCCAGCACGACCAGCACGGTCTCCGGCACCCTGTCGAGGAACGACTCAAGGGCGGCCCTGCGGATGGCGGTGCCCGTCGGGTTGTTCGGGTTGCACACGAACACCATGCGGGTACGGTCCGTGATCGCCTCGGCCATGGCGTCGAGGTCGTGATCTTCGCCCGCCAGCGGCACGCGTACGGACGTCACCCCGGCGAGGTCGGCGAGCAGCGGGTACGCCTCGAACGACCGCCACGCGTAGACCACCTCGGCGCCCGGCTCGCTCACCGTCTCGAACAGCTGCTGCGCCACGGTCACGGACCCCGCCCCCAGCGCGACGTGGGCCTCCGGCACGCCGAAGCGCTCCGCGACGGCCTCGGTCAGCTTGACCGCGCCCGCGTCGGGGTAGCGATGGATGTTCCTGGCCCCCTCGGCGATGGCCTCGACCACGGAGGGCAGCGGGTCGTACGGGGACTCGTTGGACGACAGCTTGTACGACCGCCCATCGGGCGCGGCGACCGCCTTGCCCGGCGTGTAGGGGGCCATGGTGTCGAGAATCTGGCGGAATCGAGGCATGGCATCACCTTAAGAGCAGCGGCCGGGTGGGACATCACCCGCCTGTCCTTTGCAGGGGCCTTATTCCTTGAGGCTGCGCAGCATGGGCGGGTGGAGCAGCTCGGCGGGCCCGCGGCGGTAGAGCTTGGCGGGCCGCCCGCCGTCGCGGGTCGTGGTGGCGCCGGTCTCGACCAGGAAGCCCTCGGCCTTGGTGACCTTGCGGTGGAAGTTGCGCGGGTCGAGGCCGCGGCCCCAGACGATCTCGTAGACCCGCCGCAGGTCGGCGACCGTGAACTCGGGCGGGCAGAACGCCGCGCCCAGCGAGGTGTACTCCAGCTTGCCGCGCGCCCGCTCGACGCCGTCGAGCATGATGCGCCGGTGGTCGAAGGCCATCACGGCGAGCGAGCTGACCGGCTGCCAGCTCATGTGGGCCTTCTCCGAGGCCGGCAGGTCGGGGGCGAGACCGAGGTAGGCGACGCTGAGCACGCGCTGGCGCGGGTCGCGGTCGGGGTAGCCGTAGGTCTGGAGCTGCTCCAGGTGGACGGGCGCGCCCGGCAGACCGGCCCGCTCGGCGAGGATGCGGGCGGCGGCGGCCGGCAGGTCCTCGTCGAGCTGGATGAAGCCGCCGGGCAGCGACCAGCGGCGCAGGAACGGCGGGTTGTCGCGCCGCCAGACGAGCGCGCTGAGAGCCTGGTTGCGCACGGTGAGCACGACCAGGTCGACGCTGACCGGGATGCTCGGGACCATGCCCGGCACGTTACACGCGTCCTGTGGAGGCGGCGAACCGTGCGGCCCTGCTGACGATGCTAGGTGACGATGCGGACGTGCAGCGGCTCGGTCGTGCTCTGCCCCGAGGGGAGCTTCACCCCGATACGCACCCATTCGCCGGCGGGCACCCTGGTCCAGTCGAACGGCACCCACGCCGCCTGCATGCCCTCCGGCAGCTCCTCCTCGATCGGGTCGCTGTCGAGCCAGCCGACGCTCGCGATGTCCATCTCCTCGGTGCCGCCCGACCACTGGACGGTGACGGTGCCGAGGTCGAGGTGGTAGCCGCGGACCTCCACGCCGTCCTGGGCGTCGCGGGGCCGCCTGATGGCGTCCACGGCGATCGGGCGCTGCCAGTCCTTGACGATCTCCTCCTCGACCGACGGGCTGCCGCACGTCATGAAGTCGCTCCACATGTAGGAGACGATCTTCTGGACGTACCGGCCGGCCATCGTGACCGCCTGGTCGAGGCGCTCCTTGTCGGTCTTGCCACGGGTGCCCGTGGGGGCGCAGGGCTTGTCGCCCGACGGCTCGAAGACCTCCACGTTGGCCCAGAGCTGCACGTGGTAGCCGGAGTCCATCATCTCCTCGCGGGCCTCCGACATGGCGCGGTAGTAGTCGCGGGTGGAGCCGTGGTAGGCCGTCTCGTACGTCGACTCGCCCACCACGGGCCGCAGCCGCTCGTCCACCTCGTCGTCGCGCTCGTCGGGCCAGAACAGGCCGACCTTGCCGGTGCCCCGGCTGTCCTGCGGCGCGATGATGCCGACCCCCGTGCGCACCAGCGCCTTGAAGCCCTCGGCCACCTGCTGCGGCGTCTGCCCGAACGCGACCCGCTTGCGCGCGTCGAGGTAGGGGCTGATGAGGATCGGCTTGCCCGACAGCTCCTGCTGCACGATGCGGTGCTGGTCGGAGTAGACCTCCAGCGTCGGGTTGTCGGCCAGCGTGGCCGACATCTGCACCTCGAACGGCTGGTAGACGCCGCCGAGCGACTCCCTGCCGGCGAACCGGGCGCCGTAGTCCTGCACGATGCGCCTGGTCAGCGTGGTGAGCGTGCCGAGGTGCCGCCTCTCCGCCCTGATCGGCGTCTTGTGGTCGCGCGGGGCCAGCGGCAGCGCGGGGAAGACCCGCATGCCGAACTGGTCGCCCAGGTCGAGCAGCTCCTTCAGGCTGTCGCTGGGCGAGCCGGCCACCAGGATCATGTCGTACGACTGCGCCTTGCTGCTGAAGTCGCAGGTCGCGTCGTCGGAGCCGTCGGCCTGGGTGATGAGCCGGTAGTAGACCCGCTTGCCGACCTCGATGGCGTGCTCCATCTCGGGGCAGCGGTAGAGGCCCGAGCCGAACGCCTCGTCGGTGCGGTAGACGTACATGCGACCGATGCGGTTGCCGGGGTTGGCCTGCTTCAGGTCGCGCTCGGCGGCGTCGTGGCAGCTCAGGCCGTCTTCGACGCACGGCTTGTAGAGCGAGTCGATCGTGCCGTCCTTGGCGCGCACCTGGCCTGATGCGGTGACCGTGCGGAACTGCAGGCCGTAGCCGATCCTGATGATCGTGTCGCCGCCGACGCGGTGGATCTCCTGGAGCTGCTTGCGCCAGGTGCAGGGGTTCGACTTGGGGGTGATCCAGTAGCCGGTCACCGCGTAGGGGGCGATCTCGCCGGTGTCGAACGTTCCACACGGGTCGGTGAACTCGCTGACCTTCGGCGTCGGCAGCGTGGCCGACGGCTTGGGCGCCGGTGACGTCGCGGCCGTCGGCTCGGAGTCGCCCGGACGCAGCACGACGACGACGGCGGCGATCACGGCCAGGACGGCTACGCCCACGACCAGTAAGAGCCAGCGCACGTTCAGGAACCTACCCGCCCTTGTCTATGACAGCTGTGAGTTACGGCTTGACCCCGGCCCAGGACTCAAGCTGTGACACGAACCGCTTGGCGGAGTTGGGCCAGTGGTGGTTGGCGCGGGCCGCCGCGTAGCCGCGCGCTCCCTGCGCCCGCCGCTCGCGTACGTCGTCCCGCAGCGTGACCACGGCCTGCGCGACCGCCTTCGGGTCCTCCCACGGCACCACGACGCCGCTGTCGTACCGCTCGACCAGCTCGACCGCGCGCGGCGACGGCGTGGTGATGACGGGGATGCCGTGCGCCATGTACTCGATGATCTTCGTCGGCATCGAGTGCCGGTAGTTGGGCTCGTCGTGCAGCAGCGACAGGCCGGCCAGCGCGCCGTCGAGCCGCTTGAGCGCCTCGTCGTTGGGCATGAAGTCGCGCCACTCCAGCAGGCCGTCGGTGACGGCCTGGTTGAGCAGCGGGCGGCTCTGCGGGTCCGCGTAGCCGATGAGCTCCACCACCACCCGGTACGGCTGCAGCAGCTTGGCCACCTCGATCGCTTCCAGCACGCCGCGGGCCCGCGACAGCCACCCGAGGTAGACCACCCGGTCGTCGCCTGGCGGCGTCACCGAGTCGGGCACCCAGGTCTCGTTGGGCACGATGAGGTGGGCGTGCTTGAAGCGGCCCGCGTACGCGGTCTCGGCCAGCAGCAGGTGCATGTGCCGCTCGGCGGTGCCCTCCAGCATGCGGGCGAGGAAGCGCACGGGCGGGCGCAGCGGCGCGGGCAGCCACGGCTTCAGCGAGAGCGTGGCCGGGGTGTCCTCGTGGACGTCCCACACGATCGGCGGCCTGTTGCGGATGCCCCAGACGGCGAACAGCAGCTCGGGGTCGTGGATGAGGACGAGGTCGACCTTGTCGCGCATCTTCTTGAACAGCCGGCGCGCGGCCAGCACGGCCGCCACCCGCTTGCGCTGGGCGGCCCTCGGCAGGTCGACGCCGTTCACCCAGGGTCGCGGAACGACTCCGTGCGCGGTGTACGAGGCGGCGTACGTGACCTCATGACCGGCATCCACAAGGGCACGGATCTGCCGATGCAGAATTCTCGCGTCCTCGGGGTTATGCACCACCGTCATGACGAGCACGTGCACTGCGCGCAGCCCTCCGTCGCTACAGCCGCTCGACGCGTTCACCCTCGGCGAGCACGCCTCGGGTGTCCAGCACGAGCTTGGCCTTCGCCTCGACCATGTCGAGGTCGAATGCGGCGTGCTGCTGCAGCAGCAGCGTCACGTCCGCGTTGGTCACGGCCTCCGCCAGGTCCTCCTCGCGCGGCACCGCGGTGCCGTCTACCGACCACTCCTTGACGTAGGGGTCCGCGAACGAGAGGTCGGCGCCCAGTTCCAGCAGCGCACGCGCCACGGGGAGGGCCGGGGTCTCGCGTTCGTCGGCGATGTCCGGTTTGTAGGTGACGCCGAGCAGGACGACCTTGGCGCCGTTCACGGCCTTCTTGTGCCGGTTCAGCAGCCGCTGTACGCGGGCGACCACGTACGAGGGCATCCGCTCGTTGATCTCCTGTGCGAGCTCGACGAACCTGAAGGGGTAGCCCAGCTTGCGCACGGTGTACGACAGGTAGGACGGGTCGACCGGGATGCAGTGGCCGCCCACGCCGGGCCCCGGCAGGAACTTGTGGAAGCCGAACGGCTTGGTGCCGGCGGCCTCGATGGCCTCCCACAGGTCGATGCCCAGCTCGTCGCAGAAGATCGCCATCTCGTTGACGAGGGCGATGTTGACGTGCCGGTAGGTGTTCTCGAGCAGCTTGGCCATCTCGGCCTCGCGGGTGCCGCTGACCGGCACGATCCGCTCGATGAACCGGCCGTAGAACGCGGTGGCCCGGTCGCGGCAGGTCGGCGTGAAGCCGCCGACGACCTTGGGCGTGTTGCGCAGGCCGAACTTGGCGTTGCCCGGGTCGATGCGCTCGGGTGAGAAGGCGAGGTGGAAGTCCTCGCCCGCGATCAGCCCCGAGGCTTCGAGCAGCGGCCTGGCCACCTCGTCGGTGGTGCCGGGCCAGGTGGTGGACTCCAGCACGACGAGCGTGCCCTTGGTGAGGTTGCGGGCGACGGCCTTGGTGGCGCCCTCCACGGCCGACAGGTCGGGCCGGTGGTCCTCGTCGAGCGGGGTGGGCACGCAGATGACGATCGTGTTGCTTCTGGCCAGCACGGTCTCGTCGAGCGTGGCGCTGAACCCTTGGGACAGCATGTGCTCGAGGTCGGCGTCGGTCAGGTCGTCGATGTAGGAGCGCCCGGCGTTGAGCGCGTCGACCTTGGCGGGGTCGACGTCCAGGCCGACGACTCGCAGACCGGCGGCCACCGCCTCCTTGGCGAGCGGCATGCCGACGTAGCCCAGGCCGATGACAGCCAAGTCTATTTCTGTCACAGCTGTGCCTTAGAGAGCCGGAAACAACACTTCATGGTGGCAAAGGTTATCTCAAGTCCACCTAGCTCACGCCTAATGCGAGCGAACCAGTCACAAGAGACGGCCAAAGGGACGGTCATCGCTCGGCAAGCGAACGGTATAGAGCTTGATAAGTCTCGGCAACACGGCTCCAAGTCCGCTTCGCCGCGACCTCCGCCCGGCCCGCCTCGCCCATCTCGGCGCGCTTGGCGGGATCGTCCCTGAGCCCGCCGATCGCCTTGGCCAGCGCTTCCGGATCGCCTGCCGGCACGAGCATCCCGGCCCCGTCGGAGCCCACCAGCTCCGACAGCGCGGGAAGGTCGCTCAGCACGACCGGCTTGCCGAGCGCCATCGCCTCGACGGGTTTCAATGGCGTAACAAGTCGGCACACCCGCAGGTCCTCACGCGGGCAGGCGAAGATGTCGATCGCGTCCTGGGCCTGCAGCGCCTCGTCGGGGCCCACCCGGCCGGGCAGGATCGCGTCCTTGAGGCCCAGCTCCTCGACCAGCGCGAGCAGGTTCTCGCGCTCGGTGCCGTCGCCGACGATGAGCACGCGGACGGGAGAGCCGCCGTCGCGCAGCAGCGCCGCCGCCTTGAGGAGTGTGGCAAATCCCTCATAAGCCACGATGCTCGACACCGAGCCGACGACGATCTCGCCTTCCTCGATGCCGTACGCGCGACGGAACGCGGCCCCGTCGTAGTGGGCGGTCAGCAGCGAGTCGTCCACGGCGTTGGGCGCGAGGTGGATCTTGTCCCTCGGCACGCCCCGCTCGACGATCTCCGCGGCCATCGTCTCGGCCAGCGTGACGACCGCGTCGGCCGCGCGCATGAGGAACGCCTCACGCTCGCGCTGGAGCACGTGCCGCTGGCTGCCGATCCTGATCGGGTCGCGGGAGGCCCACGTCTCCTCCAGGAAGCCGCGGACCTCGTAGACGAACGGCGTGCCCGTGCGGTCGCGCACAGCGTGGGCGATCGAGCCGTTGCGGTGGTCGGTGGCGGCGTGCAGGAGCTGCGGGCGCAGCTCGGTGACGAGCTTGGTGACGCGGTCGGCGCCCCTGATGATGCGGCCCTGCGTCTCGAACGGCATCTCGCCGTGCGGCTCGGGCAGCAGCCGGTGGTAGGGGATGCCGTCGATCTCGTCGTACGGCGCCGCGTCGGCGTGCCCCTGCAGCATCGGCCAGCCCCAGCTCGTGACCACGTGCGGGTCGATGCCCGCGGCCTTCTGGGCGCTGACGATGCGGTGGGTGCGCACGGTGTAGCCGGCCTGCGTGTACGGCAGCGCGTTCGTGACGACGTGCAGGACCCGGTTCTGGACCCGCTCCAGGATGGCCACCTTGGGCGCGGGCGGGATGGGGTCGGGGCTGATCGCGGCCAGCTCGCCCCGGTAATAGGCGGCCCTGCGCTTGACGAACGGGTATTTGGTGTGGGCCTCCAGGACGGCGGCGGCCTCGCTGACCCGCCCTGCGTCCCAATGGGTCTTGGCCTCGTTCCACGGGCCCTTGACCACGCGCATGCCGAACTTGCGCACCATGCGGCGGGCCCGGCGGGCGGCCGGCCAGGCGACGCTGCCCACGACGGGGCGCAGCCGGGGCGGGAGCGTGTCGGCGGCGGCCTGGGCCACGCGGACCGGGTCGGACTTGACCTTCGTCCACACCACGCGGGAAACGATGACCGGGTGGTTGACGAAACCCTTGAGAAGCCCACCGACGCCGGCACGGGCGGACTTCGCGGAGACCCGGTCGGATGTACGGGAGGAGTCTTGACGACTGGCGTCGGATGCCACGGTGGGACCGTACCATAGGCAGCGTTTTTTCCCTTCCGCTATGAAAGGCGAGGTCAATGAGGGAGAACCCCCTGGTCCTGCACGTATTGGGTGCTCGTCCCAATTTCGTGAAAGCGGCCCCGGTGGTGCGGGCACTCGGCGAGCTCGGCGTGCGGCAGGGCATCATCCACACTGGTCAGCACTACGACGCGCTGATGTCCGACGTCTTCTTCGCCGACCTCGGGCTGCCCGAGCCGGTGGCCAATCTCGGCGTCGGCTCCGGCAGCCACGCCAAGCAGACGGCCGCGCTGCTCGTGGGCCTGGAGGAGGTCGTGCAGGAGCACGATCCCGACCTGGTCGTGGTCTACGGCGACGTGAACTCGACGCTGGCCGCCATCCTGGTCTGCGCCAAGCTGGGCGTACGGACCGCGCACGTCGAGGCGGGGCTGCGCTCCTACGACAGGGGCATGCCTGAAGAGGTCAACAGGGTCGTCACCGACGCGCTGGCCGACCTGCTGTTCGCGACCTCGCCCGAGGCGCTGGCGTACCTCGCGTCCGAGGGGATCCCGGCCGACAAGGTGCACCTGGTCGGCAACCCGATGATCGACAGCCTGTTCTCGGCGCTGCCGTCGCTCGACCCGGCCCCGATCGCGGCCAGGCTGGGCCTGCCCGAGCGTTACGCGGTGGCCACCCTGCACCGCCCGGCCAACGTGGACACCGCCGAGGCGGCCAAGGAGCTGGTGAACGCGGTGCTGGAGGTGTCGCGGCAGGTCCCCGTCGTGGTGCCGGTGCACCCGCGCGGCAAGGCGCGGCTGGCCGACGCGGGCCTCGTGGACGGCGGGTCCGTCAAGGTCATCGACCCTCTTGGGTATGTGGACTTCCTCTCACTCGTCCGCGGCGCCGCGCTCGTCGTCACCGACTCGGGCGGCGTGCAGGAGGAGACGACCATGCTGGGCGTCCCGTGCCTGACGGTCCGGCCCAACACCGAGCGGCCGATCACGGTCACGCACGGCACGAACCGCCTGGTCACGCCCGCGCTGCTGCCGGTCGCCGCGGAGAAGGCGCTGGCCGACGGCGCCGCCACGCCGGCCGGTGAGCTGCCGGTGCTGTGGGACGGCAAGGCGGGGCCGCGCATCGCGACGGTGATCGCGGCGTGGCTGAAGGGGGACAACCTGGCTCCCGCATCTCAGGGCAAACGCCCCGAATAGCGGCCATACCCCCCGTAGTATGAATCACCTCCGCTGAGCGATAGGCGTACCACCATGGCCGAAACCCCCGAACAGCCCGCTTTCCAACGGCTCGGGCCCGTCAACTGGCTGCCCGAGGAGCGCAAGCTCATCGAGCGCTACGAGGCAGAGGTCAAGGAGCTGCGCAGGCGGCTGGAGATCGCCGAGGCGAAGGCCGCGTACGCGTCGTGGAAGCTGGAGGCGACCCAGGCCAAGCGCACGTTCAAGCTGGGTGAGGCCCTGGGGTCGAAGAAGCCGGCGAAGATCGTCGAGGCCGTGCGGTCGAAGGAGCGCGCCCCCAAGCCGCCGATGCCGGTGACCGAGGCCATCGAGCTGGCCGACAACCGGCCGCCCACGGTCGAGGTGCCGCCGGCGAAGTGGCCGAAGGGCCCGGTCAACCGGCCCGACCTGAAGGTCGCGGTGATCCTCGACGACTTCTCCAGGATGGCCTTCCGCTACGAGTGGGACCAGATCGAGTTCGGGCTCAAGGACTGGCCGGAGATCTTCGCCGAGAAGCGGCCCGACCTGCTGTTCTGCGAGTCGGCCTGGCACGGCAACCAGGGCCGCTGGCGCTACCAGATGACCGGCACGAACGCCCCCAAGGAGCCGCTGCGCGACCTGGTCGCCTGGTGCAGGCAGGAGGGCATCCCGACGGTCTTCTGGAACAAGGAGGACCCGCCGAACTTCGACTTCTTCATCGACACGGCCAAGCTCTTCGACTACGTGTTCACCTGCGACGGCGACATGCTGCCGAAGTACCGCGAGGTCCTGGGCCACGACCGGGTCGACGTGCTGCAGTTCGCCGCCCAGCCGCGCGTGCACAACCCGATCCAGCAGAACAAGGGCCGCCTGCACGACGTGGTCTTCGCCGGGATGTACTTCCGCGACAAGCACCCCGAGCGCCGCGAGCAGATGGAGACCGTGCTCGACCCGGTCAGGGAGCTCGGCCTGCACATCTTCGCCCGCAACGGCGAGGTGGACGAGAAGTACGCCTGGCCGGAGAAGTACCGGCCGCACATCGTGGGCGAGCTGCCCTACGACCAGATGCTGGCCGCGTACCGGATGTACAAGGTCTTCCTCAACGTCAACTCCGTGCTCGACTCGCCCACCATGTGCGCGCGGCGGGTCTTCGAGCTGTCGGCCTGCGCCACGCCCGTCGTCTCCGGATGGTCACGGGCCATCGAGGAGACGTTCGGCGACCTGATCCCCATCGCGCGGGAGCCGGTGGAGTCGTACAACCAGGTGCTGCACCTGATCAACAGCCCCGAACTGCGGGCCAGGATGGGGCACCTCGCGATGCGCGAGGTGTTCGACAAGCACCTGTTCTCCCACCGCGTGGACCAGATCCTGCAGAACCTCGGCCACCAGGTGACGCCGCGCTCGCGCTCGATCACCGTCGTGCTGCCCACCAACCGGGCCGCGCAGATCGAGCACGCCATCTCCTCGGTGGCCAAGCAGCGGCACCGGCCGCTCCAGCTCGTCATGGTGCTGCACGGCCTGGACATCGACCCCGTCGTGGTGGCCGACAAGGCGCGGATGGCCGGCGTCACCGACGTCGTCGTGCTGCCCGCCGACGCCTCGCTGACCCTCGGCGCCTGCCTCAACATGGGCATCGCCGCCGCCGAGGGCGAGCTGATCGCCAAGATGGACGACGACAACCTGTACGGCGAGCACTACCTGTCGGACCTGGTCAGGGCCTTCGACTACTCCGACGCCGAGCTGGCGGGCAAGGGCGCGCACTACGCGTACTTCGAGGGCTCCAACACGACCATGCTGCGGCTGCCCGGCCTTGAGCACCGCTATTCGTGGCTGGTGCAGGGCGGCTCGTTCCTCGGCAAGGCCGGCCTGTTCCGCTCGTATCCGTTCGCGGACATCACCAGGGGCGAGGACACCCATCTGGTACGCCGCCTCAAGGAGGACGGCGTCAAGATCTACTCGGCCGACCGGTTCAACTTCGTCTACTGGCGCAGCGCCGACACGAAGATGCACACCTGGCAGGCCGACCACATCAAGCTGACCAGGAACGCGCAGTTCTCCTTCGTCGGCCGCCCCGACGACCACGTGCTCATCTGAGGTCTCCCGGCGCGCGCCGGGAGATCCACAGGTGTGTTCTCAGCGGCTCGCCCTCGCGAGGTTCTGGTCGGCGAGGTTCGCGAGCTCGTACAGGCCTTTGGGCTTGACCTGCTGGCCGACCACGAGCATCGACATGATCGTGGTGCCGCGCCTGATCATCACCGAGCCGATCTGCGCGTTCTGCTTGCCGCCCGCCGCCGTCGTCAGGTAGGCCCGCGACTGGTCGCCCTTGGCGGGCATGTCGAGCGTGCGCGTCTTGTACGTGACCGGCGTGCCCCCGACGTCGGCCGTGTAGGAGGCGCACTTCTCGGGCAGCGCGGCGGGGAAGTCGGGCTTCGGCAGCGACACCACGGCCTGGCTGATCGAGCCGCGCTCGGCGGAGAAGGCGATCACCGCGGCGGGCGACGTGGCGACGTCGGTCTTGGCCGCGTCGAGCTGGGCCGCGCCCGCGCACTCGGGGTGCTGCAGCTTGGCCTGGCGGACCGCCTCCAGGCCCTGCTGGGTGGACTTGAGCGAGCCGAACGCGCCGGTCTCAGGGCCGTACGCGACGCTCATGCCCTTGGGTACGGGCAGCAGCGCAGCGCGCAACCTGTCGGTCTCGGCCGCCGACGGCGCGGACGGCGCCGAGGCGGCCGGGGCCGCCGGCTTGTCCTCGGTGGCGGAACATCCGGCCAGGACGAGAGTGCCCAGAAATATGCCGGAAACTGCTTGACGCATGGGTTCTCCATTTCACTCCAGCGGCATTGTGGAAACGTTAGAGGAAGCGACGGCTGAGGGGCCGTACAACGTCGCTATTCGCGGTTATGGCGGCTTCGGGAGCGATTTACCGTTCGCCCGGCCCAGCGGGCTCTACCTCGGCTTATGTGCCGCAAAACGACATCAGCCGTATTGGTCTGGGCAAAATGTTCGCCGATGTGCTGCGCGTCTCTGTGCGGCTTTTCTCCGGCCTGCTGATGATCGCGGCATGAGCCTGACCCCGCGCGATCTCGGTATGGATGTGCCCATTTCCCGCCGCGACTTCTTCGACGGGATCGCCGTCTCCTGCGTGGCCGGCGCCTCCGCCGCTTCAACCACCGGGCCCATTGCCGGGCCCGTCAGAACCGCCGCAGAGCCCGCGACGGCGCCCGCCGCCCTCACTGTGCTCGGAGACACCGGTGAGGCGCTCAGCGTGCCGCACGCGCTGCGGGACGGACGGTTCTGGGAGCACGCGGGCGCCCCGGCGCCGACGGGGGAGCACTACGGGCTGGTCGTCGTCGGGGCCGGACGCAGCGGGCTGAGCGCCGCCGCCGAGTGGTCGCGGCGGCGGCCGCACGACCGCGTGCTCGTCCTCGACAACCACCCCCAGGGCGGGGCAGGGCGGGAGCGGCTGCGCAGGGGCGCCGCGTTCGACGCCGTGATGTGCGACAAGGAGAGCTTCGGCGCCGACACGCTCGTCACGCTCGCCTCCCCCGGCTGGATCGACCGGCTGCCCGTCGCCGAGCAGGCGCGCGCGGACCTGCGCACCCTGTACGACGCCCCGCCCGACTGGTTGCCGGGACTGTCGCCGGAGGCCAAGGAGGAGCGGCTGGCGGGGCTGACGTACTCGGCGTTCCTGCGCGAGGTGTGCCGGGCGCACCCCGACGCCGAACGGTTCCTGCGGACCATGTCCGCGCCCGAGTGGGGCTACGACACCCGGGCGTTCGGCGCCATCGACGCCTGGGGGACCGGCTACCCGGGCTTCGCCGGGCTGGGGCTCGACCGGTCGCGGCCGTCCCGGTACAACTCGGCGACCGTACGCGCGGAGTGGCACGGCCCCGCCCCCGAGCCCGCCCCGCCCGCGGCGGGGCACGTGCGGTGGTCGAGCCCGGTCGTGTCCGTGCGCGACGGGGCCGGTGCGGCGACCGTCGGCTACTTCGACGGGCACCGGGTGCGCACGGTCGAGGCCGGGGCCGTCGTCCTGGCCTGCTGGAGCGCGGCCGTGCCCTACCTCGTGCCCGATCTGCCCGAGGAGCGGCGGCGGGCGCTGAGCCGGGCCGTACGCGTGCCGCTGCTGCGGGCCGAGGTGCGGCTGAGCGACCCGGCGGCGTGGCGGCGGCTCGGCGTGCGCCGGGTGCGGTGGACCGGCGCGTACTGGTGCGCCGCCGAGTTCGCGGCTCCCGACCTGGTGCGGCTGCTGGCCACGCCGTGCCGGTCGGAGCTGGGGCCGGACGCGGGCTCGGCGGCCGGGCGGCGCGAGTTGTTCAGGACGCCGTACGAGGTGCTGGAGCACACCGTACGCGACCAGCTCGCCCGGCTGCTCGGGCCGGCCGGCTTCGACCCGGGACGCGGCGTCGCGGCGATCACCGTGCACCGCTGGGGACACGCGCTGGCGCCGCAGTACTGCCGGCCCTGGCACCCGTTCCATCCGGACGGCCCGTCACCGGCGGACGCGGCGCGCGGGCGCTTCGGCCGGATCGCGATCGCGGGATCCGACGCGGGCGACGGAGCCGCCGTCCTGGCCGTCGAGGAGTTGTCCCGATGAAGAGGCTGTGGCTGCGGATCTTCCTGACCGGGCTCGTGCTGTGGCTGGCGACCGTGGTGGTCACCGGCTGGACGGGCAACTCGAACCTGGTGCCGACGGTGGTGCTGTTCGGCAGCTTCCTGGTGCCGGTGACGTTCGTGGTGTGGGCGTACGGGCGGGGGCGCTCGCCGGCCGTCACCGTGGAGCTGCTGTTCCAGGCGTTCGTGATCGGCGGCGTGCTGGGCGTGCTCGGCGCCTCGCTGCTGGAGAGCTGGCTCATCCGGCCTTCGCTGCTCATGTACGTCCTGGTCGGCCTCATCGAGGAGGGCGTCAAGCTGGCGGCGCTGGTGTTCGTCACCCGGCGCGTCGCCAGGCGCTCGATCAAGGACGGCGTGGTGCTGGGCGCGACCGTGGGCTTCGGCTTCGCCGCGTTCGAGAGCGCCGGCTACGCCTTCAACGCGCTGTTCACCTCCGAGGGCCTGTCGCTGAGCCAGCTCGTCGAGACCGAGGTGCTGCGCGGCATCCTCACCCCGGTCGGCCACGGCCTGTGGACGGCGATCGCGGGCGGCGTGCTGTTCGCCGCGCGGGGCCGGCTGTCGGCGCCTGTCGTGCTGACCTACCTCGGGGTCTCGCTGCTGCACGCGCTGTGGGACTCGATGAGCGCGATCGCCATCGCGATCACGCTCGTGCTGACGGGCCGTCCCTGGCAGTTCGAGCTGCTCCGCATCGGCCGGGTGCCGCACGTGTCGGCGTGGCAGGTGCACGTGTACACGCTGCTCAACTGGGTGGGACTCATCGTGATCTCGCTGGTGGCGCTCGGGTGGTTGTGGGGTGTGGTGTCCGCAGGACGCCGCGAGAGGGAGATCTTGTCCCAATAATCACGGTAATGAACGTCTTCCCCCCACTGCGCCGGAAGCATAATCGGTGCTAGTCTCCTGTGCGATCTTCCGGAGGTGTATTTACACAAGGTGTGGAAATGCCCCCGACTCGAGGTTGGGACATGGGCTCGCGAAACCGGTCAATTCGGTTCAAGATCTTCTTATTGCTGCTGCTACCCCTCCTGTCTCTGAGCGCGCTCTGGGGTTTCGTCCTCAACCTCACCATGGGCGACGCCCAGTTACTGCTCCGCGCGAACACCCTTTACGACACCATCGGCGTCGCATCCACCGACCTGGGAACACAGCTGCAGGCCGAGCGCGTGCGCTCCGCCGAGACGGTTACAACGCGTCAGCTCGGCGAGGTGCTCGGCGCCCAGCGCGCCCGCACCGACCGGTCCGTCGCCGAGTTCAGACAGGCCGTCGCCGACGCGGGCGGCGCGGCCGACGGCGCGCTCCGCCGGCCGCTCGACACCCTCGACAGGTCGCTCGGCAACCTCGGCGCCATCAGGGCGAACATCGACAACGGCAGCGCCTCGCCGCTGTCCGGGCTCAACGCCTACAACCGCATGCTCGACGCGCTCTTCGCCGTCTACGACCACCTGATCGCCGTCCCCGACCTGCCGCTCTACCAGCAGGCGGCGTCGCTGCAGGCCATGGGCATGGCCAGGGAGTACATCGCCAGGGAGCACGCGCTCATCGTCGGCGCGCTCGGCGGGCAGCGGCTCACCGAGGACGAGACCACCGCCTTCACCGAGTACGCCGCCTCCAGGAAGTTCATGCACGCCCGCGGCCTCGCCGGGCTCGACGTGGCGCTGCGCCGGCCGTACGAGCAGATCTTCGCCACCGAGCCCTACCTCAGCTTCGCCACGCTCGAAGACCGCGTGATCAAGACCGGCGCGCCACCCACCGACCCCTCCGCCTGGCACGAGACCGTCGACAAACTGGCTTCCCGCCTCGACGACCTCAACACCGCCTCCACCGCCACCCTCACCACCCGCGCCTCCGACGCGGCCGCCTCCACGGTCGTCAGGATCTCCCTCGCCGGCGGCCTCGGGTTGATCGCCGTGCTCGCGTCGATCATCATCTCTGTACGCTTCGGTCGTCGCCTCGCAGGAGAGCTGGCCGGGCTGCGCGCCGCCGCGGTCGAGCTGGCACAGCAGCGGCTGCCCGCCATCGTGGCGCGGCTGCGCAAGGGTGAGGACGTCGACGTGCGGAAGGAGGCCAAGGCGATCAAGGTGAGCGGTTCCGCTGAGATCACCGACGTGGCCAGGGCCTTCGGTTCCGTGCAGCGCACCGCCGTCACGGCGGCGGTCGGCCAGGCCGCGCTGCGGCGCGGGGTCGGCCAGGTCTTCCTCAACCTCGCCCGCCGCAAGCAGGGCCTGCTGCACCGCCAGCTCGCGCTGCTCGACGGCATGCAGCGGCGTACGCACGACCCCGACAGGCTCGAAGAGCTGTTCCGCCTCGACCACCTGACCACCCGCATGCGCCGGCACGCCGAGAGCCTCATCGTGCTCTCCGGCGCCGCGCCGGGACGGGCCTGGCGCAAGCCGGTGCCGGTCATCGACATCGTCAGGGCCGCGGTCGCCGAGGTCGAGGACTACACCCGCGTCTCCGTCGAGACCATGCCCGCGGGCGCCGTCGAGGGCACCGTCGCCGCCGACCTCACCCACCTCGTCGCCGAGCTGGTCGAGAACGCCACCATCTACTCGCCGCCCGACACCACCGTCCAGGTGCGCGGCGACCTCGTCAGCAACGGCTACGCCATCGAGGTCGAGGACCGCGGCCTGGGCCTGACGGCCACCGAGTACGAGCGCATCAACGCGCTGCTGTCCAGGCCGCCCGAGTTCGACCTGGCCGACAGCGACAGGCTCGGCCTGTTCGTGGTGGCCAGGCTGGCCGAGCGGCACGGGATCAACGTGCTGCTGCGCCGCTCGCCCTTCGGCGGCACCACCGCGATCGTGCTGGTGCCGCGGTCGGTCGTCACCGAGCAGACCGCGCAGGAGGCGGCGGGCGGCGACGGCAAGGCCGAGCTGCCCAGCCGTACGAGGAAGAAGGCGCTGGCCGTCGTGACCTCCGGCACCCACGCCGGGCTGCCACGACGGGTGCGCCAGGCCAACCTGGCCCCGCAACTCAAGGAACCACCGCCGGAGCAGGAGCGGCAGGAAGAACGCTCTCCCGACGAGGTACGCGACCTGTTCTCCGCCTTCCAGCGGGGGACCCAACGCGCCCGAGAAGAAGCTCCTGAGGAGGGGCCCATGACCAAGGGGGATGCATGACTGCGCCGACCACCAACACCGGTGAGCTCAACTGGCTGCTCGACGACCTGGCCACCAGGGTCGCCGCGGTACGCCAGGCGGTGATCCTGTCGACCGACGGCCTGGCCGTGGGCTATTCCAAGGGCCTGAAGCGCGAGGACGCCGAGCACCTGTCGGCCGTGGCCGCCGGGTTCCAGAGCCTGGCCAGGGGCACCGGCCGGCACTTCGGCGGCGGCGACGTGCGCCAGACCATCGTGGAGATGGAGTCGGCGTTCCTGTTCGTCACCGCGGCCGGCCAGGGCACCTGCCTGGCCGTCATCGCCGAGGCGAACGTGGACGTCGGCCAGATCGCCTACGAGATGGCGATGCTGGTCAAGCGGGTGGGCCAGCACATCACCACCAACCCGCGCGCTGGAGCGTCATGAGCGACAGCCCGCAGTGGTTCGATGAGGAGGCGGGCCCTGTCGTCCGCCCCTATGCTCTGATTCGCGGCAGGACGCGGTCGTCGGGCGACGCGTTCGACCTCGTGGCCATCGTGCGTGCCGTCGCCGATCCCGAAGGGGAGCCCGGCGACGACCTCGGCCCCGAACAGCAGCAGATCCTGCGGGCGGCGCGCAACCCGATCTCGGTGGCCGACCTGGCCGTCGAGCTCGACCTGCCCGTCGGTGTCATCCGGGTCCTGCTGGGTGACATGCGTGACCACGGCCTCATCTCGGTGACGTCGCCCTCCGCAGGAGGGTCGCGGTCGAATGAGCGCATTCTCAAGGAAGTGATCAATGGACTCCGTGCTCTCTGAGGACCCCGTCGCGCTCAAGATCCTGGTCGCGGGCGGGTTCGGCGTCGGCAAGACCACCCTGGTCGGGTCGATCAGCGAGATCAAGCCGCTGCGCACGGAAGAGGTGCTCTCCGACCGCGGGATCGGCATCGACGACCTCGACGGCGTCGAGGGCAAGAACACCACCACCGTCGCGATGGACTTCGGCCGCATCACGATCCGCGAAGGACTGGTCGTCTACCTGTTCGGCACGCCGGGGCAGGAGCGGTTCTGGTTCATGTGGGACGAGCTGTCCTACGGCGCGCTGGGCGCGGTCGTGATCGCCGACACCAGGCGGCTGACCGACTGCTTCCCGTCCGTCGACTACTTCGAGCAGCGCGGCACGCCCTTCGTGGTGGCCGTCAACTGCTTCGACGGCGCCGAGCAGCACACCGTGGACGACGTGCGCATCGCGCTCGACCTCGACGACGACGTCCCCGTCATGCTCTGCGACGTGCGACGGCGGACCTCGGCCAAGGAGGTCATGATCACGCTGGTCGAGCACTCCCTGCGGACGCTCACCTCGGCGAACTAGCCGCCCTGGGCCCTTCCCCTAAAGGGCCCGCAAGCCGTTGATCACCTCGCGGAGCAGGCTCTCCGACGGGGTGGCGGCCTTGTCGCGCGGCGGGCGCACGGTCACCAGGTTGTGCTCCAGCAGGTCGCCGAGCAGCACCCGGACGACGCCGACGGGCAGCCCGAGATCCGACGCGACCTCGGCGACCGGCTTGTTGTGCCCTGACACGACGTTCAGCAGCCGGCGGTGCTGAGCGCTCAGCTCGGCCTTGGCCGGGGCGGGCATCCCCGTCAGCACGACGGTCGCCAGCAAGTCGACCTCGGCGGAGGCGGGCCTGGTGCGTCCGCGCGCGACCGCGTACGGCCGCACGACGGGCCCCGCCTCCTCGTCAACCCACTCGTGCTCGCGGCTCACGATCGAGATCCCCCATCCTGCTCGCTTTCCTGCCGGCCGCGCTGCCAGCCCGACTGGAGCGAGGAGAGCAGCGCCCTCGCCTCCTCCGGCGAGCGCTCCTCGACGGCCGGCGCCGGGCCCTGAGCCGGTCCCAGCGCCTGTCCCTGGGTGGTGCCGGGCTCAGGAGCCTGGCGCAGCCGCTGCGGCCGCGCCGTGGCCCGCTCACGGCGCGGCAGCTGCCGCGGCGGCGGGTCGTCCTGAGGCGGCGCCTGCTTCGGCAGCATCGCGCCGCCGTTGCGCTTGCTCGTACGGACCCTGCGCGGCAGCTCGCCAGGCCCCGTGGTGTCCGTCCTGACCACCGACACCGCGACCGGCTCGAACTCGGGATGCTGCGGCTGCGTCATCGGCTCGACCAGCGTGGCCGGCACGAGCACGATGGCCGTGGTGCCCCCGTACGGTGACTGCTTGAGCGTCACCTTCACCCCGTGCCTGGCGGCCAGCATGCCGACCACCGCGAAGCCGAGCCGCTCGGTCTGCGCGGGGTCGAACTCCGGCGGGCTGGCCAGGCGGGCGTTGATGGCCCTGCGGGTGGCCTCGTCCATGCCGAGCCCGCGGTCCTCGATCTCGACGGCGAAGCCCCTGCCGACCATCTCGCCGTGCACCGAGACCTCGTTGTTCGGCGAGGAGAACGTGGTGGCGTTCTCGATCAGCTCGGCGAACAGGTGCATCAGGTCCGCCACCGCCGCGCCCGACAGGCCGCACTCGGGCATCGGGTAGACGCGGACCCGCGTGTACTCCTCGACCTGGGCGGCGGCGCCGCTGAGCACGTCCTCCATCGGGATGACGCCGCGCCACCTGCGGCCCGCCGCGCCGCCCGACAGCAGCACCAGGCCCTCGGCGTGGCGACGCATGCGGGTGGTGAGGTGGTCGAGCCTGAACAGCCGCTCCAGCGCCTCCGGCTCCTCCGTCTGGCGCTGCATGTCGTCCAGCAGCCTGAGCTGGCGCTGCAGCAGCGACTGGCTGCGCCGGGCGAGGTTGCGCAGCGCCTCGGCGACGCCCTCGCGCATCCTGGCCTGCTCGACCGCGGCGTCCACCGCGGTGCTCTGCACGCTGTCGAACGCCGCCGCGAGGTCCCTGACCTCGCTGGTCGCCTTCTCGCTGACCGTGATCGGCGGCGCCTCGGTCGCGATGTCCACCTGGTCGCCCTTGCGGAGCTTGGTGACCACGTCAGGCAGCCTGATCTCCGCAAGGTCCAGCGCCGTACGCCGCAGCGCGCCCAGCTCCCGGGTGAGCCGGCGGCCGACCTTCACCGAGATGACGATCGAGAACACCACCGCGATCAGGCCCAGCGCGCCCGCGACCGCGGCCCTGGTCACGACCGCGACGCCGGCCGGCTCCATCCTGGACAGCAGCTTGTCGCCGGTGCGCGAGATCGCCTCGCGGTATTCCCTCTGCACCTGCTCGGAGATGCCGCGCCACAGGTCGAGGTCCATGGGCTGGCCGTTGATGTACGCCTCCAGGAGGTTCTCCATGGTGACGTAGCGGGAGCTGTAGTACAGCTTCTCGAACGGGGCGCGCAGCTCGGTGTCGAGGTTGGCCAGGGCCTTCGGGAACTCGTACGTCCTGGCCCCGTCGATGCCCGCCAGGATGTGCACGTCCATCATGCTCGCCTTGCCCTTCGAGGCGATGACCAGGGCGTTCTCCCTGGACAGCAGCTCGCGGGCCTGGTCGGCGGCGATCAGGCCCTGGGCCTGCAGGGCGAGCTGCAGGTCGGTGCTGACCGTGAGGCGGGAGTACAGCAGGTGGATCTCGTCGGAGATCCTGGCGTACTCGGTGACCAGGGTGCTCGAGGTGAGCCGGCGCTCGTCCAGCTTGCGGCGGATCTCCGGCAGCCGGTCGATCGTCTCGAAGACGGTGCCGAGCTGGGTCTTCATGTCCTGCGTCAGCGCCGACTGCGTGTCCTCCGACATGGCCGCCTGGCGCAGAAGCTTGCCGGCCTCGTCCACCTTGGCGCGGGCCTGGGCGATGGTGTCCTCGTCGCCGCCCGTGCCGGCGAGGCGCTCGGCAGAGGCGAGCCGTTCCGTCTGGAGCTCGGAGACCAGCCGGTCGGCGTTGTTGATCACACCCGTCCAGATCGTCTCGACCTTGAGCAGGTTGAGCGCCTCTCCCGACGTGGTGCTCGCGGCGAAGCCCCAGAGCGCGACCAGGGAGACCAAAGGGATGACGAGCAGCGTCGAGATCTTGAATCTGATGGATCTGCCCGATGCCATGACACCTGCTCCCGGATAGAAGATCGCGGGAGAGAATAGCATCGAAACAGATGGTTTTAAGATCGACTAGCGATAAATCTGTGATATGTCGGGAAATTTATGGCCTTGCGGCTGGGGCCGCGCTGCCACGCCAGCCGCACCAGCCAGCCCGCCAGCACCGCGAGCAGCGCCACCTCCGCGCCCAGCAGCAGCCGCTCCACCAGACCGATCATCACCCGCTCGCCCGGCAGCGCCACGTACGTGATCGCCAGCAGCCCGAAGCCCCCGGCCAGCGACACCCACTCCACGGCCCGCGCCACGGGCTTCCAGGCGGCGTCCTGGCCCAGCCTGGGCACCAGCAGCGCGCCCGCCGCCGGGAGGCTCACGAAGGCCGCCACGGACACGTAGCGGTGGATCTGCGCCGCCAGGTCGAGGTCCTGGCCGATGGGTGTGGTCGGGATGACCGCGGCCACCATCAGGGCTCCCGACCACACCATCAGCAACCGCTCGGGCCACCCCCGCACGGGCGCCCCCGACGCCCGCAGGCCCAGCAGCAGCGCCAGCGACCCGATGCCCAGCACCGCCATCGCGACCTCCGTGACGCCCCCGCGGTCGGACACGGCGTACTCGCTGATGGTGACGTTCAAGGGGTCGAGCTGCGGATCGGGGACGAGCTGCCCCACCACCACGGCCACCACCGAGAACAGGATCGATGCACAGGCGATCCAGGGCGCCAGCCTCTTCACTGCTGCGGTCATGCCAGAACTCTCCCGCGACGGGGTGCGGACCCACATCCGGCTACACCCCCGACCCACCCCTGACCCGACCCCGAGACCCCGCCCCTACCGCCTTCGTCCGACGTCGGTAGGGCCCCGACCCTCCATGCTGCGAAGACACCCTCAGAGGGCAGGAACACCCGACCTCCCCCGGGGGGGGCAACCAGGTCACTCCACCCCACAATCCCCCTAGGGGACCCAACCCCGCCCACGCAAACCTCCCCGCCGTTGGGGGTGCCGTCCTTTGAGGGGACAGGCAGGCGGCCCGTCCTCGCCACCCTTGCCCGCCGCCCGGAGTCCCTTGAGGGAAAGGGCCGGGGGCCCGTCTTCGCCACCCTTGCTCGCCGCCCGGAGTGCCGTCCTGAGAGGGGAGGGCAGGAGGCTCGTCTTCGGCGCCCTTGCCCTCCGCCCGGGGTGCTGTTCTTGTGAGGGGTGCTGGGGGCTTGTGCCGCGGCCGAGCTCTTCCTTCGAACGGACGGCACCCCCGGCGGCGGGAAAGGTGATGCCGGGGAAGGGTGCCTCGCCCCTCCCGCAGAAAGGACGGCACCCCCGGCGGTGGGGAAGGGCCGAGGCCGGGGGTGCTGGGGGTGAGTCCCCTAGTCGAGGATGTGGGTGGTGGCGCGGTGGTAGCGGGCGCGGAGGGAGGGGAGCGGGTCCCCCGTGTACGTCTCCGCGTCCCCCGAGCGCCAGTCCGGCGACGTGGTGACCAGCGTGGCCGCCTGGTACGCGGCGCCGTCGGCGACGTACTCGGCGGGCGGCGGGACGCTGATCGGGAGCCCGAAGACGGTGGGGGCGATGCGGCGGACGGCTTCTGAGCGGGCCGCGCCGCCGATGAGCAGCACCCGTTCGGCCTGCATCGACAGCGCGTCGAGCGCGTCGGCGAGCCCGCACAGCATGCCCTCGATGGCGGCCCGCGCGAGGTGGGCGGGAGTGGAGGTGGCGAGCGTGAGCCCGTGGACGGACCCGGTGGCGGTGGGCCGGTTGGGCGTCCGCTCACCCTCCAGATACGGCACCAGCGTCAGCCCGTCGGCCCCGGGAGGCGCCTGGAGGGCGAGCGCGCTGAGCTCGTCGAGCCCGACGCCGGCGATGCGGGCGGCGGCGTCCATGACGCGGGCGGCGTTGAGCGTGCAGACGAGCGGCAGGAACCGCCCGGTGGCGTCGGCGAACCCGGCGACGAGCCCCGCGGGGTCGGCGCTGGGCGTCTCGGCGACCGCGAACACGGTGCCGGAGGTGCCGAGCGAGACGACGACGTCACCGGACCGGGCGCCGACGCCGAGCGCCGCCGCCATGTTGTCGCCGGTGCCGGGCCCGACCAGGATGGGCCCGTCGTTGGCGGGCTCGACGGGCCCGAGCACGCGCGGCAGCAGCGGCACGGTGCCGAGCGCCGCCTTGAGCAGGTCCGTACGGTAGGAGCCGGACGCGGGCGACCAGTAGCCGGTGCCGGAGGCGTCACCCCGGTCGGTGACGAGCCGGTCGAGCGGAGGGGTGGGCGCGTCGGCCCAGGCCGCGACGGAGAACGGCCCGCTTTCGAGCGCCCCGAGCAGCCGCCAGGTGAGCCAGTCGTGCGGCAGGCACACAGCGGCGGTGCGGGCCACGTTGGCGGGCTCGTTCTCGGCGAGCCAGCGCAGCTTGGTGACGGTGAACGAGGCCACCGGCACGGATCCGACGGCGTCGGCCCACGCCTGCGGCCCGCCCTGCTCGGTGATCAGGTCGGTGGCGGCCTGCGCGGAGCGGGTGTCGTTCCACAGCAGGGCCTCGCGTACGACCTCGCCGGACTCGTCGAGGCAGACCATGCCGTGCTGTTGACCGCCCACGCTGATGGCGGCCACGCCGTCCAGCCCGCCGGCCTCCTCGATGGCCTGCAACAGCGCCGTCCACCAGTGGGACGGGTGTACTTCCGTGCCGGTGGGGTGGGGTGCGCGGCCCTGCCGCACCAGCTCACCGGTCTCCGCGTCTCGAATGACGACCTTGCAACTCTGCGTGGAGGAATCGACCCCTGCGACCAGCGTCACCCACGAACTCCTAACAAGTGCTCCAGCGCAAGCTGGTTGAGATGCGTGAAATGGTATCCGCGGGCGGCGGCCGCCTCGGGATCGAAGTCGTCGTCCGCGAGATCGGCCAGCGTCTCGCCGCGGTTGAGCGTGGGCAGGCCGAGCTCGTCGACACGAGATGCGCGCATCGCCTCCCGCACCTCCGGATCAGCCCTGAAGTTCCGTGCTTTCTCCCGAAGTATGAGGTATGTCCGCATATTAGCGGCGGCCGAGGCCCAGACGTCAGCGTGGTCCTCCGTACGCAGCGGCTTGTAGTCGAAGTGCCGCGGACCGTCGTAGCCGCCGTGTTCGAGCAGGTCGACCAGGAAGAACGCGCTCATCACGGCGCCGTGCCCGAAGACCAGGTCCTGGTCGAAGCGGGGCCCGTGCTGCCCGTTGAGGTCGATGTGGAACAGCTTGCCCTGCCACAGCGCCTGGGCGACGCCGTGGACGAAGTTGAGGCCGGCCATCTGCTCGTGGCCCACCTCCGGGTTGAGCCCCACCATCTCCGGGTGCTCCAGCTGGGAGATGAACCCCAGCGCGTGCCCGATGGTCGGGAGGAGGATGTCGCCCCTGGGCTCGTTGGGCTTGGGCTCGATCGCGAAGCGCAGGTCGTAGCCGCGCTCGCGGACGTAGCCGCACAGCAGGTCGAGGGCCTCCTTGTAGCGCCCGAGCGCCGCGCGCACGTCTTTCGTGGCGTCGGACTCGGCGCCTTCGCGCCCGCCCCAGCACACGTACGTGGTGGCGCCGAGCGAGGCGGCCAGGTCGATGTTCCTGGTGACCTTGCGCAGGGCGTAACGCCGTACGTCGCGGTCGTTGCTGGTGAAGGCGCCGTCGCGGAAGACGGGGTGGGTGAACAGGTTGGTGGTGGCCATGGGCACTTTCATGCCGGTTTCGGCAAGCGCTTTCCGGAAGGCCGCGATCGCCCGTTCGCGATCGGGATCGACGGCGAGCAGGTCGTCGTCGTGGAAGGTGACGCCGTAGGCCCCCAGCTCGGCCAGGCGATGCACGCTCTCGACGGGATCGAGGGGCGCCCGTACGGCGTCCCCGAACGGATCGCGCGCCTGCCAGCCGACCGTCCACAGACCGAACGTGAATCGATCGTCAGGGGTTGGCTCGTACATGGTTCGATGCTCCCCCGGTGATCAGTTGTGCACAACCATGCCGGGCACAATCGCACGATCTCGGGCCCGCCACCGGACGCCCCGCCGCCCCTGAGACCCTCAGAGCCCTTCAGAGACCCTCAGGGACCCTCAGAGACCGGAGGGATCGCGCCCCACGCTGATCTCCTCGGCGATCTTGCGGATCTCCGTCACCTCGAGGCCGGGAGCCTTGGGCAGGTGGCGCAGCAAAGCGTCCATCACCACGGGGACAGGCTGGCCGGCGAACCGGCCGGCGATCCCATGAACCGCCCTGAACAGCGCCTCTTCGGTGTCGTGCATCGGCCTCTCCTCGGTCGGGTACCCGGCAACGCTACGGCCTCCGTCCGACACTTCGCGCCCTAAGACTCCAGCGTGTTCCGGACCGTGGCGCAAATCTCGTCCAGCCGGCGCACCTGCTCGGGCGTCAGCGCGTCGAACAGGCTGCGGCGCACCTCCTCGACGTGGCCAGGGGCGGCGGCGGCCAGCACGGCGTACCCCTCGTCGGTGAGCACGGCGAAGCTGCTGCGGCGGTCGGACGGGCACGGCTCGCGGCGCACCCACCCGCGCTCCTCCAGCCGCCGTACGGCGTGCGACAGGCGGCTCTGCGAGCTCTGGGCCCTGGCCGCCAGCTCGCTCATGCGCATCGCCCGCCCGGGCGCCTCGGAGAGCGCCACGAGGATCACGTAGTAGGCGTGCGGCATGCCCGCGTCGCGCTGGAGCTGCCGGTCGAGCGCCTCGTTGACGAGCTGGGTCGCGGCCAGGAAGTTGCGCCAGGCGCGTTGCTCGTCCTCATCCAGCCATCGGGTCACGCTCCCAATTTAGTTGAACTCTCATATACTTGATGATCGGGACTCCGTCGAAAGGGGCGAACCATGCCGGTCCAGCGGCTCAACCACGCCGTCCTCTACGTGCGCGACGTGGAGGAGAGCGTCGCCTTCTACCGCGAGGCGCTCGGTTTCGACGTCGTCATGAGCATGCGCGGCGCCGCGTTCCTCCAGGCGCCCGGCTCGTCCAACGACCACGACCTGGGCCTGTTCCAGATCGGCGCGGACGCCGCACCCTCACCCGCCGGGCGCACCTCCGTCGGCCTCTACCACCTGGCCTGGGAGGTCGACACGCTGGAGGAGCTCGAACGCGTCAGGGCCAAGCTGGCGGAGCTGGGCGCGCTGGTCGGCGCGTCCGACCACAGCACCACCAAGGCCCTCTACGCGCGCGACCCCGACGGGCTCGAGTTCGAGGTGTCGTGGCTGGTGCCCGCCGCGCTGCTCACCGAGGAGACGCTGGCCGGGCGCACCCGGGTCCGCCCCCTCGACCTGGACGCCGACAAGCAGCGGTACGGCGCTCAGACCAGGGGCGGCGTGGGCGTGTCGATCCCCGCCTGACGTACCGTGGAGGTATAAGCCCTCTGGTCCCACGGAGAACCGGCCATGCCAAGCGATCCTGACCATGTGGTCGACGCCATCGACGGCGTCGTCGAGGAGTGGGAGACGCTGAGCGCCGACGCGATGCGCTGGGCGCCGCCCGAGAGCAAGAGCCCCGACCTCATGACCGAGGTGGGCGAGATCTTCGGGCCGCTCGTCAACGCCTTCACCACCGCGCTGCGCCCGCTCGGCGACGCCTTCGAGCGCGTGCTGACGTCCCTGGAGGAACAGGCCGATCGCCTCCCTGGCCCCGACCACCGCGACGACTGACCCCGATATCGGACCACCTACAGTCGGACCACCGCACAGACTGCCAGCGCCACGTCCGGCAGCGTGGCTCAGGCGTGGGCCTGCCGCATCGCCCGCAGCGGGCCGCTGAGCTTGGCCAGCTCGGCCAGCATGGCGTCGGCCCCCGCCTCCATCTCGGCGCTGGGCCGCAGCGTGCCGTCCTCGGTGAGGTGCTGCGGCACGAACGGGATGATCACGCCTTCCAGCACCGGCACCATCTTCATCGTGCTGACGACGTGGCGCAGGCCGGTGACGGCGCGGGTGCCGCCGGAGACGCCGCCGTAGCTGACGAAGCCGGCCGGCTTGTGCTGCCACTCGTGGTGGAGGTAGTCGAGGGCGTTCTTGATCGTGGCGGGGAAGCTGTGGTTGTACTCGGGGGTCACGAAGACGTACGCGTCGGCCCGCTCCACGGTGGCGCTCCACTCCTTGGTGTGGGCGTTGACGTATTGGCGCAGGCGGGGGTGGTGGGGCTCGTCCATGAACGGCAGCCCGACCTCCGCCAGATCGACCAGCTCCACGTCGAACAGGCCCGAGCCGGCGGCCGTGTCGCGGAACCAGTCGGCCACGGGACGACCGGCCCGACCTGGGCGGGTGCTGCCGACGATGACCTGAAGGACGGGGTTGACTTCCATGATGACTCCTGGTGAGGCGGAGGATGACTGCTCAACATTATTGAGCAGCTACATATTTCTTAGCAAACGGTACACTGGACCCATGAGTCCCTCGTCGGTGTGCACGCGCTTTCACATCGCCCTGGAGTTGATCGGCGCCCGCTGGTCGGGCGCGGTGATTCACATGATCTTCAAGGGCGCCCACCGGTACGCCGACCTCAAGGCGGCCATCCCCGGCATCAACGACACGATGCTGGCCAGGCGGCTGCGCGAGCTGGAGTCCGCCGGGCTGATCGAGCGCCGGGTGCTGCCCACCTCCCCCGTACGCGTCGAATACCACCTGACCGAAAGGGGCAAGGAGCTGCGCCCGGTCGTGGACGAGCTGATCACGTGGGCGCACAAGTGGATCCCGCTGCCCGAGGACGAGGCCGCGTCCGCCTGAGGCGAGATCCTGTTACCTTGCCGACCGTGAGCGGATTGGGCACCCTGATGCGGCACGTGCACGAGCTGATGGACGGCGCCATCGCGGAGATCTACGCCGGCCACGGCCTGCCCGACTACCGCCCGCGCTTCTCCCCCGTCGTCCGCACGCTGGTCGCCGACGGCCCGATGACCATCGGCGCGCTGTCGAAGGCGATCGGCGTCAGCCACTCGGCGGCCAGCCAGACCGTGGTGCAGATGCGGCGGGCCGGGTTCGTCACGCTGGAGAAGGGCTCCGACGCCCGCCACCGCATCGTCCACCTGACCGAGAAGGCCCGCGCCGCGCTGCCGCTGATCGAGGCCGAGTGGGCGGCGACCACGCGCGCCATGGCCGAACTCGACGCCGAGCTGCCGGCCCCGCTCGCCCAGGTCATGGCGGCCACGTTGAAGGCTCTCGAACGCAGGCCCTTCCGCGAGCGGATCGGTGACCTAGAATCGTTCACATGACCTGGCGACATTGATGCATAACCCGAGACCCGCGCGGGGCGCGCGGTCCTCCGAGGCGACGAGCGCTCGGAGTGTCCGTTCGATCCCGTGGAAGGTCTCATGCTCGTCGCATCGTTGTACGCGTACGCGTTCCTCAGCGAATTCATCCTGCTTTATCCGGTATACGCGCTGCTGTTCACCGATACCGGTCTCTCCGTGGCCCAGGTCTCCAGCCTGTTCGCCATCTGGTCCCTGACGGGCCTGGTGCTGGAGATCCCGTCCGGCGCCTGGGCCGACGCCGTCTCGCGCCGCCTGCTGCTCGTCCTCGGCCCGCTGCTGACGGGGGCCGGCTTCGCCCTGTGGGTGGGGTTCCCGTCCTATTGGGCGTTCGCGGTGGGCTTCGTGCTCTGGGGCGCGGGCGAGACGCTGATCTCCGGCTCCTACGAGGCCCTCGCGTACGAGGAGCTCGAACGGCGTGGCCAGGCCGGCCGCTACGCCACCGTCATCGGCCGGGCCACCGCGGCGAGCATGATCGCCACTGCTGCCGCCATGGCGGTGGCGGTGCCCGTGTTCGCGGCGGGCGGGCATCCCGCCGTGGCGGTGGCCAGCGTGCTGACCTGCCTCCTGTGCTCGGCCACGGCCCTGACGCTGCCCGAGCACCGCGTACGCCGGGTCGCGCCGTCCTACCTCGCCGTGCTGCGCGAGGGCATCGCCCAGACCAGGGCCGACCGGCGGGTCACGCACGCGGTGCTGCTGGTCGCCTTCGTGGCGGCGCTCTGGGGCGGCCTGGAGGAGTACATCCCCTACCTCGCGCTCGAAACAGGGGTGCCCGAGGCGGCGGTGCCGCTGCTGGTGCTGCTCGTCACGCTGGGCATCACCGCGGGCGGCCTGCTGGCCGGGCCGGCCGAGCGGCTGCCGCCCCGGGCGTACGGGCTGCTGCTGGGCCTCGCCGCGCTCGCCCTGGCGGCGGGGGCGCTCAGCCGGCACGTGGCGGGGTTCGTGCTGATCGCGCTGGCGTTCGGGGCGTTCCAGCTCGCCGGGGTGCTCGCCGACGTGCGGCTGCAGCAGCGCATCACCGGGCCCGCGCGGGCCACGGTGACCTCGGTCGCCGGGCTCGGCACGAGCGTGGTGACGCTGGGGCTCTATGGCGTGTACGGCGCCCTGTCGCCGTACGCGCTCAACGGGACGACGTTCGCGCTGCTGGCCCTGCCGTACGTGCTGATCGCCCTGCTCACCGCCCGCGCCCGTCAGTAGCGTGACGGGATGCGCTTGGGCAGCGGCGGCGGCGCCGGAGCCGGCTCCTCGACGAGGACCGGTTCCGGCCGCTCCGAGCCCCGCCAGCGCGCGGGGAAGATCGACGCGGCCAGCAGCACCGCCCCCGCGGGCAGCGACCAGGGGTCGATGAGGTCGAGGTACGCCTGCGCGTAGTCGGCCCGCACCTGCCCGGCCCACGGCGTACGGGCGAAGATCGCCGTACCGGCGAACGCCAGGCCGGGCACCAGCGAGGCGAGCGGCGAGATCCGCGACCCGCAGAGCGCGCCCACCAGCACCATGGCGGCGACGAGCGCGCCCGTGGCGAGCCAGTCAGTATCTTGACTCGCGGAGTAGAGAAAGCCCGCCGCGATCAGCGGCGTGGCCGGCAGTCCTGCGCCGGCGCCGAGCACGTGACGAACACCATTACGCACAGAGAACACCTCCAGCCACGGCACCCTATCCAGCCAGCAGGTCCTTCACCTTTAAGGCAGAAATCTCACCCTTGCCACCTATGACCGAAAAGGCGTCATAACACCGAAATAGTGTCCGTTTGGTATCTGAGCATGGGCCGCCGCAGCCGTTAACTTGACAGCACCCCCACCCGAGGAGTGCACATGTTGAGTAAGCGCTGCGCGCTGACGGGCGGCATCATCCTCGCCGTCTGCCTGGCCACCCCCATCAGCCCAGCATTAGCTGACCCAGCACCTCAATCCGCCTCCCCCTCCGCACCCCCCGAGATGATCGACGCTCTGGAGCGCGACCTCGGCCTGTCGGAAGCACAGGTCGTCACCCGCCTCAAGAACGAGGAGCGAGCCGCCGTCACCGAGAAGAACCTGTCCAGCGACCTGGGCGGCACGTTCGGCGGCGCCTGGCTGAACGACGACGCGAGCAAGCTGAACGTCGCCACCACCGACCCCGCCGCCGCCCCCGCCATCGAGGCGCAGGGCGCGCAGCCGGTCATGGTCAAGCGCTCGCTCGCGCAGCTCAACGGCATCATGCAGCAGCTCGACCAGGCCCCGGAGAAGGCCAAGGCCGGCGCGGCACTCTGGTACGTCGACGTCAAGACCAACACCGTCTCCGTCCAGGCGCCGACCGTCGAGGCCGCCGAGGCACTCGCCGACGCCGCGGGCGTCGACCGCAACGCCGTCACCGTGTCCGCGACGGCCGAGCAGCCCAAGCCGTACATCAACATCATCGGCGGCGCCGCCTACTACATCGGCTCCAGCCGCTGCAGCGTCGGCTTCGCCGTCACCCGCGGCAGCACACCGGGCTTCGTCACCGCGGGCCACTGCGGCCGGGCCGGCTCCCGCACGACGCAGCCCACCGGCACCTTCCAGGGCTCGTCGTTCCCGGGCAACGACTACGCGTGGGTCGCCGCCCCGAACAACACCGTCACCCCGTACGTGCGCGGCTCCGGCGGCGCCAACGTGACCGTGCGCGGCTCTACCCAGGCGGCCGTGGGCTCGTCCATCTGCCGCTCCGGCTCCACCACCGGCTGGCGCTGCGGCACCATCCAGCAGCACAACGCCAGCGTCCGCTACTCGCAGGGCACCGTCAGCGGCCTGACCAGGACCAGCGCGTGCGCCCAGCCCGGTGACTCCGGCGGCTCGTTCATCTCGGGCAGCCAGGCGCAGGGCATGACCTCCGGCGGGTCGGGCAACTGCAGCATCGGCGGCACGACGTACCACCAGCCGGTCAACGAGGCGCTGAGCGTGTACGGCCTCACGCTCCGCACCGGCTGACCCCTCCTTGCAGGACCCGCGCGGCGTGCCCCTCCCGGGGCGCGCCGCTTCGGCGTTCACGCGACGCGGTAGCCGACCCCGCGGACGGTCTCGATGATCGGCGGGTCGCCGAGCTTGCGGCGCAGCCGGCCCACGGTGACGATCACGGTGTTGGTGAAGCTGTCGGCGTTCTCGTCCCATACCTGTTCGAGCAGCAGCTCGGCGCTCAGGAAGCCGGGGCTGGCCCGCAGCAGCGCCTCCAGCACGGCGAACTCCTTCACCGACAGCTCCAGCCGCCGCCCGTCCCGCACGGCGGTCCTGCGTACCGGGTCGAGCGCGATGCCCGCCACCCGCAGTGTGCGGGGGCGCGCGTCCGGGCGGCGGCGGGCCAGCGCCTGGATGCGCAGGATCAGCTCGGGGAAGTGGAAGGGCTTGGCGAGGTAGTCGTCCGCGCCCAGCGCGAGGCCGCTGACCCGCTCGTCGGGCTCGCCGGCCGCGGTCAGCATCAGCACCATCGGCCGTTCCGACCGCTCGGTGACCATCTGGCACAGGACGTCGCCGTGCAGTCCCGGCAGGTCCCGGTCGAGGACCACGACGTGGTACGCGTTGACGTCCAGCTTGGCGGCCGCGGCGAGCCCGTCGTACGCGACGTCCACCGCCATCCCCTGGTCGCGCAGCCCTTCTGCGACGACCTCGGCGAGCGCGTCGTCGTCCTCGACCACCAGGACCCTCATGCCGGCAGCGTCACCGTCGCGCGCAGGCCGCCCGAGGGGCGGGCGAGCAGGTCGAGCCGGCCTCCGTGGGCCTCGGCGACGGCGGCCACGATCGACAGGCCCAGGCCCGACGAGCCGGTGCGTTCCCTGCCGAGGCGTTCGAAGGGGCGCGCCAATCTGTCCACCTCCCGCTGGTCGAGGACGGGGCCGCCGGTCTCGACGACCAGCGTTCGCCCGGTGCCGGTGATCTCGATGAAGCCGCCGTCCTCGTTGTGGCGTACCGCGTTGTCCACCAGGTTGTCCACCAGCCGGGCCAGCAGCTCGGGGTCGCCCGTCGTTGTCGTCCGCACGTCGGTCGTCACCGTCAGGTCTTTCACGTCCCTTTCCGCGAGCGCGGCCCGTACGAGGTCCGCGAGGTCGATGCTCTCGGCCTTCGCCAGCGCCCCGTGCTGGGCCCTGGCCAGCGCCAGGAAGCCGTTCACCAGGTGATCGACGCGGTCGAGCTGCCTTCTGAGGCGGGCGGCGAGCGCCACCGTCGAGGGGCCGGGGTCGGGCTTGGCCACCGCGACGTCGAGCGAGGCCCGCATGGTCGCGAGCGGTGTGCGCAACTCGTGGGAGGCGTTGGCGACGAAGCGCCGCTGCGCGGTGAACGCCGCCTCCAGCCGTTCGAGCAGGCCGTCGATGGTGTCGGCCAGATCCTTGACCTCGTCGGCCGGGCCCGTGACGGCCAGCCGCCGGTCCAGGGTGTCGGAGGAGATGCGGCGGGTGGCGGCCGTGATGTCGCGCAACGGGCGCAGCACCCTTTTGGCCAGCATCCGGCCCACCAGCACCGAGACGACCGCCATCACCGCCATGGCCAGCATCGAGCCGATCAGCAGCCGCTGCGCCTGCTCGTCGTACGCCGCCGCCAGCCGCTCCTCCAACTCCCTGATGCGCTGGTCCGCGCTCTGCCCTGGCACGCCTCCCGCCGGGACGCTGACTTCCACGCCGCCGGACAGGAAGAAGGACAGGGTCAGCAGCGCGACGCCGGACAGGAGGAACACGGTGGCGTACAACATCGTGAACCGTGCGCCGACGGTCCCACTGCGCGGCCCGATCATCCTGCCAGCATGCCCTGCGGAACCTAACAGCAGCGTGACAGCACCGGTTCTGCTCGCGTTACGCGCCGCTTCGTAGAACCAACCCCATGATCCCTCTCCTCCGTCCTGGACGCCTGATCGCCCTGGCCCTCGCGGCCGCCGCCATCATCGTGCCCGGCCTGTCGCCCGCGTCCTGCTCCGGCTTCTGCCCCGACCCGATCGTCGCCGCGGACGGCACCGCCGTCAGCGACCGCTTCTGGTTCTTCCACCGGGAGCTGGGCCGCGAGGGCGCCATCACCGTCCGGCTCGCCGCGATGACCGGGACGATCACCTACCCGCCGCCGCGCCACGACCGGATCGTGTCCGGGCTGGTGCCGTGGGCCAAGACCGGGATCATCGTCAAGGACGGGCTGCGCCAGGGCTCCTCGTACGCCGCGCTCATGATGACCGGGCGGCACGGCCTCCGGTTCCAGCACGACTACCTGCACGACGCCGCCGTCCCAGGCACCGCGCGCTGGCTGCGCCTGACCCGGTCCGGCGACGTGATCACCGGCTACACCTCCGCCGACGGCGCCCGCTGGGACCGCGCCGCCTCGGCCACCCTCAAAGGGCTGCCGGAGACCGTACGGGTGGGGCTGTTCGCCGCCTCGCCCGGCGATCTCACCCTGCGCGAGACCGGGCTCGGCGGGACGATCGAGGAGGTCCGCTTCACGCAGGCCGTCGGCGTCTTCGACCACGTCACCGTCGAAGGCTCCGCCGGCGGCTGGGGCAGCGATTCCGTCGGTTCCATGAACGAGACCGACTGGGAGAAGCACCACAACGCGTCCGGGGTCGTGTCGAAAGACGGCACCATCAAGATCAGCGGCACCGGTGACATCGGGCCGCTGCCCGAGGAGGGCACCCGTGCCATCGAGAGCTCCCTGGTGGGGCTGCCCCTCGCCCTCCTCATCCTGGTTGTGCTGAGCGCCCGCTCCGCGAAGACCGTCGCGACCGCCACGTTCGTCACCGGCCTGCTGGCGATCGGCACCGTCATCCTGGCGCAATCACCGGATTCGCTGCTCACCGCCTTTCGCGTGATCGTGGGCTGCTCTCTGGCGCTCGCGCTCTGCACGGTCATCGCCCATGGGCTGGGCCGCTTCCGTCTGCTCCTAGGGGTGGCCCTGATCGCGCTCCCCGCCATCCTGACGGCGTTCCCGCTGCTTCCTGACCCGGTCGCCGAGTGGCTGCTGCGGGTCACGCCGGCCGCCGGATTCGCCATCAAGCAGACGCTGGTCGAGTATCCGCAGGTGACGGCCCACTACGCGCCCTCGACGGGTTACCACCCGCTGCCGGGCTGGGCCGGGATGGCCGTCCTGGGGGCGTACGCACTGATCGTCATGCTGAGGCGCGATGAGTTTCGGTCTCCCGACAGGTCTGCATGACCGAGAGAAAGGACCTCCCGCCATGCAACGACCCGTACTCGGCAGTCTCCTCCTGTCCAGCACCGACCCGGAACGTCTCCGCACCTGGTACGCCACCGCCCTCGACCCGTCGGACAGCACCGAGGTCAACGGTTACCGGGTGCTGAAATTCGGCGATTTTTATCTATTTATCGACACCCGTCAGGACATCGCCGACAAGAACCCGGAGCCAGGGCGGGTCATCCTGAACTTCGACGTCCCCGACGCCCGCGCGGTCGCCGCCCGCATGGAGCAGGCCGGCACCCAGTGGCTCGCCGACCTGGAGGACCGCGACGGAAGCCTCTTCGCCACCGCCATCGACCCGGACGGCAACTACGTGCAGATCATCGAACTGAGCGAGGAACACCGCCAGGCGTCCTCGTAGGCTTCGACCATGGATTGGCTGACCTGGCACGACCAGTACGACGTCCCCGGCTCCTACCTGGCGCAGCGCTTACACGTCGTCCAAGAACGCATCCGCCTCGCACTCGACGCCTCCCCGCCCGGCCCGCTGCGGCTCATCAGCCTCTGCTCGGGCCAGGGCCGCGACGTGCTGGAGGTGCTCGCCGAGCACCCGCGCCGCGACGACGTCCGCGCCCGCCTGGTCGAACTGGACCCGCACAACACCGCGATCGCCTCGGAGGCGATCGCGTCGCACGGACTCGACCAGGTCGAGGTGCTGACGGCCGACGCCGCACTCACCGACCACTACCAGGACCTGACGCCCGCCGAGATCGTCCTCGTCTGCGGCGTGTTCGGCAACATCACGGACGAGGACATAGAACGCACCATCGACACCTGCCCCCAGCTGTGCACCACCGACGGCGTGGTCATCTGGACCCGCCACCGCCAGGCTCCCGACCGGGTGCCGCTGATCTGCCGCTGGTTCGAGGAACGCGGCTTCGAACGCGAGTGGGTGTCACCCCCGGAGGCCGGCTTCGGCGTCGGCGTCCACCGCTTCGAAGCCGGCCCCCGTCCCCTCGTGCCGGGGCGGCGCATGTTCACGTTCACCGATGACTTCCGGACGGAAACGCCGTCTTAAGCGCTGAGCGACACGAAGGTCGCTCGACAACCGCGACCCCCGGGAGTCCCGATCATGCGGAAACTGATAGCGACGGTCTTCAACTACTCCCTCGACGGCCTGCTCGCCGACCAGGACACCGACTTCTGGAAGTTCTGCTTCGGCCTGCCGGAGAACAGCCGGCCCGACGACCCGGCCCACCTCGAGTTCCTGCGCGGCGCCTACGCCCACGTCATGGGCCGCACCACGTACGAGGGCACGTCCGAGGCCATGATGTCCTCCCCCGGCCACCCCTTCTCCGAGCTCCTGACCAGCGGCCGCAAGGTCGTCTTCTCCCGGACGATGCGGACGGCCGAGTGGGCCAACACGACCATCGCCGCCGGCGACACCACAGAGGAGATCGACAGGCTGCGGCAGGGCGGCGACGGCTACATCATCGTCTGGGGCGGCGTCCGCCTCTGGCACTCCCTCATGCAGCGGGACCTGCTCGACGAGCTGCGCGTGAGCATGTTCCCGTATGTCGCCGGTGAGGGCACCCGCCTCTTCGACGGCGTCCCGAAGTCGTACGAGCTGGAGCTGATCTCCAGCGCCCCGTCCAGCAGCGGGATCGTCGAGCTGCGGTACCGCCGCCCCCGCTGACTCAGGAGGCCACTGATTCAGGGGCTGCTCCGAAGGGGTTGTCGACGACGTAACGCCACCTCCCGTCGGGCCCCCTCCTGGCGACGTCCGTGGCGGTCCCCTCGATGTGCACGGGGCGGCCGTCACGGTCGGTGCCGTCGATGACCCAGTCGACGATCAGCAACGCGACGTCGCCCGTGGCGTAGACGTGCCGCGGCCGAACCGTGATCGGCACCCCGAGCCCCTGGAACCGGGCGTTGGCGTCGTACGCCTCCCGCCCGGTCAGCGGCGCCCCCGGCTCCGGCACGAACACCGCCCCGCTCTCGTAGATTTGAGCCACCCTCTCCGGATCCCCGCTGTTGAACAACTCGGCGAAAACGAGAGGCACGTCCTCGGGACGTTCGGCAAGCATCACCATGTCCTTTCCGTAGACGCGGCAACGCTAGGAGGCGCCCTCGTGACTCACCAAACAGTCAGTCACCCGGCCCGGCCGGGCCTGCCCGACGACCCGCGGGCCAACGTCCCGGCCCCCACCCCGTCCTGCCCCGTGGAGATCACCCTCGCGGCCCTGCACGGCCGCTGGACGACCCTGGTGATCCGGGAATTCCTGAAAGGCGACCACACCTTCTCAGAACTCCGCGAAGCCCTTCCGGATCTGTCGGACAAGGTGCTCTCTGACCGCTTGGCACACCTGACGAACGCCGGCATCCTCACCCGCCACCGCGAGCCAGGCTGGCCACCCCGCGTCCACTACACCCTCACCCCCCACGGCCGCAGCCTCGGCCCCGTCCTGCAAGCCCTCTGGGACTGGGGCTCAACCGCTCCGACGAGGCACCCCGAGGACGGCTAGGAAGCCATCGGCACGGGCGGCACGACCTGGACGATGCGCGCACTCCCAGCGGCCACCCTCGTCTCATGCATCGTGACCACATCCCCCGGCACGAGATGTCCCCAATACTCAGGAGTCAACGGGACCAACCGCACCCGCGCACATCTTCCCGGCTCCAGCGCAACACGCCCCTCCACCCAAAGACCGGCGATGGCTTTCCTTGCACGCCCTCCATCGTGCAAGGAAAGCTCAGCAAGGAAGGCACCCGCGGACGCCTCGCTCCGCCGCCACTCGTACCAGACCACATCAGATTCGAGCCACAGCAGGCGGGCGACATCCGCCAGCAGCGTCCAGAACGCAGGCGGGCACGGCTGCACATCACCCAGCTCCTGGAGAAGGACGAGCGCCATCTCCCACTCATCGTGCGCCACGTAACCGACGACGTCAGCGCCGAACTCAGTCCGTACGTCGGCGGAACACAGCCGTGCGGCCCTCAAGAGAAGATTTGCGGGGTCAGGCACAGCGTTCAATCGCGGCGGCGTTCAACCCGGGCCCGCCTACGAAACTCATCGAGCCACCCGGCAATCTGTTCGTCGTCGTGGAAGTAATCCTCATCTGGGCCGGAACGCAAGTCGACGCCGCAGAGATGCATCAACGCCTCCCACACCGGCTCATCGTGCCCCTCGACCATGTCGGCGGCCACGAACTGCGCCGCCCACCGATCCACTTCCTCCCGAGTCATGTCGCCCCGGAGCAGCCCTTCGAAATGGGCTTCGACCTCCGCGCGCGTCGGTAACGCCACCATGGCCCGCATGCTTGCACGCCCTCACAGGCAGAATCACCCGGTTCTCGCGACGAATGCGTACTCCCCACCGACCTCGCCGAGGCTCGCACTCCACCCACCGCACCCCGTCGTAGAGGTAGGCACCGAAGAACCCCATCAGTTCTCATCCCCCTGTTGGCGGGCGCATCTTTTCCTGGCCGATCTTGGCACGGTCGATCCCCGGCCCGAATCGACGCCGGTACTCCAACGGAGTGAGCCCGATCTTGCGACGCATCAGCGCACGCAGATTGGCGGCGGTGCCCAGCCCGCTCTGCCGCGCGACCGTCTCGAAGCGTGGCTCGCCCCGCTCGATCAACCGGCAGGCCAGGGCGAGTCGCTCGCCGGTCAGCCACGCCAGCGGTGTGGTGCCCATCTGTACGTGGAAGCGGCGGTGCAGGGTGGCCGGACTGACCGAGGCGCGCGCCGCGAGGTCGGACACCGTGAGCGGGGCGTCCAGACGCTCCTGGGCCCAGGCGAGGATGGGCGCCAGGGACTCGTCCGGCACCTTGGGCACGGGCCGCTCCACGAACTGCCGTTGCCCGCCGTCGCGGTGGGCGGCGAAGACGAGCCGCCGGCTCACGGAGTTGGCGACTTCCGCGCCGTGATCGCGGCGGACGATGTGCAGGCCGAGGTCGAGCGCGGCTGCGCTGCCCGCGGCCGTGAGGATGTCGCCGTCGTCCACGAACAACACGTCTGTTTCGAGCCGGACGGAAGGGAAGCGGGCCCGGAAGGAGTCCGCCCACTGCCAGTGTGCGGTGGCCTGGCGCCCGTCGAGGACCCCTGCCTCGGCCAGGGTGAAAGCACCGCTGCAGAAGCCGACCAGGCGAACGCCGCGGGCATGCGCCCGCCGGATGGCATCGAGCACGGCGGCTCTGCGGGGCACCTCGACGTCGGGACGGTTCGGGACGATCAACGTATCCGCCGATTCGGCCGCCTCCAGGCCGGCGACGCCCGTGAGCGTGAAGAACCCGTCCCTCATCAGGGTGCGCGGCTCGGGGGAGCACAGGCGAAAGTCGTAGAGATCGCGTCCGAGCTCGGGCCTGCGCAGGCCGAAGACCTCGGTCGCGCAGCCCAGCTCGAACGGGTTGGAGTTCTCGTCCACGATCACGACGACCCGGTGCAACCCGGCGGCATGGTCAACGTGCGAGGATCCTTGCGTCATGTGCTATTCCTAGCACTCACGCAGAGCGCGCTCGCTGGACCAGCATGGATGCGTGAGCATCGAACCCATCGCCCTCAGTGAGGCCCTCGCCTCCTTCGACGCCCTGTGGAGCCCGCGCATCGTCACGCGCGTCAACGACTACGACGTCCGCGTCGCCAAGGTCGAGGGCGAGCACATCTGGCACGTCCATGACGACACTGACGAGTTCTTCCTGGTTCTCGATGGAGAACTGCACATCTCCTTGCGCGAGCCAGGTGGGGAGCGCACGGTCCGGCTCCCCACGGGCGCGGTCTTCACCGTCCCCCGTGGTACGGAGCACAAGCCGTCCGCGCCCGCCGGAGCCGCGATCCTCATGTTCGAGCCCACTGGGACACCGACGGTCGGCGACCGCCACGCCGAGATCCCCGACCACATCGACGCGACGACAGGACACGCACTCGACTCCTGAGGACGCCCCTCAAGATCACAAAGGCCCTCTTCTCCAAGTACGGGAGAGGGCCTTTCACGTGCGGAGGATGAGGGACTCCCTCAACGGGCTGCGGCGAACCCACAGCGATCGAAAGGGAGCCCACGAGGCGGCGGTCAGGACCATACGATCATGCTGTGTCCGAGTTCTCGACTCCTCGCCGTGAGATCGGCTTGGCTCCGGCGGCCTGCACTGAAAACGGGAGTGACGATGAGCAGTCTTCTCAGCGCGCTCACGGGCGAGGTGACGCCCGACTTCAGAGTCTTCGTCGTCGCCGGCGTCCTCGACGGCCAAACAGTGGGCTCGGCGGTCGAAGGAGAAAGGGAACCACCGGCCGGCAGGATCGCAGCCGGGCACGACGGGCTCATCATCCGAACGGCATACCGTCCCTACTGGGAGATGGTCCACAACCGGTTCGAGCGGTGGGATGGGCCGCCCCCTGTGGATGACTGGGAAGAGCTTTGGACCGGCCGGCTCACACTGACATCCGGACTGATCGGCGCCGAAGCTTGGGCGGCTGAATCTTCGCACGATATGGAGTTCGACCTTGGGCAAGGCGATACCACCTGGTCCACACGGGTAGCCACCAAGGTCCTTCGGACCGAACACGAGCCCGACTTCCCTGACGCAATCGCTCGCATCGAGCTCTACAAGATCCAATTCTGGACCTGAACGCTCTGGGGATCGCCCTTGAGACAATCACAAACCACTAGATTGGCTGTGGCGCGCCATCTGAGGGCGAACGCAGGAGAGCGGTCGCTGTGGGAGAACCCGCGGACCCCGTCGGGAGCCGGACCGTGATGGAACGAGGAAGACATGAGTCGATATTTCAAGGTCGGCGAACAAGTCCTCTGGAACCCCTCCAACGGAGTCGCCGGCCTCCTCATACGGGGATGTACAGGTGAGCGAGCAATCCGCATGCCCGCCAGGGGGTCGGCCAGGCGATGTCGAGCGATGGGCGGCCCTTTCGGCGCAGCACGCTCGGGCAATGCCACGCTGAGACTTCCACCGGACCTGCCCAGGGGTTCAGCTCGGATCGTGCCGCTCCTGGCTCGCCACGGGCTGAACCGGCTCGCCTCCCATCGCGCGGACTGAGGACTGGAAGGTCGGGCAGGCCATCCTCAAGCAGGCCGGCGCCAGGAACGTCCGGGTCCACGACGCCCGGCACACCGCCGCGATCCAAACTGCAACCCTGATGCCCGCAGAGATCAAAAAGGCCCTTCCCCGATCACTCGGGGAAGGGCCTCTCACCTGCGGAGGATCGGGGATTTGAACCCCGGATGGCCGGTAAGACCAAACCGCATTAGCAGTGCGGCGCCATAGACCTGACTAGGCGAATCCTCCTGGGAGCCAGTGCGGCTCAGCACAGCGTACCGGCCTTCTGGCGAGGCGGCAAAGCGATTGGTTCGTGGGCCGCCTCGGCGAGTTATCAACAGGCTGTGGGTAACTGCCTGTGGATGAAGCCCGCCCAGAGTTGGGGCGGGCTTCAGGGGCTGTGGATAACTGAGTTTCCACAGGAGGTCCCAGGCGTTCCGGATCTGTCGGTCATGCCAGGGCCCACAAAACGACGGGTCAGGCGGCCGGGTTGGCCTCGCCCTCGATCTCGATCTTGACCTTCTTGCCCACCAGCACGCCACCGGTCTCCAGCGCCTGGTTCCAGGTCAGGCCGAAGTCCTCGCGGTCGAACTCCGTGGTGATCGAGAAGCCCCACACGGCCTGACCCCACGGGTTGGTGCCGGCGCCGCCGTACTCGACCGTGAGCTCGACCTCGCGCGTGACGTCGCGGATGGTGAGGTCGCCGACGACGGTGAACTCGTCGCCCGAGTGGCCGGTCACGCGGGTGCTCTTGAACGTGATGGCCGGGAACTTCTCCGCCGACAGGAAGTCGTCGCTGCGCAGGTGGCCGTCACGGTCGGGCATGCCCGTGTCGATGCTGGCGGTCTCGATGGTGAGCTCGGCGGACGACTCGAGCGGGTTCTCGGCGATCGTGACCGAGCCGCTGAACGTGCCGAAGTGGCCGCGGACCTTGCTGACCATCATGTGCTTGACGACGAAGCCGACGTTCGTGTGCGCTGCGTCAATGGTGTACGCCCCGGCGGCGGGGATGGTCAGGGACTCCCAGGTACGGGTGGACATCGGGGTTCTCCTTGGAAGGACGGTTGTTACGTGGATGTCTGCGGCAACAACTTTCTACCCGAGGAATATTCCTTCCGTCAACTATCGTCGGCTAAGGTATGAATGTGATGAACGTGGACGACCCCCGGGTGACGGCGATCGGACTCCTGCACGAGGTGCACGCGGGCTTGATGGACCGCTTCGCGCCGGCACTCAACGCCGCGGGGTTGTCGGACGTCGATTTCGAGGCGCTCATCCGCTTGGCACGTTCCCCTAGCCGTCGCCTGCGCATGAGCGACCTGGCCGCCCAGACGGGATTGTCCACCAGCGGGGTGACCAGGGTCGTCGACCGGCTCGAACGCGAGGGCCTGGTCCGCAGGGAGGCCTGCTCCGCCGACCGCAGGGCCTCCTACGCCGCCCTCACCGTCGAGGGCCACGACCGGCTGGAGCTCGTGCTGCCCAAGCACGTACAGGACATCGAAGACCTGTTCACCGGCCAGCTCGAAAAGGACGAGCTGGAGGCGTTCCTGGCGAGCCTGCGCAAGATCCGGCAGGTGGTCCGCCCCTGCGCCACCGCCGGGGCCGCCGGGGCCGCCGACGGCGGCGCCGCCGACCCTAGCCTGCCAGCGCGTTCCTGAGCTTGGCCATCGCCCGCGAGACCGTGCTTTTGACCGTTCCCACGCTGATCCCGAGCGTCTTGGCGATCTCGGGCTCGGTCATGTCCTCGTAGTAGCGCAGCACGATCGCGGCGCGCATGCGTTCGGGCAGCTCGCGCAGCGCCTGTTCGAGCGCCTCGTGCACCTCGCCGACCGGCTCGTGGTGGTCGTGCACGACCTCCGGCAGGTCGTCGGACGGGTACTCCTCCACCTTGCGCCGCCGCCACTGCGAGATGTTGATGTTGACCATGGCCCGCCGTACGTATCCGTCCAGCGCCCCGCGGTCCTCGATGCGGTGCCAGGCCAGGTACGTCTTGGTGAGCGCGCTCTGCAACAGGTCCTCCGCGTCGAGCGGGTGCCCGGTGAGCTGATGCGCCTGGCGCAGCAGCGCGGGACCGCGCGCCCTGACGTACTCGCGGAACTCGTCTTCCCAGCCGGTGGTCTGCATCGTGGCCAGAATCGCAGCCTGATGCCCATTTGTGCCCGAACCGCAATTCAGGTTTCGGCCCACCGCAGACAAAGGTAGGTCAAGGTTGGTGGCGGTTTGTACGACGCCGTAGGTGAAGGCACTTCCCCAGGGATGCGGATTTTGCTCTCATCCCCGCTGCCACGGCGTGATCAGCCTCTGAGTCGTGTGACCCTAGTACCCGAGGCGAGGGAGGGCGGATGGGCTATCCGAGCGTTGAGCGTCGCAGGGTGCTCGCCGCGGCGGCGCTCGGCCGCGAGGGGGGCGTTCCCGGCCCCGACGCGGGCACCGGCGAGCCGCTGCGGGCCGTGGCCGGCGAGGTGCTCGACGTCAGCCCGCACCTGATCACCATCGAGACCCCGGGCGGCGCCGAGGAGCGCCTCGTGATCGCGCCCTGGGCCACCGCGTGGCACGGCTCCGAGGTGGCGCCCGCCGACCTGCCCGTGGGCTGCATGGTGCTCATGCGGGCCATGCGCGAGGGCCGGGTGGTCGATCGCATCTGGGCCGACACCACCCGCATCACCGGAACGATCCTGTCCATTCAGGGCCGCCGTGACCTGACCGTCGAGCTCGACTGCGGCCCGCACCGCGGCCATCGTACGGTCGTCATCCCCTACCGCGCCTCAGGCCGCCTCCAGGTGCGCCATCCGCTGTTCGAACCCGGCTACCTGTTCGACGCGATCGGCATCCGGCAGGACGGCGCCGGTCTCGCGCTGCTGCCCGCCACCTCGCAGCCGCCCTACCCGGCGCGGACGGTGCCGCCTCCGCCGCCGGCGTACGCGGGCGCCCAGTCCCGCATCGCGGGCACGGCCACCTGGTCCGACACGTTCGACGAGGAAGAGCGCGGCGCGGCGTACCCCATGTTGGAGCGCGCCGACACCGGCTGCCCGCAGGCGGGGGTGTCGTGCGCGGGCCTGCCGTACCTCGCGCTCGGCTCGCTGCTGCAGGTGCGCAACGTGTGCACGAGCCGCTCGGCCAACGTGCCCGTGGTGGCGTGCGGGTGCGTGGCGGGGCGGTTCTGCGACCGGTGCGTCGAGTGCGACACCTCCCCGCGCGGGCGGATCGCGGAGCTCTCACCCTCCTCGTACGTCGAACTCGGCGGCGAGCTCATCAAAGGGTGCTTCAATGCGCAGATCGGATTGGGGTGACGTTCGTGCTTGAATCACAGCTCCCGCTCCTGATCGTCATGCTCGCCCTCGGCACGGTGGCGAAGGTGGGCACGGTGACCTCCGGGGGTGAGCCGGGTTCGCTGTCGAGGCTCGGGCCCGCGGTGCTGGTGCCGGGGCGCATGCAGGCTCCCGCGCTGCTGGTGTGCGCGGCGGCCGAGCTGGCGCTGGCCACGGGGCTGCTGGTGACGACGCATCCGCTGTTCCGGTGGGGCACGGTGGCGTTCTTCGCGCTGTCCACGTACGTGCTGCTGGAGCTGCGCAGGCGGCGGCCCGACGCGGGCTGCGGCTGCTTCGGCGAGGTGAGCTCGGCCCCGGTCGGGCTGCGCTCGATCGGCCGCACGGTGGTGCTGACCGGCATGGCGGTGCTGTCGGTGTGGGCGCCGGTGCCCGGCTGGGTGTCGGTGTTCCATCTGTCGTGGTACGCCGCCGCCGGCGTGGCCCTGCTCGTGCTGCTGTCGCCCGAGGTGGAGGAGCTGATCGACCGCGTACGCTTCCGCGCCCCCTGCGAGCAGCGCCGCGGCCCGGCAGAGTCGGTCACCCTGTCGCGGCTCAGGTCGAGTGGCGTCTGGCGGGCGAGCCGGGCGGAGCTGGTGTCGGCGCAGCCGTACGACAGCTGGCGGGAGCTGTGCTGGCGCTTCTTCGCCTTCCGCAACAACGACGGCGACGACGTGGTCTTCGCGGTCTATCTCAGCGGGCGGCGCCCGGCGGTGCGGATGGCCGTGGTCAGCGCGCAGGACAGCGAGCCTCTCGCGGAATATACGCCAGTATCGGCCTGACGCTAGACAGCACTAGATTTCGCTCGACAGGCATGGCGATATAGCTCTATTGGGCTGTCTAGCTTCCCCACTAGACAGCCCAATAGAGGTCTAGGGGCGTCGCTCAGATGGGCTGAGCACGCAGGAACTTGCCGAAGTGCGGCACCGTGAACGCGATCTGGCCGCGCTCGGCGCTGTAGATGAGCCCTTTCTTGATGAGGCTGTCGCGGGCCGGCGAGAGGCTGGACGGCTTGCGCCCGAGCGCGTCGGCCACCTCGGCGGTGGCCACTGGCTCGTCGCCGATCTGCGCCATGGCGTGCATGTAGTCGCGCTCGGCCGGGGTGGCGCGCTCGTAGCGGCTGCCGAAGAAGCCGACCGCGAGCTCTTCCTCGGCCTCGGGCGCGGAGACCTTCACGTCTTCGAGGGTGATGGGGCTGCGCGGCGCGAGGTCCCAGGCGACCTTGCCGTAGGCCTGCACGAAGTAGGGATAACCGTCGGCGGCCTCGTAGAGGGCGTCGAGCGCCTCCTGGGTGAACTCCACCTCCTCCTCGCGGGCCGGCAGGATCAGCGCCAGGTCGGCCGCCTCGCGGTCGAGCTTGTCGATGCGCGCGTAGCGGAAGAGCCGCTCTGAATAGCTCTTGCTAGCCGACAGCACGCTGGGCAGGTGCGGCAGCCCGGCGCCCACCACGATCAGCGGCCCGCCCGACTGTGACAGCTCGTGGCAGGCCGCGCAGAGCGCGGAGACGTCGGCGGGCTGCACGTCCTGCATCTCATCGATGAACAGCGCGATGCCCACCCCCAGGTCGGTGGCCACGCTCGCCGCGTCGACGAAAAGCTCGGTGAGGTCGATCTCCAGGTCGCCGGAGTCGGCGCGCCCGCGGCTGGCGGGCACCTCGATGCCGGGCGACCAGTGGGAGGTGCCCTTGGCCGCGGACGGGTCGCGCATCGCGAACGCCTTGAGCACGCCGAGGAACTCCTCGATGCGCTCGGGCGCGCGGTGACGCGGAGCCAGCTCGCGGATGGCCATGTGGAGGGCGGCGGCCACCGGCCGCCTGATCGACTGGTCGGGCCGGGCCTCGATCTTGCCCGTGCCCCACAGCCGCTGCATGGCCATGGACTTGAACGTGTTGAGCAGGACGGTCTTGCCCACTCCCCGCAGGCCGGTCACGACCATGCTGCGCTCGGGACGGCCGCGGGCCACCCGCTCCAGCACGACCTCGAACTGCTGGAGCTCACGATCGCGCCCGGCGAGCTCCGGCGGGCGCTGCCCGGCGCCGGGAGCATAGGGGTTTCGCACAGGGTCCACGCTCTCGGACTTTATTGCCGGATATAGCGGCCGTCTTAGATTTGGGAAGAAAGTGCTACGGCGTGTCCGAGCAGGGGCCGGCGCGAGCACCGTCATCGGACACACCCCCTCTCACCAGGCCGAACCTCTGTTCGATTGCGGTACCTAGAACTGTAGCGCGGACTCGAACACCTATGCGATGGTTTCGAGTAAAGATCTTGGGAACACCAGGAGCCCCCGGTCGTCCTCGGCGCGTCGCGCGCCCGCGAGAAGTTGGCAGCCGTCCCGCCCTGGCAATAGCGTTCGTGGCCATGCGGACCTTCGCGAACGTACAGGAACTCAAGGCGGCCGTCGGCGAGACGTTCGGCCCCACCGAGTGGCGCACCATCACCCAGGAGCAGGTCAACACCTTCGCCGACGCCACCGACGACCACCAGTGGATCCACGTCGACGTGGAGCGGGCCAAGGAGGGGCCGTTCGGCGGCACGATCGCCCACGGCTACCTGACGCTGTCGCTGCTGCCGTCGTTCATGTTCTCGCTGGTCAAGGTCGAGGGCATCGCCATGGGTGTCAACTTCGGGCTCAACAAGGTGCGCTTCCCCAGGCCGGTGCCGGTGGGCGCGCGGGTGCGCGCGGTCGCCGAGCTGACCGACGTCAAGGGCACCCCGGCCGGCCACCTGTCCAACCTGAAGATGACGATCGAGATCGAAGGCGAGAAGCGGCCGGCCTGCGTCGCCGAGACCCTCAGCCTCTACGTCCCCGCCGAGTGACCGCTCAGAGCAGTCCCGCGACGATCGCGGCCAGCGCGGCCAGGCCGATGAGCCCGAGGTAGGCCAGCACGAGCCGGGTGTCCCGGAGGACGCACTTGCTCCTGGACAACCCCGCTCGCCTGGCCCGCCAATAACCGGCGAACCCGAGCACCGCGAACCCCAGCACCGCCCACGGCCCGAGCAGCCAGGCGAGCAGCGCGACCGTCGCGTACACGCACAGGCGCAGCGGATCGTACGGCTGCGCCCCTCCGCTCTGCCGGGTCACCGCGCCACCGCCGAGAGCCGCTGGCGCGACAGCTGCGGCCACGCCTGCACCGCGCAGAACGGCGCGCACTGGTCCTGCTCGGCGCGCGTCCCCACGTGCACGCAGCACTGCGTGAGCCGTTCCTCGATCATCGTCGACAGGTCCATGAACGGCTTGACCGTGATCCGCACCACCCGCTCGCCCAGCATCCTGCGCAGCTTCTTCCGCCTGCCCGGCAGCGCCGACGAGGCCAGCGTGAGCAGGGTGGAGACGCCGAGGTCGCAGTTCTCGCAGATGGTCCGCCACACGTCGCCGATCTGCGGATGCGACAGCGACGACTGCTCCGACAGCAGCCCGAGCAGCGACTCCTGAACGGCCATGCGCAGCTCGCGCGGGATCTCGGTGTCGGCGATGCGGTTGGAGACCAGGCCGAGGTTCGCCTTGAGCCGGTCGTGGCCGATCAACGCCGTCAGCGAACGCCACTGCTTCGCGTCGTCGCGGATCAGGTAGCCGACCGAGCAGCAGTGGGGGTGCGAGCAGGGCAGCGCGGTCAGGTCGCGCCACGTCACGAGCCCGTCGGTCTGCGGGCCGAGGCGCTTGAGCACGCCGGTGTGGGTGAGGCGGTCGTTCGGGTCGATGACGCCCGACCTGCCGGAGCCGAACTGGGGTTGCAGCGAGACGCCCCCGACGTACGGGGTGTCCAGGGCCAGGCGTACGACGTCGCCGATCTCCCCGTCGTTCACCCCGAGCGCGGCGGTCATGACCAGCGTGGTGAAGATCTCGCGCTCCGACAGCCGGCGTACGGCGTCCGCCTTGATCCTCGTCAGGTCGCCGCCGCGATGGTGCCTGGACGCCTCGGCCGACGTGCCGTCGTACTGGAGGTAGACCTCCACCCGTTCCCTGTGCTCGGTGAGCAGGTCGAGCAGGGAGTCGTCCTTGGCGATGAGCACGCCGTTGGTGTTGATGAGGATGCGGGTGACCGGGCGGGCGGTCAGCTCGGCGAGCAGGGTCTTGAGCTCGGGGTGCAGCGTGGGCTCGCCGCCGCTGAGCATGAGGACGTCGAGCTTGCCGTTCTCGCGCTGGAGCCGCTGGTCGACGTTGGCGAGCACGTCCGCGACCGGGACGACGCCGCTCAGGTCGGGTGAGCTGTCGGCGAAGCAGGTGGGGCAGCGCAGGTTGCAGGTCTCGGCGATGTCCTCCAGGAGGATGCAGGTGTGCTGGGTCTGCATCTCGGGGAGGCCGTGGAGGTAGGCGGAGGGGATGGGCCTGAAGTTTCCCGACATGTCGGGAACGTGCTGCTTTGTGGGGGCGGTCCATTCCTCCAGGTACGCGAGGATCTCCGGGTCCTCGTCGTACAGCGTGCTGATCAACCCGTGCTCGCGGCAGCCGCGTTCGAGCCAGACCCGGCCGTCCCGCTCGGCCAGATAGCCGCTCAGCCGCTCGACCTCCTCCAGGTCGCGGCCATGGCATTTCGGGCAGAACGCGTTCACGTACCGCAGGATCCGGTCGCCCCGCAGCCCCATCCCAGCACTCATGTCATGACCTTCCGCTCGAAAAGGGCATCGTAGTAACCGCGCCGCCACCCGTACGCGAGCCGCACCCCGAGCAGCACCAGCCCCGGCAGCAGGAACCACTGAGGTCTGGTCAGGTCGAGCCACACCGTCTCGTTCGCCCTCGTGAACTCGACCAGGAAGCGGAAGGCCGCGTACCCCGCCAGGTAGAGCGTGAACAGCTCCCCCGGCTGCGTCATCCGCTCACGCGCCCAGCGCAACGCCACGAACGCGGCGAGCTGGAAGATGATCTCGTAGACGAACGACGGATGCATGGCCTCGCCGGTCAGGCATCCCGGGCATTCCGGGGTGGTCGGCGGCGCGTGCACGCCCCACGGCAGGTCCGTGGGGCGTCCCGGCGCCTCGGTCAGGTGGCAGCCGATGCGGCCCACCGCCATGCCGAGCGCCACCGCAGGGGCGAACAGGTCGCCCGTGCGCTCCTTGTAGCCGATGACCCGCTTGGCGATCAGCACGCCGACGTACGCGCCGGTCAGGCCGCCCAGGATGCTGCGCGAGCCGTACAGCCAGAGGTCCTTGAGGTCCAGCGTCTCCATCCAGCCCGCCAGCCGCATCCCGATCGCCCCGCCGACCAGGGCGCCGGCCACCGCGACCAGCGACTGCTCGTTCAGCGCGCCCCTGCCCCGCGCCTCCCTGACGAACACGACCGCGGCCACCAGCACGCCGAGGCCGACGAAGATCTCGTGGTACGGCATGTCAGGTGTACAGGCCCGGGTTGAGTCCCGTACAGAAGCCCGCCGACAGGATCGACCACAACGCCCACCCGATCATCAGGCCCAACCCTGTGCCTCTCGCCCACGGCTTGCGGACGAAGCACAGCCCGATGCCCGCCACCAGGCCCACCGCGGCCAGCACCACTGTGCCGGCGATGACGTAGGGGTTGGAGCTGCCCTGGGCGCTGATGGCGGCGAAGAAGACGAAGAAGCCGATGAGGGCGTTGAGGACGCTGTAGACGGCCAGGCCGGCGAAGAAGAAGGCGACCACGACGCCGGTGGTGTTGGTGGCGGTGGGTGGGGGTGGTGGGGGGCCGAATGTGGGTGGCGGGTACTGACCGCCCGGCGGCGGCCCCCCGTAGGGGCCCTGGGGCTGGCCTGGGTACGGCGGCTGGCCTCCGTACTGTGGCTGTCCTGCGTGCGGTGGGTGGTTCGTGTACGGCGGCTGGTTCGTGTACGGCTGGTTCGTGTACGGCTGGTTCCCGTAGGGCGGCTGGCCGTGCGGTGGTTGGCCTTGATGGGCCGCCGGGGGTCCGTAGGGTGCCTGCCCGGGGAAGGCGCCCTCGTGCAAGGGGCCGCTTTGCGGGGGCGGTTGCTGGGAGGGCAGGGGGTAAGGGGTGTCGGGCGCCACGAACGTCGGCCGCCCAGCCCCCGAAGGCGCCTGCTCCCCCGAAACGCCCCCTTGCCCCGGCACGCCTTGACCCGGCGCGCCTTGATTGGACGTGCCTTGGCCGGTCGGCGGCTTCGTACCAGATACCTCCTCGTCCGGGACCGCCATCGGCTGGGGGACACCTGACGGCGGCGGAATGGCAATGGGCTTACCGGTGGGCGGCGGCATCATCACCGGCCGGCCGCTGGGAGGCGGCGGCACCGGCTGCCCGCCGGACGGCTCGGCGCTGGGCGGCACGCCGACCGACTCCCCGGTCGGAGGCGGCAGGAACTGCGGCTCCCCGACCTGCGCGACCTCCTCCTCAGGGGTCACCTGATCAGGCGTCGCGTCCTCCTGTCCCGGCTTCGGCGTCTCGGGCTCCTCAGCAGGCCCCGGCGGCGGTGTCGTGGTCATCGGCTCGGTCCACCCCCTTGGTCGTCATGATCGATCCCATCACGACGGCGACGAGCGCGTACCGCATCGAGAGGGACGCCGACGACGACCCGGACAGCAACGACAAAACGCTCACCCCGCACACCCTATGGCCCAGCACCCCACCTACCCCGTCACGCGCCCTCCGAGTAATAGATCGCGGCCTGCACCCGGCTCTTCAGCCCCAGTTTGTTGAGCACGCGGCTCACGTGCGTCTTGGTCGTGGCCTCCGCCATGTCGAGCTCCCTGGCGATCTCGGCATTGGACATCCCTCTGGCGATGCAGGCCAGCACCTCACGTTCGCGAGGCGTCAGGGCGTCGAGACCAGCGGCGCTCTCGGCCCTGCGTACCGGCGCCTGCTCGGCGAACGCCGAGATCAGCTTCCGCGTGACGCCGGGCGAGATGAGCCCGTCGCCGCGAGCCACCACGCGCACGGCCTCGACCAGGGAATCGGCGTCGGTGTTCTTCAACAGGAACCCGGCCGCCCCGGCCCGCAACGCGCCGAACACGTACTCGTCCACGTCGAACGTCGTGAGGATCAGCACGTCACAGACCCCCGCCAGCTCGCGGGTGGCGGAGATGCCGTCGAGGCGCGGCATCCGTACGTCCATCAACACGATGTCCGGCCGCAGCTCCCGAGCCATGGCCACGGCCTCGACCCCGTCGGCGGCCTCGCCCACGACCTCGATGTCCTCGGCCCCGCCCAGGATCAGCACGATGCCGACCCGCACCGCCGCATGATCATCAGCGACCAGCACCCGAATAGCCACCATCAACCTCCGCCGAGACCCGAAGCCAATCCCTTACCGACCAAGAGCCGGCACGTCGTCCGTACCGGCCTCGGCGGGCAGCACCGCCGCCACCCGCCACACCCCGTCGTCTCCCGCCGCCGCCGGGCCTGCCTCGAAGGTGCCGCCCACCAGCACCGCCCGCTCCTGCATGCCGACCAGCCCCGCCCCAGCCCCCGGCAACCCCTCGACGCCCCTCGGCCGCCTTCCGCCGACCCGGTTCTCCACCCGCACGGAAATCCTTTCGTCCTCGTAGGCGATCCGCACCAGCACGGGCGACTCCCCGTGCTTCATCGCGTTGGTGAGCGCCTCCTGCAGAATCCGGTAACCGGCCAGGTCGACCGCCGCGGGCAGCTCCCGTACGTCCCCCCCGACCTGCACGTCCACGTCCAGCCCTGCCCGCCGGGCCCTCTCCACCAGGCTCTCCGCGTCGGCCAGCCGGGGCCGCGTGGCCTCGCTCTCCCTGTCGTCGCCCTCCTGCCGCAGCAGCCCGATCATGGCCCGCATCTCGGCCATGCCCTTGACGCTGTTCTCGCGTACGGACTCCATGATCGCCCGAACCGTCGCGGCGTCGAGATCCTTACGGGACAGCGCGGCCGTGGACTGGATGGCGATGGCGCTGAAGTGGTTGGCGATCATGTCGTGGAGCTCGCGGGCCATCCGCGTACGTTCGGCCGAGATGGCCGCCTGCCGGTCGAGCTCGGCGAGATGCGCGACCTGCTCGGCCCGCGCCCGCTCCGCCGCCGCCCTGTCTCTCTGCTCCCGCAGCACCAGCGCCGTCGTGACCGGCGTGATGAGCACCAGCCCCGCCTGAATCCCCATGACGGCCAACTGCCGCCAGTCGGCCATGAGGAACCCGGCCACCGCCCCCGCCGCGATCGTCAGCACCGCGGTGGCGCCCAGCAGCACGCGGGCGAGGCGAGCGGGGCCGTAGAGCGCGACGGCGTACAGGTTGTCGGTGAACAGCAGCACCGTCCCCAGCGACGGCCCCACGAACCCGTCGAACACGATCCCGGCCACCCCGAGCCCCAGCGAGACGAGCGGCGCCCGCCGCCGCACCACGATCCCGGCACAGACCAGCGTCAACGGCCCCACCAGCACCCACGAGGGCACCCCGCGGGGCAGGTAGGCGTTCCCCGCGATCAGCAGCACACCGACCACGAAGGCCACCCCGGCCGGCAACACCGCTCGCAACATGCCCCCATCCCACCACCTCCCACCCCCCGCGACCTCCTGCGAAGGTCCGCCTGTGGATACACCCTTCGATGTATCCACAGCCCCGCCTCACCAGCTCCCCTGTCCACATCCGGCCATACCGATCGCGCATGTCACGCCAACCCCACGCGTCATTGGAACGTCCCAATCGCTATCCCCAGCCGATCGGGAAAGGGCTCCGATGTCGCAGCCATACGGTCAGAACCCCTACGGCCACCAGCCTCCGTCACAGCCGTACCCGCCCCAGCAGCCCGGCTACGGCCATCCGCCGGGCCCGCCGCCGCGCCGCAGAAAGTCCAGCGCCCCGACCGTGCTCATCATCCTCGGCGTCGTGGCCGTCATCTTCTTCGGCGGCTGCGCCGCCATCATCGCCGCCCTCGGCAGCGCCGGCAGCCCTTCATCCACAAGCGCCGCCATCGACCAGGCCGATGCCGGCGACGACGAGCCGGGGGCCACGCAGGAGACCTCACGGCCGAAGAAGGCCAAAGCGCCGAAGATCGGCAGCACCGTCCGGGACGGCAAGTTCGCCTTCACGGTCACCAAGACGGAGCGACGCACCCGAGTCGGCAGCGAGTTCCTCGGCGCCGAAGCACAGGGCGTGTTCCTGCTCGTCCACATCACCGTCGAGAACATCGGCGACGAGGCCCAGGCCTTCACCTCCAGCGCCCAGAAGCTGTACGCCAACGGCAAGGAGTACGAAGCCGACTCCAGCGCCTCCATCTACCTGGAGGGCTCGAAGAGCTTCTACGAGAAGATCAACCCCGGCAATGCCGTACGCGGCGTCGTCCTGTTCGACATCCCCAAGAACCTGACCCCGGAGACCATCGAACTACACGACTCGATCTTCTCCGACGGCGCCCGAGTCTCCCTGTCCTGAGCCACCGAAGAACGTCTCCCGCCCCTACCCGAAGGGGGCGGGAGGCCAGCCCGGAGGCAACCGACCGCAGTGGCGACGCCGGCTCGCCCGCCGACGCAGGACGCCGACCACCCCGACCGTGACCACCTGGAAGGCCCTGGCTCCTCGGGCGAGAGCCGCGAGCCCCTGAGCGCCGATCAGACGGCTAAAAGCACCGTGCGACTCTGGTAGAGTCTTCTTGTCGCTGAGACCGAGCAGGTCAAGGCGCACAAGCTAAGCGGCCGTAGCTCAATGGATAGAGCATCTGACTACGGATCAGAAGGTTAGGGGTTCGAGTCCTCTCGGCCGCGCACAGCATCAAGGCCCGCCACCAGGGATTCCTGGGAGCGGGCCTTCGTGTTTGTGAGGACAATCTCGTGATCTTGCTAACACCTCTGCTGACAAGCGCCCTCTTCCCCCCTCGCCGACCGACTCGGCGAAGATGTCAGCTGCCGAGGTCGCCGGCAGCCTTCGTCCGCCCGGCGAAGCGGGACGTCGTCCGATCGCCATGGGGTGATCGAGGTCTGTCGCGGTCGGGGCGATCGAGGAGCCAGGGTTCGTTCCTCACCCCGGCTTACGGGGAAGCGCAGTCGACCGCGCGCCGCAGTCCGGATGCCCGGCGGCAAGGATCAGACCGCGTGATCACGCGTCACTCCCGTGGTGGCGCTCCGTCTCGCGCAGCCGATCCGGTGGCCGCATGGCCCTGTGAACCTACTGCAGCACCGAGGGTTGGCCGGGATGACGGTAGTGATGGAGTTCCCAGGGGTCGTGAGCGCTGAAGACCGACACCTGGTCGCCGTGGCGGCGGAGGAGTTCGCGTAGCCGAGCCTGAGTGCCGAGTCTGAGATCGTGGTGAACTTCTGAGCTGGTTTGCACTAGATCCAGGAGCGGGTGAGGCTGGGGGGTGTCACCGAGTTCCCGGTGGTAGTAGTAGGCGTCACCGCAGTGCAGGAGCCAGCGGTCGCCGTCCTGGACCGCCACTCCGGCGTGGCCGGCGGTGTGGCCGCCGAGCGGGATCAGGCGGATCTGCGGCGGAAGGCCCTGGGGCTGCAGCGAGGCGAAGCCGAACCAGTCCTCGCCGGGGCCGGTGGGATAGGTCACCCAGTTCGGGTGGTGTGCCCAGTGGGCCGGGCGGTAGCGGAAGCTGGGCGCCTGGCTGGTCGCGGCTTCAAGCTCGGCCGCCAGGACGTGGACCTGGGCGGTGGGGAAGTCGGGCAGGCCACCGCAGTGGTCCACATCGAGGTGCGTCACGATGATGTGGCGTACGTCGCCGGGGTCATACCCCAGCCGGGCGATCTGGCGTATGGCGGTTTCCTGCTCGTCTAGCAAGGGCTGGGCCATCTCGACCCAGTCGGCGCCGAGGGTATGGCTGGGGTCGCGTACATCGTCCAGGCCGAGACCGGTTTCGATGAGGACCAGTCCTTCGGAGTCGGTCTCGACCAGCAGGCAGTGGTTGACGGCGTGCGCGGGGGCCGGGCCCGCGTAGGTGGCTTCGATCTGCCGTACGGACCCGCAGTTGAGGTGATGGATCTGCATGGCGGCTAGCCTGCTAGTTGAAGCGCGGTTCAAGTCAAGGAGGCATGGTGGGCGAGCAACTGCTGGACATCGCAGAGGTAGCCGAGCGCTCCGGACTGGCGGCGTCGGCGCTGCGGTTCTACGAGAAGCGGGGCCTCGTCTCCCCGGCGGGCCGCAACGGCTTGCGCCGGACCTACCACTCCGAGGTCCTCGATCACCTCGCCTTCATCACCTGCGCACGCGGCGCCGGGTTCACCATCGCCGAGATCGCCAGATTCCTGCGGGCAACCCCCGGCGACCTGGAGCTACGCACCCGCATGATCGGCAAGGCCGAGGAACTGGAGGAAGACATCGCTCGCCTGATCCGCATGCGCGACGGCCTCCGCCATGCCTCGACCTGTACGCACGAGCCGCTCGTGGAGTGTCCCGACTTCAAGCGCACCTTTCAACCCGGCACCCCTCCCGCCCCCTGGGACCAGTCCCTGTAGATCAGGCTTGGTCCCGATGCGCCCTGTCCTTGCGGTGAAGGCTCCCTGCCATGCGCGCCGGAGCCCTGTACACGCGGAGAGTGATCGGGGGGTCGGCGTGACCAGGACGGCCGCGACGACATGGACGGGGAAGCCGGCGAGGAGCAGGGTCGTGGCGTGGATGTGGCGGAGGTCGTGAAGCCGTCGCGGACAGAACGGCGGCGCGTCCTCGCCACCTTGACCTGGAGGAACGACAGCATCCAACAGGGCGCCGTCTCGACGGCGTGGCCGCGCTCGAACACAATGTGCGGCTTGAGGATGAGGTGTTGGCGTGTCCAACATTTCTGGCTTTCATGAACAGAGGCCGCCGCGGTCCCCGGACCTGGTTCTATTCGATCATGACATCCAACCGACGAAGGGCCGTGCTGGCGGCGGTCCTGGGCTTGGCCGCGGTGGCTGTTCCCGTGGCCTTACCGGCGGCGGCGACGGCCGTGCCGGAGACGTGTGTGGCGCCGCCACCCGACAGTCCGGAATATGACGACTTCGTGCTCACGTACAAGACCGAGTGCGCCTCGAAGAACAACTACGACCGGACTTTTCCGGACGTGACGGTGTCCGCGCTGGTCGACGGGCGCAACGAGCTGTCGGTCACGACCTCGACGGCGCTGGCCGGCGCGATCGCGTCGGTCAAGGTGAACGAGAAGGAGTTCATCTCCAGCGGCGGCCACGGCGCGGCCTTCCAGTACGCCTTCCACGCCTGGAAGGACGGTCAGGAGGCGAGCGAGTGCTACAACCCCACGCAGGCCGGCGCCCGCAGGGACGACGACGGCAAGCCGCCGCCGTACCACGGACCCAGCACGAGCGCGCTCTACACCATGGCCGGGTCGGGCAGCTCCATCCGTACGGAGCAGCGGCCGGCGATGTTCATGACCTTGACGGACACGCAGCCGGGCTGGGGCGGCTGCCGCCCCGCCGACCGCCAGCCGGCGCGTGTGCCGTACACGATGGGCCTGTCGCCGTACTGGCTGAAGACCAAGATCGACATGGCTCCCGACCACGACGCGGAAGGGCTGGAGAACGTCTTCCGCGCCGCCGCCACGATCACCTCGGAGGACGAGCCGTACGACCACTTCAGCAGCGCCTTCGTCGCCTACCTGCAGCCGGACTTCACCAAGGTCTACTCCTACAGCCCCCAGCTGCGGCAGCTGTCGGCCCGGCCGGCGGAGTCGCACACGAGCAAGGACCCCATGGTCCGCTGCACAGCTGACGGGCACTACTGCCTCGGCATGTACGTCAAGCCCGACGTCCAGGGCGACAAGGCGTACTACTACACGATGACGCGCCCGCCCATGGACTACAACGGCCACTTCGGCGAGAACACCATCCAGGTGACGAGCCCCAGCGGCGCCATGGACGAGGGGGACGAGCGCACCTACGAGACCTACGTGGTCGTCGGCGACAAGAGCCGCGTCGAGAGCACCATGACGCAGCTCCACGAAGCGTTCACATAGGTCACGGAAGACCCTTGGCCCGGCGGCCGCTCCGCTCCGCGCCGGTCGGCCGCCGCTCCGTACGACAGGCCCTCCGGGATCATCAGGGAGGGCCTGATCAGGTGTCGTACATGCCGTCCCACGGCTCGTAGAAGCCGATGTTGTCCGGGTAGAACTCGGCGTGTTCCATCCCTCGAAGGTCTCGATGACCAGACCGAACAGGACCCCGTCGAACGTGCGCTGGAAGGGCCGGATGGCGATGTCGTCGAGGCGGAACCCGGGAAGCGCCTCGAGCCAGTGATCGAGTCGCTCGTTCGCGAGGTCGACGGCTGCCCGATGGTCGTCTTCAGCGCCGGTCCGCTCGATGCGAGAGTCGAGGTGATGGCCGGCGGCGTCGAAGGTGTGCAGGACGGCCTACTCCCATGCACCTGAGAGTAGAGACCAGGACCGACACCGCTGAGGACCGTCGGGGCCCTACGGGCGTATCGTCCGAATGTGGATCATCCCGCCGGAGGGCTTCGGCATCGCAGGTGCCGGGACGATGCGGGTGTGCTGGTCGAGGATGCCGACGCCCGACGAGCGGCTCGCCATGGATGACCGGAGCCTCGAACTGCCAGGTCAGTCGGACAACGGCCAGTAGAACTCATACGTCAGCACCGCGCCCGCCACGACCGAAAGCGGCCAGAGCGGGACAAGCCAGAGCGCCGTCAAGCGCGTGCGCCGCATACGTCGGGGGATCATCGTGATCATCGCACCCAGCAGGGCGCAGCCGACCGGCGCGAAGAGCCAGACGAAGAAGAGAGCCTGATCCAAGGCGCTGATGGGAGCGCATTCTTCGGTCTCGTACCCCGTCATTGAAACGGCCGGCCTGGAAGGTTCGGCAGAGGCTCAGGCGCCGCGGTGATCGTCGTACGGACGGGTGGAAGCTTTGCTCCCGTGACCACCGTGCGGACGTCCAGAGACGTCCCGCTCTCGGGACGGCCTGGACGCCGCCAGTGCGCACGGCCTCTCACCCGAGTCAGCGGGCTTCGAGGTCGCCGTGGGCCTCGATGGACAGGTCCTGCCAGTCGGACCAGATCTTGAGGCGGGCGGCGTACGCCTGCTCGATCATCGGCTGGAACCCCTTCCCGAACAGCACCCGCACCGGCGGGTTGTCGGAGTCCACGAGCTTGAGCAGGGCCTGCGCCGCGGCGGCCGGGTCGCCCGCGGGCATCTTGCCGGCCATCGCCCCGAGCCGCTGACGGAGGCCGTCGTAGGCGGGGTCGGGCTTGGCCATGTGGCCGTTGGCGAGGGGGTCGGGGTTGTTGCCGTCGCGGGTGGCGAACCCGGCGGGCTCGATGATGGTCAGCTTGATCCCGAACTCGGCGACCTCGCCGGCGAGCGCCTCGTTCAGGCCCTCGAGGGCCCACTTGGAGGCGTGGTACGCGCCCCCGAGCGGCATGGCGATGATCCCCGCGGCGGAGGACAGCTGGATGATGTGCCCGGAGCGCTGTGCCCGCAGGTACGGCAGCGCAGCCTGCACCACCCACACCGCGCCGAACAGGTTGGTCTCCATCTGGTCGCGCAGTTCCTGCTCGGTGAGCTCTTCGACGGCGCCGACCTGGGCGTACCCGGCGTTGTTGACGATGACGTCGAGGCGGCCGAAGTGCTCGTGGGCACGCTGCACGGCGTCGAAGACGCCGGCCCTGTCGGTGACGTCCATCTCCAGGGGGAGGACGGCGTCGCCGTAGGTGTCGGCCAGCGCCTTCAAGCTCTCGGTGCTGCGGGCGGTGGCGGCGACCTTGTCGCCGCGCTCCAGGGCGGCCTGTACGAAGTTGCGGCCCAGGCCGCGGGACGAGCCGGTGACGAACCAGACCTTCTGCATGATGTGCTCCTTGTGGTTTGCCGCTGTCAGCCCTTTCAACCTCCAAGACGAGACAGCCCCGTGAACCTGTGAGATCCCGGACGTGTGAGCTGCGACACATGCCCCTTTTGTCCGGGATGGTGATATCAATGGTCGGCGTGACCCGCGTCGAGGAGTTCCAGGAACTGAGGCCGCTGCTTTTCGCGATCTCCTACCGCATCCTGGGCAGCGTGAGCGAGGCCGAGGACGCCGTCCAAGAAGCCTGGCTGCGCTACGAGGGCTCCGCGACCCGGCCCGATTCGCCCAAGGCGTTCCTGTCGGCGACGGTGACGCGGATCTCGATCGACGTGCTGCGCTCCGCCCGCGTACGGCGTGAGGCTTATGTCGGGCCCTGGTTCCCCGAGCCGCTGCTGTCCGACCCCTACCAGGACCCCGAGCGGTCGGCGGAGCTGTCCGACTCGTTGTCGATGGCGGCGTTGATCCTGCTGGAACGGCTCAGCCCGCTCGAACGCGCGGTGTTCGTCCTCCGCGAGGTGTTCGCCTTCAGCTACCGGGACATCGCCGCCGCCGTGGACCGGTCGGAGGCGGCCTGCCGCCAGCTCGCCGTGCAGGCGCGCCGCCACATGGAGGCGGGCCGGCCCCGCTTCGAGGCCGACCGCCGGGCCCGCGACCAGCTCGCCGGGCGCTTCTTCCACGCGATGCGCGAGGGGGACGTCGCGGGGTTGCAGGAGCTGCTGGCCGCCGACGTGCAGCTGGTCAACGACGGGGCCGGCAAGATCGGCAGCACGATCCCGCTGTTCGGCGACACGAAGGTCGCCAAGGTGCTGGCCGTCATGATCCCGCCGTTCGCCCAGATCGGCGCGGCGCTGGAGCCGACCGAGGTGAACGGCCAGCCGGGCGCGATCATCCGCGACCGCGACGGCCGCATCTTCAACGTCTGGACGCTCGACATCCAGGACGGACGCATCCAGACCATCCGCTCGATCGTCAACCCCGACAAGCTCACCCACCTCGGCCCCATCGCCGACGCCCTCGCCGTCATCGACGAGAAGAAGCAGGTCCGCCGCAACCGTTAACTCGGGTAGCGCAGGCTCAGCTCGTCCATGGCGAGATCCCAGAAGGACCGGTAGCGCGTGGCGCCGGGTTTCCAGGGCGCGAGATACCAGGCCTCCCACTCACCTTCGGCGCTCTTGACATGCGGATTGAGGAGCGCCACGCCATCGTCCCAATAACCGGCCAGAAGGGTGTCGGGCACGTACTCCCCCCTGAAATGGATGGACTCCTGATCAGGTCCGTAGACGAAATAGAGCTCGTCGGGGACACACAGGGGCGTCGACCAGACCTCGGCCATCGACGGATCGACGTCACGCAGCCACCCGGCCTCTTGCAGAGGCAGCAGGCGGCAGTCATCGTCGCCGCCCCAGCCGTTGGCGACCATCAGGAACTGCCGGTAGCTCGTCGGCAGCTCCACACCCAGCCGCTCTTCAAACTCCCGTACCTCTGCTTCGGTGGCCGGCGGATGCAGCTCACCCAGCGGGTTACGAGTGCGGCGCCCCCTGATGCGTTCGTGCCATGGGCTCACTGCCAGGAAGACCCCTCTTCGAATCGAGCTGTCCCAGCACAATAGCGCTGGGGGCGGCACCCAGCCCGCACTATTGGCGGCGGCTTGCGGCCACTCATCCACGCCCGCGCGATCTGCGCCAACGTTTGGCAGCGCTTCCCGCTCCAGCGTCTGGTGAGCTCGGTCCACGTCTCCTCGCTGACATATCCGCAGACGTGATCGGTGGCCGCCGCCAAAGCATCCTTCTCAATGGCGGTTTCCAAGTGATCCACGGCCTCCTTGATCAATATCTTTTCGCGCTCCAGTGCTTTTCTCGCCGGCACCTTCTACTGTGCATACGGATCCTGTCGTTGACCTCCTGGACGGGGCGGGCCTAGCATCGTGTGGGAACGTTGCCATACCGCGAAAGGCGCCCATGTCCTCCGTACGTGTTCTTGATCAGGGCTGGGAGCTTCGGGGGTTTCTCGGGGATGACTGGCAGTTGCATCGGGCGCAGTTGCATGCCCGGGAGGGGCACACCGGGGGCTGGGTGCCGGCGAAGGTGCCCGGGAGTGTGCTGGCTGATCTGGTCGCGGCCGGGGAGGCGGTCAGTCCGTACGTCGGGCGGCAGAGCATGCTGTCCGAGTGGGTGCCTCAGCGGACCTGGGTTTATCGGACGCGGCTCGTCATGCCCACGCCGGAGGCCGGCGAGCGGGTGTTTCTCGAGTTCGACGGCATCGACTATGCGGCGGCCGTCTACCTCGACGGGGAGCGGGTCGCGGTGCACGAAGGCACCTACGTGCCGCTGGTCGTCGAGGTCACCGGGCAAGTCGGTGGGGAGCATGCGCTGGCGGTCGTGGTGGAGCCGGCGCCGGTCAGTGAGCCGCAGGTCGGGTACACGGCCAAGGTGAACGTCCACAAGGGGCGTATGGGGTACGGGTGGGATTTCTGCCCGCGGCTCGTGCATCAGGGGTTGTGGCAGCCGGTGCGGTTGCGGACGACCAAGGCGCTGCGGCTGGTTGACGTGTGGGCGCGGGCCAGCATTGAGGGCGAGGTCGGGAAGGTCGTCGTTCGGCTTGATACGGATGCGGCCGACCAAGAAGGCTGGGCTGAGCTGGTCCTTCGTACGGCTCAAGGCGAGGTCGTGGCGGAGGCGGGCGTTCCGCCCAGCGGCAGTACCACGCTCACCGTGGACGATCCCCGCCGATGGCATCTCAACGGGCACGGCGAGCCCTGCCTCTACACCCTCACCACGATCCTGCGCGACGCGAAAGGCGAGGTCAGCGACCGGCGTGACACCCGGATCGGGTTCAGGGACGTGCGGTTCACCCGTGATCCCGGGGCACCGGCGGACGCGCTCCCGTACCGGCTGGCGGTGAACGGCCGGCCCACCGCGATCAAGGGGTGGAACTGGGTGCCGGCCGACGCGCTCTACGGCGCCATCGGCCAGGACAAACTGCGCCACCTCCTCACGCTCGCCCGCGACGCCGGCGTGACGATGCTGCGCGTCTGGGGCGGCGGGCTCATCGAGAGCGAGGCGTTCTACGACCTGTGCGACGCGTACGGCATCCTCGTCTGGCAGGAGTTCGCCCAGTCCAGCTCGGGCATGGAGAGCCTGCCCAGCGACGACCCCGCGTTCGTGGCCAGGATGACGGCCGAGGCGGAGCGCATCGTCCCGGCGCGGCGCAACCATCCGAGCCTCGCGATCTGGTGCGGCGGCAACGAGCTGCAGCGGGCCGACGGCGTGCCGCTGAAGGACGCGGACTCGCCGGTGCTGGCGGCGCTGCACGGCGTGGTGGCCCGGCTGGACCCCGACCGGCACTGGCTGCCGACCTCCCCGACGGGGCCGGTGTTCGGGAACACGCTGGAGAGCGTACGCACCGGGCCCGAGCACCACGACGTGCACGGCCCGTGGGAGCACCAGGGTCTGGACGACCACTACCGCCTCTATGACGAGGGCAAGGCGCTGCTGCTGAGCGAGTTCGGGGTGGAGGGGATGAGCAACCTGCGGGCGATCGAGTCGGTGGTGCCGGCCTCGGAGCGCCGGCTGCCGACCACCCGCAACCCGATCTGGGACCACCTCGGCCGCTGGTGGAACAACGAGCCCCTGGTACGCGCCGCGTTCGGCGACGCCATCGAGGACCTGGGAACGTTGTCACGGGCGAGCCAGTTCCTCCAGGCCGACGGACTGCGGTACGCGGTCGAGGCCAACAGGCGCCGCCCCGAGAGCTGCGGGGTGCTGCCGTGGCAGCTCAACGAGTCGTTCCCGAACGGCTGGTGCACGGCGTCCGTGGACTACTTCGGTGAGCCGAAGGCGGCCTACCACTACGTGCGGCGGGCGTACCGGCATGAGCACGTGTGCGCGGCGCTGCCCGCGCCGCGCGCGCACGAGCTGCGCGCGGTCGTCTGGGCCTGGTGGGAGGGCGGTCCGGCCGAGGTCGAGGCGCGCGTGCTGGGCCTCGACGGCGGCGTGCGGGCCGAGCGGCGCTGGACGGCCGCCGCCCCCGGCGAGGTCGGAACGATCACGTGCGCGCCTGGGCCGGGCAGCTTCGTGCTCGACCTGTCCGTACGCGGCGAGCGCCGCACCCTCACCAACCGGCGTACCATCACCAACCGGTACGTCCTGACCGCAGGCCCGGGCTTCGCCGACCTGCTCACGCTGCCCGAGGCCCGCGTCACCACCGAGCTGGAGACCGGCGACACGACCTGGACGCTGCGGCTGCGCCACGAGGCGGGCCCGGTGGTGCCGTTCGTGCGCCTGCTCGACGCCCGCCCGGCGGCGGCGCCCGGCTGGGCCCGCTGGGACGACAACGCGTTCGACCTGCTGCCCGGCGAGGAACGCGTGCTCCACGCCACCTGGGACGGCGTGCCGCCGCAGGATCGCCGGATCCGCCTGGACGCGTGGAACCTCCCGCCGACGACCCTGACCGACGCCGGCGCGTGACTCCCCCGCAACGCCGGAAAGCGCCCTCCGCCGGCGATCGGGGCGACGTGCGGGCGACGCTCGCTGACAACGTCATCCGAGGCTGACCGCATGTATTAGTGTGACGACCGTGAGTAACGGAGACTCCGTCGCCGCGGCCCTGTCCGCACGCGTCCTGCGCCGTATCGGCCGGCGCGGCGCGTCGCTGGCGTTCGTGGGCCTGCTGTGCCTGGCCGTCGCCGCGTCGCTCGCGTTCAGGCAGGGCGGCGAGCGGGCCGCCGCCGGTCAGGCGATGCTCACCACGATCGCCCCGATACCGGTGTGGGCGCTGGCCTGGTGCCTGACAGGCGTGCTCTGTCTGGTGCAGATGTTCCTGCGCTCCGACAGGGTCGCGTTCGCGGTGGCCACCGCGCTGCTCCTGCTGTACGGCCTGGTGCACCTGATCTCCACGTTCACCGGCGACAATCCGCGCGGCTGGGTGGCCGGGGCGGTGTGGCTGGCGTTCGGCGGCTGGATCGCGCTGATCGCCACCTGGCCGGAGGCGGCCACAGTGCACCGGCTGACGTCGGGGTGCCGGGGCGGGCCGGCCATCGTCGTGGCGGACGGGGGCGGCGTCATCCAGTCGTGGAACCCGCAGGCGGCGGCGCTGTTCGGGTGGAGCACGGAGGAGGCGGTGGGCCGGCCGCTGACGATCCTGATCCCGCCCCGGCTGCGCGAGCGGCACCTGGCGGGGCTGACCAGGGTGCGGTCGTCGGGCGAATCGGTGCTGTCCGGGCGGATCATCCGGCTGATGGGGCTGCGCCGCGACGGCAGCGAGATCCCCATCGCGTTGACGGTGAACACCTGGCGGGGCGACGACGGCGTCGGCTACACCGGTGTGATCAGGCTCGTGGGAGGAGCCGGCGATGTCGAGTCTGACTGAGGTCCTCATTCAGATCGCGGTCGGGGTCGTCCCGCTGGGCGTGGCGTACCTCGCCTTCCGATCGGCCACCGACGCCAACAGGAAGACCCACGAGGCGGCACTGCTGCAGGTGGAGCGGCAAGCGGAGCTGGAGCGTTCCAAGGTGGACGCCGAGGCGTACACCAGGGCCAAGACCATCTACGAGGACGCGCTGAGCCAGCTGGAGCGGCAGCTCGCCCGCATGCAGGGCCAGGCGGAGCAGGTGAGCGCCGACCTGACTACTGAGCAGGACATGTCCACGGCGATGCGCGACCAGATCCGCAGGTTGCAGGCGCAGATCCGGGCGCTCGAACGTACGGTGATCGCGTTGCGCGCCCAGTTGCTCGCGGCGGGCCTGGCTCCCGCGCCCGCCTCGGAGACGACCGGCCCCTACCAGCTCCAGCACCGGCTGGCCGACTGATCGGGTGGACATGGGGCGCCCCCTTCTGTCACCATTTCTTTCATGATCATGCGAAAGGAGGGCGCCTCCGCCCTCGCCCGGTGAGCGACATCCTGCAGCGGGAAGCTGCTTCGCTCCGTGACCGATGGCTGGGCCGCGCGCTCTCGACGCGGCCCGCGGACCGCAAGGCCGCAGAAGCCGCCGTCTCCGATCTCTACCGGTTCATCGGTCTGTCCCCACCCCGTTTCCACTGGGTGACCTCGCCTGCCGCCGCGTTCGCGACCGTGCCCGCCGGGCTTCCGCCCGGGCAGAGCGTCGAGCGAGTGGACGCGTGGCCGCTGCCGGCCAGGTTCGCGACGCTGCGCCACCGCGTGTACGGGGCGGTGCACGCCCGCGTACGCCCGGCGCAACGCCCGGTCGACGTGCTGCTGCGCCGCGAGGTGCACCAGCCACTCCTCAACACGGCCGGCCGCTGCCTGCTGCCGCCCGTCGAGCTCGCGCACAACGAGGCGTCGCGGCACCAGACCTGGTACCGCACGGTGTGCGTCTCCTGGATCGCCCACTGCGACGCGCTGCGCCGGATCGCCGGCGTGGAGCTGCCCGCCGAGCTGGCACGCCAGGTGGACATGTGGACGGCCGTGGCCACGGCGTGCCACTGGTGGTGGCCGTCCGAGCACGTGTGCGTGATGTCGGAACGCCCCGCCGAGCTGCACACGGAGACGTGGACGGCGACCGGCGAGCAGCGCCCGCACCACGCGGACGGCCCATCGGCACGGTACGCCGACGGCTGGGCCACCTACGCCTGGCACGGCACCAGGATCCCGTCCTGGGTGATCCACGACCCCACCCCCGAGCGCATCTCCGCCGAGCCCAACGTCGAGGTCAGGCGCTGCGCGATCGAACGCCTCGGCTGGCCCGCCTACATCGCGCGGGCCGAGCTGCGGCTGGTCGCCACCGCCCCCGACCCCGGCAACGCGGGCACGGAGCTGCGCCTCTACGACATGCGCCGGGACACGCGGGTGCTGCTCGCGGTCAACGGCTCGGTCGAGCGCGACGGCCGCCGCAGGCAGTACGGCCTCACCGTGCCCGGCTACTTCGACGATCCGCTCGCCGCCGCCGGCTGGACGTACGGGCTGTCCGGCGAGCAGTACGCCCAACTCCTACGCAGAACCTGAGGTGATGCTCATGACAGTGACGCTGGCCACGCTGGCCCGGCAGACCGGCCTGACCGTGCTCGACCACCTGGAGCAGTCGATCCAGATCCCCGTGCTCGACGGCCCGCAGGCCCAGGGCGACCTCATCGTGGTGCCGCTGCGGCTGGTGGCGGCGTCGGTGCAGATCCGCGACGACCCCCGCTGGCAGGCCGTGCCCCCTGAGGGCGTCGAGCTGCTGCGCGGCGCGGCGGGCGGCAACCCGCACACGCTGGTCGCCGAGCCGGGCACCTGCCGCTGGACGGTGAACGTCTCGGACGCCGACGGCCTGGCGATCGGCGTGTTCTCCGCCTCGGCCCCGGTCTATCTGCTGCATCCGGAGCACGGCGGCTCGGGCTGCGCGCCCGGCACGTACGTGGTGCGCCGCCAGCGCGAGCACGAGGGCCGCCGCGCCCGCCTGGTGGCCGACTAGCGGAATCGCACCCGGGCGTCAGGCCGCGGTTTGACCCTGACGCCCGGGTCAACGTTCAGCTTCACGTCCACTCACCTACGAGAGGACGTTCTTGACATCCTCCACCTCGTGAACGAGGGGGATTCCCACGGTCGCCCGTGAGGCTTCCTGCTTCACAGCCGGTCGCCCGCCCGAGAAAGAAACTCTCGTTGAGGTCTTACACCAGCTCCACAGGCGTTTCACCTCTCCGCCAGCCCGGCGGCGAGGATGTTTCCGATCGTTCGTCCAGTGGCTTGGTCATCACCACCGTCGAACACACTACCGAACCGTGCGATGTCGTGCGGCGTTTTGACGCCGAGTCGCACCTGTTCGCCGCCGACAGTGCGGCGCCCGACGGGCCCGAGCGCATCGTGGAGGCGGCGATGGGGCGGCTGGGCCGGACGACGTCCTGGTCAACAACGCGGCGATCACCCAGCCGGCCGCGCTCGGGGCCATCGATCGGCGTACCGCGGAAGACCCGAGGAGCAGATCGCCGCCGCGGGCGCGGGGCTCACCGGACGCATCCCGCTCGGCCGCATCGCCCGGCCCGCCGAGATCGCATGGTGGATCGTGAACGTGGCGCGCCCCGAGGCCGCGTACCTCACCGGGGCCGTGATCCGGGTGGACGGCGGCCTTTCCGTGGCGGCGGGGCAGCAGGCATAGGCTGGAGCGATGCTGATCGGGGAGCTGGCGCGGGCGAGCGGCGTCACCGTCAGGGCACTGCGCTACTACGAGCAGCAGGGCCTGCTGCGGCCGGAACGGACCTCCAACGGCTACCGCCACTACGACCGCGGCGCGGTGTCGACGGTCCGCAACATCCGGCTCCTGCTGTCCAACGGCTTCACCGCCCAGGACGTCCGCGGCTTCCTGCCCTGCCTGGAGGGCGACGACGTGGCGCTGGGGCCGGCCTGTCCGCCCAGCGTCGAGGCGGTGACCAGGAAGGTGGCGGACCTGGACGAGCGGATCGCCGAGCTGAGTGCCGTGCGTGACCGGCTCGTACGGGCCCTGGCAGGCGGCGGGACGCCGCGGCGGCCCGGCGCGGTCGCCCGCCACCCCGCCTACCGGCCTTAAGAGGCGTGGACCTCGGCGAGCAGCTCGGCCGAGCGCAGCCACGCCTTCCTGTCGACCGCGGAGAAGGCCACGATCAGCTCGTCGGCCTGAGCGTGCTCGGCGAACCGGTCGACATACGCCTTGACCTCGGCCGGGTCGCCGACGGCCGAGTATTTGGCCATCTGCACGAGCTGCCGGCCCGCCGGGGAGTCGAGGATCATGTCGGCCTCTTCGTCCGTGAACGTGCGCCCGCGCCCGAGGAACCGGGTGACCCGCAGCCGCTTGGAGGCCAGGAACTGCTCCTCGGCCTCCTCGGTGGTGTCGGCGGCGATGACGTTGAGCGCGGCGATCACGTGGGGCCGGTCGAGCTGGGCCGACGGCTTGAAGTCGCGCCGGTAGAGGGCGACGGCCTCTTCCAGGGCGGCGGGCGCGAAGTGGGAGGCGAACGCGTACGGCAGGCCGAGCGCGGCGGCGAGCTGCGCGCCGAACAGCGAGGACCCGAGGATGTAGAGCGGCACGTCGGTGCCCCTGCCGGGGGTGGCGTGCACGCCGGGGATGCGGGTCTCGCCGGTGAGGTAGCCCTGCAGCTCCAGCACGTCCTGCGGGAACGAGTCGGCCGACGAGGGCGTGCGGCGCAGGGCGCGCATGGTCTGCTGGTCGCTGCCGGGCGCGCGGCCGAGACCGAGGTCGATGCGGCCGGGGTGGAGCGTCTCCAGGGTGCCGAACTGTTCGGCGATGGTCAGCGGTGAGTGGTTGGGCAGCATGACGCCGCCCGCGCCGAGGCGGATCGTCCGGGTGTGGGCGGCGATGTGGGCGATCAGCACGCTCGTGGCGGAGGAGGCGATGCTGTCCATGTTGTGGTGCTCGGCGTACCAGATGCGCTGGTAGCCCAGCTCCTCAGCGCGCTGGGCGAGGGTCACGCTGGCGGCGAAGCTGTCGGCGGCCGTCTCGCCCTCGCCGATGTGCGCCAGATCGAGGATGGACAGCGGCAGAGCCATGAGTGAGCGCCTTTCGCAGAGCGGGGTGACCTGGTGGTGGTCAACAGCGGCGCCTGCCCGGTTATTTCATGGGGCCGAGCCCCCGCAGGCGTCGGGCGGGGGCTCGGCCGGGTGCGCGTGAGCGCTAGGAGGTGGCGCAGGTGAGCCCGGACGGGCCGCCGGACCCGCCGCTCGCGATGAATCCGAACGTGGTCGTCGCGCCGGGGGCGATGTTGCCGTTCCAGTTCAGGTTGGTGACGGTGACCGATCCGCCGCTGACGGACAGGTCGCCGTTCCACAGCTGGGAGATCGTCTGTCCGGAGGGCAGCGTCCAGCCGACCCGCCAGCCGCTGGTGGCCGCGCCGCCGGTGTTGGTGACGGTGACCTCGCCCTGCATGCCGCCCGACCACTGGCTGATCGCCTTGAACGTCGCCGAGCACCCCTCGGGCCCGGTCGTCGGCGTGACGGTGGGCGAGACGGTGGGCGAGACGGTGGGCGAGACGGTGACGGTGGGTGAGACCGTGGGCTCGGGCGCGGCCATGGCCAGGTCGTACGCCCGCTGCGGCACGAACTGCCCGGCCTGCGCGATGCACCCGTCGGCCTCGCCGGGCGGCTTGACCCAGAGGTAGGCGTCGATCGCGGAGTCGCCGGTCTCCGTGGTGCTCCAGATGCCGGTGGCGCGGCCGCCCGGGTCGCACCACTCGCTGCCGGCCGGGCCGTTGCCGTTGCGGCTGGTGTCGATGACCGCCTTCAGCCTGGAGACGCCGGTCGCCGCGATGATGCTCTTCGCGTACGACACCAGCCCAGGCGTCGAGCGGTAGTTGGAGGTGTTGACCGCGATGCCGTCGGCGCTGTTGGCGACGTCGGCGCCGTTGAGCCGGGAGGCGGCCTCCGAGGCGGACAGCCAGGCGTCGTGGCCGATGTCGAAGTACACCTTGACCTGCGACGACGTGCCCTTGAGCCGCTTGCCGGCGTAGGCCATGGACGCCTTGACCTCGGCCTGCTCCGAGCCGTTCATGCAGTTGGTCATGATGGCCAGGGCGTCGGGCTCCAGCACGATCGTGGCCGGCCGGCCGCCGAGCCCGGCGGCGATCTGGTCGATCCAGGCGCGGTAGGAGGCGTGGTCGGGGGCGCCGCCCGCGCTGGGGCCTCCGCAGTCGCGGTTGGGCATGGCGTACACGGCCATGATCGGGATCTTGCCGGCCGCTGCGGCGGCGCCGACGTACGCGTCCACCTGGCTGCGTACGGTGCTCGGGTTGTAGGTGGCGAACCAGCGGCCCTGCGGCACGGCCGCGATCCGGTCCCTGATCACCGCCGCCCGGCTGTCGCCCGGGTTGGCCGCCACCCACTTGGCGGCGTTGGTCTGGGGATCGACGTAGAAAGCGGAGTCGGCGGCCTGGGCGGTGGACGACGAGGCGGCGACGACGACCGCCCCCGCCGCGGCCATGGCGGCCGCTGTGAGGAGCACCGCCAACACGGGCCTTCTGCGAGACATGAACGATCTCCGTCCGTCATGTGGGAGCGCTCCCACGGGCTTCCGTGGATCGTAGAAAGCGCCCCCGTACATGACAAAGACATCGGATCGCTCCCGAACCCTGCGCCGCAGGTCGGAGCGGGTGCGGGCGGTGAAACTTTCAGCCGGCCAGGCACGCCTCGAAGACGGCGGTGAGCCGGTCGACGTCCTCCGGCGTGGGCTGCTGGGGGCCGAGGCGGCGGCGCGTCGCGCCGATGCCGAGCAGGACCGCGGTGGCCATGCGGGCCCGCGCGCGGGCGTCGGGCCCCTCAAGCCGGGCGACCAGCGGCTCCAGCACCGCCGTGATCAGCCGCTCCCTGGCCACGGCGTGCACCTCGGGGTGCATGGCCGAGCGTTCGAGTGTGCGCAGGATGGGGCTGTCCGGCGGCTGGTGCATGCGCTCGGCGGCGTACTCGGCCAGCCGCCTGGGCAGGTCCTCGGCGTCGCCCTCGTACAGGGCGCCGAACCTCGGCTCGCCCTGCAGCACGGCGCCGAACAGGCCGGCCTTGGATCCGAAGTAGCGGCCGACCAGCGCGATGTTGGCCTCGGCCGCCGCCGCGATCATGCGTACGGTCACCTGCTCGTAGCCCTGCTCGCCGAAGAGCGCGCGGGCTGCCTGGAGGATCCGCTCCCGGGTGGCCTCGCGGTCGCGCGGCCTGGCCTCAGTCACCTGGGGACTCATGCCCGCACTCTACTCGGCGGTCACCCACTTACCGCGCGGCTAGTAAACGGACGTATACTCGTCGAGGACAAAAATGAACGAAGGGGATGTGGTGTTGTCTTGGTAGCGCACGCACCGGCCGCGTCCCCCGCGAAGCGGCACTACACCCACCGCGAGATCCTCGAGGTTCTGTCCGGGCTCATGCTCGCCATGCTGACCTCGATGATCTCGACTTCCGTGGTGGGTACCGCGCTGCCGACGATCGTGGGGGAACTAGGCGGTCAGGACCAGTACTCATGGGTCGCCAGCGCGACCATGCTGACGATGACGGTCTCGACGCCGTTGTGGGGCAAGCTGTCCGACGTCTTCGGGCGCAAGCTGCTCTTCCAGAGTGCTCTGGTGCTGTTCGTGGCGGCCTCGGCGGTGGCCGGCATGTCGCAGAACATGGGGCAGCTCATCGCCGCGCGTGCCATCCAGGGCCTGGGCGTCGGTGGTCTGTCGGCTCTGTCGCAGGTGATCCTGGGGGACATCGTCTCGCCGCGCGAGCGTGGCCGCTACTCCGGCTACATGGGCGCCGTCTTCGGCATCTCGACGGTCGCGGGGCCGTTGCTGGGCGGGTTCATCGTGGACACCGAGTGGCTGGGCTGGCGCTGGTGCTTCTACGTGGTCGTGCCGTTCGCCCTGGTGTCGTTCTTCGTCATCCAGAAGGTGCTCAAGCTGCCGCGGATCAAGCGGAAGACCTCGATCGACATCTGGGGCGCCACGACGATCACGGCCAGCGCGAGCGCGCTGATGCTGTTGCTGACCCTCGGGGGCAACGAGTTCGAGTGGAACTCGCCCTGGACGTACGTGCTCGCCGCCACCGCGCTGCTCATGCTGGCGCTGGCCGTGCTCTCGGAGCGGACCGCGCGCAACCCGATCCTGCCGCCGCGGCTGTTCCGCAACAGGACGTTCGTCCTCACCAGCCTCGCCTCGCTGTTCGTCGGCATGGCGATGTTCGGCGCGATGATCTACCTGCCGCAGTACCTGCAGATCGTCAAGGGGCTCAGCCCGACCAACTCGGGCCTGATGACGCTGCCGATGGTCATAGCGCTGTTCCTGGCCGGCGTCATCTCCGGGAAGATCGTCACCCAGACCGGGCGGTGGAAGATCTTCCCCGTGGCGGGCCTGCTCATCGTGGCCATCGGGCTGTTCCTGCTGTCCAGGCTGCACGTCGACTCCAGCGAGTGGCTCATCGGCTTCGACGTCGCGGTCCTGGGCACCGGCCTCGGCCTGTCCATGCAGATGCTCATCCTGGCCGCGCAGAACGGCTCCGAGCTGCGTGACATGGCCTCGACCACGTCAGGCGTGTCGTTCTTCCGCTCCCTGGGCGGCGCCGTCGGCGTGGCCGCGTTCGGCGCGATCCTCACCGGCCGGCTCAAGGACGAGATGGCCGCGATGCTGGCGGCGGCCGGCATCAAGCTCCCCGGCGGCGGTGACGTCAAGCTCGGCAGCCCCGAGGCCATCCAGCACCTTCCAGGGCCGGTCAAGAACATCGTGCTGGAGTCGTTCACGCGGGGCCTGGAGACGGTGTTCATCGTGGGCGTGCCGATCGCGCTGCTCGGCTTCGTCGCCACGATCTTCCTCAAGGAGCTGCCGCTGCGCGGCTCGGCCGCGCCCGCGGCACCCACCCCTCAACCGCTCAGCAAGGACGACCTCGTCCTGGCGGGCCTGCTGCTGGAGCTCATCGCCCAGCGCATCGAGCGAGCCAACGGTGAGCGCTCGGCACTGCTCACCGCGGTCGCCGACATGGCGCCACCCGACGGCCGCTCGGAACGCGAACGGGCCAGGTCGGTCGCGCAGAGCGTGCTGCGGCCCACCTCGCGCGCCCTGATCGCGCAGGCCACGCCACCGCAGAAGGACCTCGTCTCAGGAGGAATCACACAATGATTCGCAAGTTCGTGGGTGCCGTCGCCGCGGCCCTGGCCGTCATGGCCGGGCTGTGGCAGATGATCGCGCCCTTCGCCCTCGGCACGCAGCCGGAGGACGCCGACTGGACGAACGCCACCCAGTCGGAGTTCTTCACCGGCCTCGGCGTGGCCGTCGTGGGCGTCGTGGGCGCGATCGCCTTCGTGGCGGCCATTCACGAGGACCTGGTGGTGCGCGGCCTGGTCGTGCCGAAGCCGCGCCGCGAGCCAGAGCCGGAGCCTGAGCCCGTGCCGGTCGCTCCCGCCGGGCCGCAGGCCACCTCCGCCGAGCTGGCGAGCCTGCTGGCCCCGCTCGTGGAGGCGCTGCGTGAGGACCTCAACACCCGTACGGGCGGTGGCGAGCACCGCCAGAACGGCAAGGCTTCCCTGGTCGGAGTGGAGGACAACCGTTGAAGGCCAAACTGGGCGTGGGCGCCCTGGTGCTGCTGTTCCTCGGCGGCCTGTGGCTGATCGCGGCCCCGTTCGCGGTCGGCTACCAGCCGCGCGGCGCCGAATACGCCGACGCGACCGTCAACGACCTCTGGCTGGGCGGCGCCCTCGCCGGGATCTCGTTCGTGGCCCTGGTGATCTACGCGGCCGACGCGCTGCGCGAGCTGGCGCACCGCGGCAGGCACGCCGACGTCTGACGCGGGCGATGCCGTGTTCGGCAGTGGCACGGACCCGCAGTGGGAGCCGCTGGCAGGCAGGCTCCCCGAAGGGCGGTTCGAGATCGGCAAGGACGGCGTCGGCCTGCTCGTCGTGGGCTTCGACGGATCGGGCCCGAGCCGCAACGCGCTCGCGTACGCGGCCGGGCTCGCCCGCAGGGACGACGCGGCCCTGCTGATCGCCTTCGTCGAGGCGCTCAACACCTCGACGCTGTGGTTCTTCGCCGGGTCGCCCATCATCCCCGACGCGGCGGCCGACCTGACCCAGGACCTCAGGGAGGAACTGCGCGGGGCCGGGGTGCCGTGGCGGTTCGTCAGCCTGCGCGGTGACGCGGCCCGCGAGCTCGAGGCGCTGGCCAGCACGTACATGGCGGACGCCATCGTGGTGGGCCGCTCCCGCTCCTCGTGGCGGCGGTCGGTGGCGGCCAGCCTGGCGAAACGAGCTCGCCGTACTGTGCTGGTAGTGCCCTGACCTGGCCCGACGTCGCATATGGTGGCGAGATGAAGCGTGCTGCCGCCATCGCGTTCGTGGTGCTCGCGTCCGCCGCGTGTGCGGCCGCGGAGGAGCCCGCGGCCTCCGCCGACCCGCCGCGAGAGCCCGCCACCGTAACTGCCACCGCCGAGCCGACGTCGGAGCGTTCCACAGCGACGCCCAGCCCGACGGCGCCGCCCGCGTTCACCTCGAAGGTCTCGCGCGTCTCCCGCGACCGCCTGCCCTACTCCTGGCGCCCCGGGTGCCCCGTCCACTACCGCGACCTGCGGCTGGTGACGCTGTCGTACTGGGGGTTCGACGGCAAGCCGCACACCGGTGAGCTGGTCGTGCGCAAGACGGTGACCGACGACATCGAGACGGTCTTCAAGAAGCTGTACGACCGCCGCTGGCCGATCAGGCAGATGAAGCTGGTCGACGCGTACAAGGCCGACGACTACGACTCGATCGACGCCGACAACACCTCGGCCTTCAACTGCCGCCGGGCCACGGGGTCCAGCAACTGGTCGAACCACGCGTACGGCGAGGCCATCGACGTCAACCCGCTGGAGAACCCGTACGTCACCGCGAGCGGCGGCACCGCCCACCGCAACGCGAAGAAGTTCACCAAGCGCCCAATGAAGGGTAAAGGTGTGATTAATCCCGGCGACCGGGTCGTCAAGACCTTCGCCCAGGTCGGCTGGGAGTGGGGTGGCTACTGGTCAGGCGCCAAGGACTACCAGCACTTCTCCAAGGGCGGAGGCTGAGAGGATTCCCTCATGACGGCGAAGGACGGCGACGGCTGGACCGAATGCGCCCAAGGCCATCGGCACTGGGGCGTCCACGGCGCGTCCGGGCTCCTGGTCGTGCACCACGACGATCGCGGCATCCCGTACGTGCTCCTGCAGAAGCGCTCGCTGCGCTGCCACCACGGCGGCACCTGGGGGCTGCCCGGCGGCGCCCGCGACAGCCATGAGGACGCCGTCACCAGCGCGCTGCGCGAGGCCCACGAGGAGGCCGCGCTGGGGGCGGAGGCGCTCCGCGTCCAGGGCGTCTACCGCGACGACCACGGCGGGTGGGCGTTCGAGACCGTCATCGCCGAGTCGCCCGAGCTGATCGCCGCCGCGCCGGCCAACTCGGAGAGCGACGAGATGCGCTGGCTGGCCCTGCCCGAGGTGCCCCAGCGCGAGCTGCACCCGGGCTTCGCCGCCACCTGGGACGACATCAGCGGCGCGCTCCAGCCCGAGACTCTCGTGCTCGACGTCGCCAACATCGTCGGCGCGCGGGCCGAGCGGGGCTGGTGGAACGACCGCCTGGGCGCCGCCACCCGGCTGCTGGAGGCCGTCTCAAGGCTGCGGCTGAGCCATCCGGTGCTGGCGCAGTGGTATCCGCGCATGGTGGCCGTCGTGGAGGGCGCCGCACGCAGCGCGCCCGAGGTGCCCGGCATCCAGGTGGTCGCGGCCATGGGGAGCGGCGACGACGCGATCGTGGACGTCGTACGCCGGGCCAGGATCTGGGAACGCCTGCTCGTCGTCACGGCGGATCGTGGCCTGCGCGAACGCGTGGCGAAGCTGGGCGCCGAGACCGTCGGCCCCAAGTGGCTGCTCTCACAACTGCCCGCGTAGGTCCACCCGGTCGAAGGCGGCCCTGAGCCCCGTCACGTCGAGCACCCGGTGCAGGACCCCGTGGACGCCCACGATGCCCAGCGACCCGGCCTGCGCGGCGACCCTGCGCCGGTGCTCCACCAGCACCCACAACCCGCTGGAGTCGCAGAACTCGAGCCGCCCGGCGTCGATCACCACCTGCACCCTGCCTTCGGTGAACAACGCGACCAGGGTGTCCTTGAGCAGTGGCGCGGTGAGCTTGTCGAGGTCACCGCTCAGCCGTACGAGCGCGTCGCGGGAGCCGCGCTGCACCTCGACGTCGAGATCCGCCACCACCTGAACGTACACCCCTGTCACCACAGCCGCTATCGTGGTTTCCGCACAGGAGGGTTCGCATAGTGGACGAGTGCAGCCGCCTTGAAAGCGGCCAGGTCAGCGATGGCCTCGTGGGTTCGAATCCCACACCCTCCGCTCAGTCGCGGATCCCCGCGAAACCGTCGCCCACGCTGGCGGCGAGCTGGAGATAGGCGTCCCTGGTCGGCTCCTGCAGCCGGTCCAGGTCGATCTCCGCGCCCTCCTCCAGATGCGGGTCGTACGGCACCCTGATCACCGCGCGGCACCTGGCGGCGAAATGGGCCTCCAGCTTCTTGATGTCCACCGCCGACTTCGACCTGGGCCGCACGCTGCACAGCACCACGGTCGCGTTCTTCACCAGGTCGCCGTAGTGGTGGGCCTCCAGCCAGTCGAGCGTCGCCGAGGCCGCCCTGGCGCCGTCCACCGACGGGGAGCTGACCAGCACGATCTGGTCGGCGAGCCCCAGCACGCCGCCCATCGCCGAGTGCAGCAGGCCGGTGCCGCAGTCGGTGATGCAGATCGAGTAGAAGTTCTCCAGCACCTGGGAGACAGCCTGGTAGTCGGCGCCGCTGAACGCCTCGGAGACCGACGGGTCGCGGTCGGAGGCCAGCACCTCCAGCCGCGACGGGGCCTGCGAGGTGAACGCCCTGATGTCGACGTACCGTTTGACCTGGTCACGCTCGTTCAGCAGGTCGCGTACGGTGGCCGAGGTCTCCAGCTCCAGCTTGTCCGACAGCGTGCCGCGGTCGGGGTTGGCGTCGACGGCGATCACGCGGTCGCCGCGCACCTGCGCGAGCGTCGCGCCGAGGCCGACCGTGGTCGTGGTCTTGCCCACGCCGCCCTTGAGGCTGAGCACCGCGACGCGGTGGTGTCCCGCGGTGACCGGGGTGCGGGCGCGGGTCACCAGCTCGCGGCGGCGGCGCACCTCCGGGGGCTCGCCCGGCTTGATCCAGCCGCCCGACGCCTTGTAGACGATGCGCCGCCAGCCCTTGGAGGGGGCGTTACGCCGTCCGCGTAGCAGGGACTCCGGGTCGAGGCTCTCGGCCGTGGGCTTGCCGGTCGCCGGTGGCCTGGGCGGCGCCGTGAACACGGGCACGGGGGCCGGGCGGCGCGGCGGGCGCACCGGGGGGATGTCCCGCTCGGCCGGGCGCCACTCGGGCTGCTCGGCCCACTGGGGGCGCTCCTCCGGCTGCTCGGCCCACTGGGGGCGCTCCTCCGGCTGGTCGCGTACCCACTGGGGGCGCTCTTCCGGCTGCTCCCTGCCCCACTGGGGAGCGTCCTCCTGGTCCCAGCGAGGAGCCTCTTCCGTCTGGTCGCGGCCCCAGCCCGACGGCTTGTCCTTCGGGTCCTGGCCCCAGCCAGGCGTCTTGTCCTTCTGGTCCCAGCTCGGGGTCTCGTCCTTCGCGGCCGGGTCCTGGGTCCAGGCCGCCGGGGTCTCGTCCGCCTGGGCCGCCTTACCCCAGCTCGGCGCCTTCTCCGGCGGGTCGACCCAGCTGGTGGGCCGGTCCGGCGGCTCGGTGGCGGCGGGCTGCTCGTCCGCGCGGCGGTCCCAGTGCGGGAGACCCTCCGACTGCTCGCGGCTCCACTGCGAGCCCTCCTTGGCCCACTGCGGGATGTCGGTCTCGGGCGCGCTCCGGCGCTCGTCCTCGGTCTCGGGGGCCGGCGTCTCGGCGGCGTCCCACTGCGGGCGCTCGGTGCGCGGCAGGGTTTCGGACACGTCGGGCGGCCAATTCGGACGGTCGTCACGCGCGGCCGGCTGCTCCTCCGGCTCCTCGGCCTTCTTCTGGGCCGGCTCCTCCGCGTCGTCGGCCTGAGCCGGAGGCTCGGTGCGCGGCCGGGTGTCGGTTGCCCCGGAGTCCTTGGTCTCCTTGGCCGGCTCTCGGGCGCTCTCGTCCTCCGCGGCGGGCTTGTCCTGCGGCGGCTCCACCCGGACCGTGTCATCGGGCCCAGGCCAGTCGGACGCGGGCGGCCAGGTGCTCTCCTCGGTCTTCCCGGCCGGCTCCGCCGGGGTGAACGGCAGCGCGTACGTGTCGGTGTCGTCCGGCCGCGGCAGCGGCTTGAGCGGCGCGAGGAACGGATCGTCCACGCTCGGCGCGGCGCTCGCCCGCGGCTCGTCGGCCGTGAACCTGGCCGGCCACTCGCCCGAGTCGCTCGCCGAGCGCTCCTCGGTCGCCGCCGGGCCACCGTACGCGGAGTCGACCGCGGCCCTGAACAGCGGCTGCGGCGGCGTCTCGTGCTGCTGCGGCACGAGCGACCAGGGGTCTTGGGGGTACGGCGACGCGACCGGCTCGTCGACCGGGGCGGCCGGCGCGCTCACGGAGACGGGAGCCTCTTCCGTCTCTTTGATCGCGTCAAGCCAGGCGAGCTGTTCCTCGAGAGATTCTTCTCGATCGTGTCTTGCCACCGTGTTCCCCCTCGGGTGGGTCTAAAGGGGCAGCAAATACATTGCAGGGTAACGCCACCCGCTCGGTCGCAGCCCGGCAACCCACAACTTCTTTGCCCGGCTACCGTGGTTCGCATGCGAGCCATTGAGATCGTCGAACCGGGCGGACCAGAGGTGCTGGAGTGGCGCGAGGCGCCGGATCCCCACGTCGGGCGCGGAGACGTGCTGATCGACGTGACGGCGTCGGCGGTCAACCGCGCCGACGTGCTGCAGCGGCAGGGATTCTACGACCCGCCGCCGGGTTCGTCGCCGTACCCGGGGCTCGAGGTCTCGGGCGTGGTGGCCGAGGTAGGGGCGGACGTCGAGCAGTTCAAGCCGGGTGACGAGGTGTGCGCGCTGCTCGCCGGCGGCGGTTACGCCGAGCGCGTAGCCGCGCCCTGGCAGCAGGTCATGCCGGTGCCCTCCCAGGTATCGCTGCGCGAGGCCGCCGGGCTGCCCGAGGTGGCCTGCACGGTCTGGTCCAACGTCTTCATGGTCGGGCGGCTGCGCAGGGGCGAGACGCTGCTCATCCACGGCGGGGCCAGCGGCATCGGCACGTTCGCGATCCAGCTCGCCAAGGCGCTCGGCAGCCACGTCGTCACCACCGTCGGCTCGGCCGAGAAGGCCGACCGGGCCAGGGAGCTGGGCGCCGACGAGGTGATCAACTACCGCGAGGAGGACTTCACCGACAAGGTGCGGGCCGACGTCATCCTCGACATCATGGGCGCGAAATACCTGGACAAGAACGTCCGTTCCCTCAAGACCGGCGGCCGGCTGGTGGTCATCGGCATGCAGGGCGGCACCAAGGCCGAGCTCAACCTGGGCATGCTGCTGGCCAAGCGCGCCTCGGTGCACGCCACGACACTGCGCTCGCGGCCCGTCGACGAGAAGGGCGCCATCGTGCGCAGCGTGGTCGACAACGTGTGGCCCCTGGTCGGAGCGGGTGCCGTACGTCCGGTCGTGTACGCCGAGGTGCCCATGGCCGACGCCGCCGAAGCTCACCGAATGTTGGATTCGGGGGAGCACGTCGGCAAGATCCTGCTAGTACGGTGAGTGTTATGAATGCTGAGGACAACAACACCCCCCACGTCGTGGTGGTGGGCCCTGATTTCCAAGGTCAGGGCGATGGTGGAGAAGACGACCGCTCGGTCACCAACCTGGTCGAGCAGCCCGCCAAGGTGATGCGTATCGGCAGCATGATCCGTCAGCTCCTCGAGGAGGTGCGCGCGGCTCCCCTCGACGAGGCCAGCCGCAAGCGGCTGAAGGAGATCCACGAGTCCTCCATCAAGGAGCTCGAAGACGGTCTCGCGCCCGAGCTGGTCGATGAGCTGGAGCGGCTCTCGCTTCCGTTCACCGACGACAACGGCACGCCGCCGAGTGACGCCGAGCTGCGCATCGCGCACGCCCAGCTGGTCGGCTGGCTCGAGGGCTTGTTCCATGGCATCCAGACCACGCTGTTCGCGCAGCAGATGGCCGCCCGCGCCCAGTTGGAGCAGATGCGCAGGGCGCTGCCAGGGGTGCCGGGTGACGAGGGGCAGCGGCCGCCCGGCGGTTCCGGCCCCTACCTGTAGGCCCTTCTCAGGGCCTGCGGGGCTCCGCCGTCAGGCGTAGAGCTTCTCGATCACCTGCGCGACACCGTCGTGGTCGTTGGTCGCGGTCACGTGATCGACCGCCGCCAGCACGCGAGGGTGCGCGTTGGCGACCGCGTACGACGTGCCTGCCCAGCTCAGCATGGGCAGGTCGTTCGGCATGTCGCCGAATGCGACGGTCTGCGATGGCTTGATCTCCAGCTGCTCCGCGAGCGCCGCCAGGGCGGTGGCCTTGGTCACGCCCTGGGCGCTCATCTCGATCAGCCCTCTGCTACTGGAGTGGGTGGTGGTCACGAGATGGCCGACCAGTTCGTCCACGGCCGCGTGGAGCTCGTCGGCGTTCATGCGGGGATGCAGGGCGAGCAACTTGGCGCATGGACGGGAAGTGACCGATTCCACACGCGCTGCTCCGAGTGCCCGGTCCAACCCGCCGAGCCGGAAATCTGACTCATGCGCAAAACCGGCTTCATACTCGACCGAAAATACGAGTTCGGGCACGTTCGCTCTTAGCTGAGCGACGACTTCCTCGAGCACCTCGATGCCGATGAGGTGAGATTCCACTATCCGTTCGGTATGGAGATCGTAGATCAGCGCTCCGTTCGCGCAGATCGCCAGGCCACGGTGACGTACCGCACTGGCCACCCCGCCCATCCACCGGGGCGGACGCCCGGTCACGAAGGCCAGGACCGCCCCTGATTCCTCGACTTTGCCGAAGGCGGCGACCGTGCGGGGAGACACGGTTCCGTCCGTACGCAACGCGGTGCCGTCGAGGTCGGTGGCCACTAGACGCGGTGCGGGAAGGCTGCGCATAACAGGTTCCAGTTTGCCCGGTGATGCCGCCTGACAGAAATCTTCGTTGGGAGGGGAACACCAACGCTCCAGAATGGTGTTAGATGTGATGGCGTTGTATTAGCTGATCCCGTAGTGAAAACCAGCATGACTTTGTCTGAGCCACCCCGGGTGCTTGCTGTACGACACACCGGGACCCACGAGGTGTGGGTCCCATAGATTCACATCCTGAGGGAGAGCTTTTATGGCTCAGGGAACCGTCAAGTGGTTCAACGCCGAGAAGGGCTTCGGCTTCATCGCCCCGGACGGCGGTGCGCCGGACGTGTTCGTGCACTTCTCCGAGATCGTCGGCAACGGCTACCGCAGCCTTGAAGACGGCCAGCGGGTCGAGTTCGAGATCACGCAGGGCCAGAAGGGGCCGCAGGCCTCTCAGGTCCGAGCCATCTGACCTGTAGCAGCGAGACAGACCGGAGTTCGCTTCCAGCGGGCTCCGGTCTTTTGCTTGTGTCGAGCGTGATGTCGGATTGGTCACGGCTGTGACTCGACTCACATGACCCTTGAACCGCCCCGTCCCCCGAGCGGTCAACCTGGGTATGAGGTACGCGTGGCTGTGCCACCCCGTGACGGTTGCCGGGGTGCTCGTGCTCTTGGTCAACGACCACCTGCTCAAAGCGGCCTTTCCCGGGGTCGTGACGGGCAAGCTCAGCGACGTGGCCGGCCTGCTCGTGGCCCCCGCCCTCGTCGCCCTCCTCCTGACCCGCCCCGCAGCAGCCCTCACGAAACGCCTGCTCCACGGTCTCGACCGACGACTCCCTGAGCGGCTGCGGCGCTTCCTGCGGCGGCTCCCCGGAGGAGCCCGGTCCTCCCGGAGCGGCCGCTCCGATCGGCGCCCCTCCCACCTCTCCGGAAGCGGCCACCACCCCTCCTCGGTCGGGCCGCTGCGCCGGCTTTCCCGCTTCGTGCGGTCCGGGGGGCCGTGGGTGGGGAGTGACGGGGTGGCGGTCGTGGTGACCGGGGTGCTCTTCGCGGCCGTCAAAACGACGGAGACGGGCGCTGAGGCCGCCTCCCATGCCTGGACCTTCCTCGCGGGCCCGTCGCGCGTCCTGGCCGATCCTACGGACCTCCTGGCGCTGCCGGCCCTCGCCCTCGCCTGGTGGGTACGCGCCCACAGCCTCCGCCGCCCGCCCGCCGCCCGCTGGCGGTTCGCGGTGACGATGCCCCTGGCCGTGCTCGCGGTGACCGCGACCTCGGCGGCCCCGCCCACCCCGTACGTCGGCTCCGTCACGGTGGACGACCAGGACCGCATCGCCGTCCACACCTGGCCGCACACCGTGTGGACCTCGGAGGACGGCGGCCGCACATGGTCGGAGAGCACCGCGGACAAGGAGAGGAAGGGCCAGACCGCCCAGTGCGTGCCGAAGCAGGCCACCCGGTGTTACCGCGTGACGGAGGACCGCAAGGGCGTCGAGCAGTCGGACGACGGCGGCAGCGCCTGGCGACCGTCCTGGCGCCTGTCGTCGGACGACATCGAACGCCTCAGCAGGCGCTACGACGACCCCTCCGGCTTCCCCACCACCTTGGCCGTGCAGGCCAGGCCCGGCGGCCACATCGTGGTCGTCGCCGGCGGCCCCGACTCGGTCGTGGTCCGCGACGTCTCAGGGACGTGGCGCCGCGTCTCCCTGCCCGAGGAGGCCCCTGAAGTCCCGCTGCGCGGCGAACTCGTCTGGGCCTGGGCCCTGGCCGCGTGCGCGCTGTTCGGCTTCATGGGGGCTGGCCTGCGCCGCTACGGGCGTACGTATCTGGGCATCGCCGCCGTCACCTGCGCCGGGTTCGCGGCGGCGCTCACACCCTGGTTCGACCACGCGTCGATGCCGGCGAACCAGGAGGTCTCGATGCTCATGGGCACGGGCGGACTTCTGGCAGCGGTGCTGGGCGCCCCGGTCTGCCTGGGGCTGGCGGTCGCAGGACGGCCGCGCAAGGTGCCCGTCCTGACCGGCGTGCTCGGGGCTCCGCTGGTCTACGCCGCCGTCTCGCTGCCCTTCAGGGCCTGGGCCGACGGTTCCCTGGCGTCGTACCAGATGGCCGTCGCCCTGGCCGTGCTCCTGACGGCGGCGGTGCTGGTCGCGGGCGCCCTGCTGGTCAGGCGCGACGCCCGCGCCGAGGAGCAACGCTCCTCGGCGGGGCTCTGAGCACCTACTTGGGGGGCTCCAGGACATCGAGCCCGACGTACGGCCGCAGCGCCGCGGGAACCACCACGGAGCCGTCGGCCTGCTGGTGGTTCTCCAGAATGGCCACGATCCAGCGGGTCGTGGCCAGCGTGCCGTTGAGCGTGGCCAGGTGCTGCGGCTTGCCGTCCTTGTCGCGGTAGCGGACGGCGAGCCTGCGGGCCTGGAACTCGGTGCAGTTGGACGTCGAGGTCAGCTCGCGGTAGCGGCCCTGGGTCGGGATCCAGGCCTCGCAGTCGAACTTCCTGGCCGCCGACATGCCGAGGTCGCCGGCCGCCGTGTCGATGATCCGGTAGGGGACCTCGATCTTGGCCAGCATCTCCTTCTCCCAGGCGAGCAGCCGCAGGTGCTCCTCGTGGGCGTCCTCGGGCCGTACGTACGAGAACATCTCGACCTTGTCGAACTGGTGCACCCTGATGATGCCCCTGGTGTCCTTGCCGTACGAGCCCGCCTCGCGGCGGAAGCACGACGACCAGCCCGCGTAGCGCAGCGGCAGCTCGTCGCCGCCGACGATCTCCTGGGCGTGGTAGCCGGCCAGCGACACCTCGGAGGTGCCGACGAGGTAGAGGTCGTCGTCGGGCAGCCGGTAGATCTCCTTGTCGTGGGCCACGTGGAAGCCCGTGCCCTGCATGGTCTCGGGCTTGACGAGCACCGGCGTGATCATCGGCGTGAACCCGGCCTCAATGGCCTGCTGCATCGCCATGTTGAGCAGGCCGAGCTGCAGCCGCGCCCCGACGCCCTTGAGGAAGAAGAACCTGGCGCCCGACACCTTGGCGCCGCGCTCCATGTCGATCGCGCCGAGCGCCTCGCCCAGGGCCACGTGGTCCTTCGGCTCGAAGTCGAACTGCCGGGGCTCGCCGTGCGTCTCGAGCACGACGTAGTCGTCCTCGCCGCCGGCCGGGGCGCCCTCCTCGACGATGTTGGGCACCGTCTGGAGCACGCCGTCGAGCTCGGCGCCCAGCTTTTCCGCCTCGGCCTCGGCGGCCTTGACCTGACTCGCGAGGTCTTTGGCCCGCTGGAGCAGCGCGGCCTTCTCCTCGCCCTGCGCCTTGGAGACCGACTTGCCCATGCTCTTCTGCTCCGCGCGCAGAGACTCGAACGAGGTCAGCGCGGATCGGCGGCGCTCGTCGAGGTCGAGCAGCGTGTCGACGACAGAGTCGTCCTCACCGCGGGCACGCTGCGACGCCCGTAGCCGGTCGGGGTCCTCACGAAGGGTACGCAGGTCAATCACAAGGAAAGGCTACCGGCGTACGGACCCCCGCTGCCCCTCGTTATCCCCGACACCCGGAAAACCCGCCGACGACCTGGACCGCGCCCCGCCGGCGGGCCGCACGGCACGCCAGGTCAGATCTCGCCCGCGCGCACCTTGGCCAGCCACTCGGCGGCCTCGGCGAAGTCGGAGTCGGAGGTGCCGCGCTTGATCTGCGGCACCAGCCCGTCGGCACGCGGGTAGCTGCCGAGGAAGCGCACCTCGCCGCAGATGCGGTGCAGGCCGGCGATGGCGTCGCCCACCCGCGCGTCGGCGATGTGGCCCTCGAAGTCGAAGTGGAAGAAGTAGCGGCCGATGCCGTCGCCGGTGGGCCTGGACTCGATGCGGGTCAGGTTGACCCCGCGCACCGAGAACTCGGTCAGCATCTCCAGCAGCGCGCCCGGGTGGTCGTCGGCCAGGAAGACCACCAGCGTGGTGCGGTCGGCCCCGGTCGCCGGCGGCAGCGGCCCGGGCCGCGCGACCTTGACGAACCTGGTCACCGTGTCGGACCTGTCGCCGATGTCGGAGGCCAGCTCGACCAGCCCGTAGTGCTCGCCGGCGATGCGGGCGGCGATGGCCGCGTCGTACGGCGAGCCCGGCAGCGCCACCTCCTGCGCCGCGGCCGCTGTCGAGGGGGCGGACACCACGACGGCGTCGGGCAGCTCGCGCGCGACGAACGCGCGGCACTGGGTGATGGCCGCGGGATGCGTGTAGACCCGCTTGATGTGAGGGATCTCGGTGCCCGGCCGCGCCAGCAGCGAGAACTGCACCGGCAGCAGCAGCTCGGCGTTGATCACCAGCGGCTCGCCCCACGCGAACTCGTCGAGCGTCGTGGTGATCGCACCCTCGATCGAGTTCTCCAGCGGCACGACGGCGCCGTCGGCGTCGCCGGAGCGCGCGGCGTTGAGCGCGGCGCTCACGTTGGCGCAGGGCAGCCGGTCTGCCGTGGGATCGAGGAGCCGCAGGGCCTCTTCGGTGAAGGTGCCTTCCGGTCCGAGATAGGCGAGTCTGGGCATGCGTCCAGGGTATCCGCAGGTGGGCGGCCTCGCGGCCGTTTACTCAGACGGCTGATCTCCGGTGTGGATCACCTGCTAGAACGTCCCCGGCACCGGCCCCGCCACCAGGGGCCCCAGCCCGAGCCTGGCCGCGCGCACGGCCTCTTCCTCCTCGGGCGACAGCGGCTCCTGCCCCTTGCCGCCGACCACGGGGCGCACGTACGTACGGGTCTCGCTGCGCCCGTTGATGGACGTCAGCACGATGCCGTCGCCCAGCCCGTTGATCATCGCCACCGAGAACGACAGCCGCCCCGTCATCTCCGACAGCGCGTCATACCGGCACACGGCGACGTCCCTGATGGCCTTGAGATCGCCGCGGCCCTCGCCGAGCTGCCGGGCGAGCAGCCGCCGGCAGTCTTCGACCGTGGCCCTGGCCTGCCGCAGCGCCGAATAACCGACCAGCACGCCACTGACGCCTGCCACGGCGCCCACGATCACCCAGATGGTAACGAGCACGACACGAAGGGTAACGGGAAAGTCAAGCGAGCTGCCGCCGTTTCGGCAGCCAATGCACCAGCAACCACACCAGGGCCAGCGCGCCGAGCCCGAACCCGTTCTGGACGATCTTCCCCAGCACCACGCTGACGCCCGGGATGTCCGCCGCCTTGAGCGACACCCCCCACCATGGCACCGGCACCACGTAGTACAGCCACACTCCGGCCGCCACGCGCAGCCGTACCGGATCGCGGCCGTCGCCGGCGATCGCGGCGAGCACCACGACCACCCAGGCCAGGTGGTGGATCCAGGCGACGGGCGACAGCAGCACGGCCATCAGCCCGACCAGCGCGACCGCCGTCACGTGATCATCGTTCCGGTACGCGTCCCGCGCCCCGCGGAAGCCGTACCAGCCGACCGCCGCCACGATCGCCAGCCAGAGCACCGAGGTCAGCGCGTCCGGCCAGTAGAGCCTGATCAGCATCCCGCGGATCGACTGGTTGGTGGTGGCCGCGTTCGCGCCGAGGCGTTCAGGGTCGAGCAGCGCGGAGAACCAGAAGTCGGCCGCGTCCTGCGGGATCACCGCGAACGGCAGCAGCGTCAGCACCGCCGCCGCGAAGGAGGCCATGAAGAACGTCCGCCACTGCTTGGTGATCAGCAGGTAGATCAGGAAGACGCCCGGCGTCAGCTTCACCGCCGTCGCCAGCCCGATCAGGAACCCCCTGGGCCACCACGGCCGCCGCGCGACACAGTCGGCCACGCACAAGGCGACCAGCAGGATGTCCACCTGCCCGAACCTGACCTGGTCCCTGATCGGCATCAGGTACGTGCATAGGACCATGAGCAGCGCGAACACCCACGGCGCGTATTTACGCAGCGACTCCCTGACCAGCAAGGGCCGGAACGAGAACCCGACCGTCACCGCCAGCGCCACGAAGATCCCGGCCGTCCACACCCACTGCGCCGTCTCCCACGACATCCCGGCCAGCCCCACCGCCAGCATCGCCGCGACCGGCGGGTAGGTGAACGGCAGCAGTTGCGGGGCCGGCGTGAAGTAGTCGTACACCGGGCGGCCGTCGAGCAGCATCTGCCCGCCGGTACGGTAAACGTCCAGGTCGACCAGGCGTTGGTCGTCGGGGTTGGTGAGCCACTCGTACACCAGCGGCGCCGCGGCCGCCGCGACGAGCAGGGCCGCGATCACCCAGGCCCACCACTGCCGCCGTCTCACCCGTACCTCGCCACTTGTCACGGTGTGGCACGTTACCGTGGCTGTTGTTTGGTCGAGGGGCAGACTACTGGGGGTCCGTACATGCCGAACGCCATGGCGTGCCCGGTCCGGCGCGAAAAGCGGCGGCGCCGCCGCCTCCTGACGACCCTCTTGGCCCTGTCCGTCCCGCTCCTCTGGACCGCCCCCGCCACAGCGGCCACGGCTCACCCCACCTCGAGCCTTCACCGAGAAACCGCCCTGCCCGATGACCCTCTGATCGGCAGCGCTCGTCCTGCCGCCCCGGGCGGGCGAGCCACCACCGCGACCGGCGGCACGAGCGCCCCGGCGACGGCCACCCCCACGGGCGGCACCGCGAACGCCCTCCAAGGCCGAGTGGCTCTGATCGGCGTCCCTGGGCTGGAGTGGAGCGACCTCGACCAGACGCGCACCCCCAACCTGTGGCGCCTCATGTCCGAGGGCTCGTCGGCCTCCCTCTCGACGCGCACCGTGCCGCCCCCCGGGCGCGGCATCACCTGCCCCACCGCGGGCTGGCTGACCGTCTCGGCAGGCCAGCGAGCCGGGACACCGGACGAGGGCTGCCCCGCACCACCCGCCCCTCAGCAGAGCGGCGAGGGCGCCACCATCCCGGGCTGGGACGCCCTGACCGCCCACCAGTCGGAGACCGGGTACAACGCCCGCCTCGGCACCCTGGGCCAGATCGTCACGGACGGCGGCGGCAAGGTGGCCGCCATAGGTCCGGGCGCCGCGTTGGCCGCCGCCGACAAGTCCGGAAATATCGCCAAATACGCCCCCACTCCTTCCGCCCTGGGCGACCCCACCCCGTACCACCTGATCGTCCTGGAAGCCGCCGGCCTGGCAACGGCCTGGTCACAACAGCCCGTGGACGACTACGGCATCCCCACCGCCCTTCCCGCGGCGGCCCGCGAGAAGGCCGTCGCCGAAGCCGACCGGCGCATCGGCGCCCTGCTCACCCGGCTCCCTCCCGACACGACGATCCTGCTGGCCGGCGTCTCCGACGTCACCCCGAACGCCCACCTCCACGTGGCCATCGCCACCGGCCCTGCACCGACCGGCCCCGCCTACCCCCACGGCTACTTGACCGCCACCTCCACTCGCCAGGACGCCCTGGTCACGATCAGCGACCTCACCGCGACGGCCATCGACGTCCTGGGCCTGACCCCACCCCGAGAAGTGGTCGGCCGCCCCTGGCAGGCCGGCGGCCAACCCCCCGCGACCCCCGCCGACGTGGCGACGGAACTGGCCGACGAAGACCTGGCCAGCCAGGTGTTGCGTGAGGTCCGCGGCCCGTTCTTCACCGTCCTGGTCATAGCCCAACTCCTCTTCTACGCCTTCGCCGCCCTGACCCTCCGCCACCGCCACCCCACCCGGAAACCCCAGCGGTCGGGTGCAGAAAGCACACGAACACCCCCCACCACCCAGCCTCGGCCCACAGACCACCAGCCCACCGCCCCAGCCCTCGAAGGAGAAGCACCCCCGGGGGCAACCGCCACATCCGCACAAGCCGCCCAGACCGACGCCCCCACAGAGCAACCACCGGCCACCCAGCCCCCGGCTGAACAGGCGACCCCGGCCGGCACCCCAGCACAACCGGCAACCCCGGGCCGGCCGACCCCAGGCGGCGGCGCCCCAGCGCACGTGGCCGCCCCGGGCCAGTTGGCCGCCGCCCACTCGGCCGGCGAGCCGGCGAGCGGGTCTCTCGTGCTCAAGTCCGTGCAGGTCGTGGCTGTGGTCAGTGGGGCGATCACCGTTTCGACGTTTCTGGCGCAGCTCGTGCCCTGGTGGACGTTGCCGGTGCCGATGGTGTCGGTGATCGTGACGATCGTGGGCATCGCCGGGCTCATCACCGCCGTGGCGTTCGCCGGCCCCTGGCGTGCGCACGTGCTCGGCCCGCTGACGGTCGTCGCCGCCGTCACCTCGCTGGCCCTCCTCCTCGACGTCATGACCGGCTCGACGCTCCAGGTGAACGCCGTCGGCGGGTACGAGCCCGTGACCGGCGGACGGTTCTACGGCTTCAGCAACATCGCCTTCGCCATCTACGCCACCGGCACCATCCTCGCCCTGGCCGGGATCGCCCACTGGCTGCTCGGCAAGGGCGTGCCGAAGGCCGTGGTGGTGACGCTGTGTGCGGTGTACGGGGGGTTCGCGGTGTTCGCGGACGGATGGCCGGCCTGGGGTGCGGACTTCGGGGGCGTGCCGGCGTTCGTGGTCGGTCTGGCGGTCTTCCTGATCCTCCTCTCCGGCCGGCGGGTGTCGCCGCTGCTGCTGGTGCTGGTCGGGCTGGCGGGGGCGGTGCTCGTGGGCGCCCTGTCCGTGGTGGACTGGCTGCGTCCGGAGTCCGAGCGCACCCACCTCGGCACCTTCGTCCAGCAGATCATCGACGGCGAGGCGTGGACGATCATCGGACGCAAGTTCGGCGCGATGATCGGCGTCACGGTCGGCAACTGGTCGCTGACCCTCCTCTCGCTGGTGGCGCTGGCCTTCCTGTTCTTCGTGCTGGCCCGTCCCTCACGCTGGGGCGTGGCCGCGCTCGGCCTCGCGTACGGGCTGACCCCCACGCTCAGAGCGGGCCTGTTCGGCGCGCTCGCCTGCGCCCTCATCGGCTTCCTCATGAACGACTCGGGCATCGCCATCCCCGCTATGGCCCTGACCGTCGCGGTGCCGCTGACGCTTGCCGCCTGCGTTCGCGCCCTGCAGCTCGCCACGCCCACACCACCAGCGCCACCGTCAGAGCCAGCAGCGCCCAGCCGAGCTGAGGTCTGACCACCGTACGCAGCCACTCGAGGTCGTCGGGCTGCCCCTCGACCCTGGCCGGCAGGTACGCCAGCGACAGCACCAGCAGATGCGCGACCACGAGCCCGTCCAGCGCGGACGCCCCCACCAGCGCCAGCATCCCGAGCGCCAGCCCGTCGTACCAGGGCAGGATGTACGGCGTCGCGAACAGGTAGGCCACCACCAACGCCATGGCGACCACCGGCGCATCCAACCCCCCGGACGCCACCGAAGAGGCATGCCCGGAAAGCGCGCCAGGTTGGCTGGAGAGCGCCCCACCGCCGCTCGACCACCCGGCACGTACGGCCAGGCGGAGCAACGACCACGCGATGAGCACGAGCACCAGCAGCGACCCGACCTGGATGGCCCCCCGGTAAGCGCTCCCCGTCCCCACGACGGCCTGCAGCCAGCCCTGGACGAGCTTCCAGAACGAGGCATGGGAGATCGACTTGCTCGTACGGGTGATCGGCGCGAGGGCGTCGAACCCGACGACGGCGTACCCGACGACCACCACCGCGACCGCGCACCCCGCCATGAGCGCCAGGCGGCCGGGCCGGCGGCGCAACTCCCAGGCGGGGCCGAGGGCGACGAGACCGGCGTTCACCTTGATCGCCACCCCCAGCCCGAGCAGGACACCTGAGCCCATGGGACGCCCCCTGGCCAGCAGGGAGGCGACCATGCAGGCGATGGCGAGGGTGTCGACGTGCATGCCGGCGACGAGGTGATAGAGAAGCAGCGGGTTGGCCGTCCACAGCAGGGCCGCCCTCAGGCGCCTGCGGGGGTCGTGCCGGGTGAAGCGGTCGACGAGCAGCCCCGTCACGATGAACGCGGCGGCGTTGAACAGCGCCAGGACGAACATCGTCAGCCTGAGCGAGTCACCGCCGATCCAGCTCGCCACCGCCTGCACGGCCGTGGCGACCGGCCCGTAGACGCTCGGCTCCTCCCGCCAGGGCTCCTCGACGGCGTCGGCGATGGGGTCGCCTGGGAGGTCGATCGCGCCGTGGGTGTACGGATCGACGCCCAAGGTGACCATGCGCCCGTAAGCGGCGTAGTTGAGGTGGTCCCCGGACCCGGAGGGCGGCAGGAACGCCAGCACGGCGGCGGCGACACACCCGACGAGCACCAGAGCCCTGGCATTGAGGAGCACTCCTCCGAGCCGGTTGAGCGGGGCGGGAGAGGGCCTGCGGAAAGCGGCACCCCCCGAGCCATGGTCGGGGGCGTCCGGAGTGGCCGTGGGGATGGCGCCGGGGCCGTCTGGAGCGACCGTAGGGGTGGTGTCGGAGCCGTAGGGGGTGGAGCCGGAGCCGTCGCGGGTGGGGCCGGAGCCGTCGCGGGTGGAGTCGGGGTTGTCGCGGGTGGTGGGCGGAGGGGAGCCGGGGCGGCTTGTCGCGAGGAGGGCGGCCAGGAGGCCCAGGCCGCCCAGGAGCAGGGTTGCGGCTGCCAGGGCGATGATGAGGTAGGGGCCGGGGTGCGCCGCCAGGGAGTAGGGCGGCTGCCAGGCGGGGCCGGTGAGCGCGGGGACCATCGCGGACGGGCCCAGGAGGCCGATGGTGATGGTCAGCAGGATCGAGGCGACGATCGCCACCATGGCCGGCCCGGCCAACCGGCCTCGTCCCTGTTTGCGCCGCGCTTCCGAAGTCACCGGAAGATTCCAGCACACCCGCGGAAGGGATCCGGCCCGCTCAGCCCCTCCTGTGGACAACCGCAGCGAATCACCCCGGCCTGTGGACAACCCGCCGACCTCTCCGTCCACCAGCCCACAGGCTGCTGCACGCTTGGGTCGAATCCACCGGCAAGCCGAAGGCCGGTCAGCCCGCGCTCGAAGCTCAAGCGAACGCGCTGCCGGACCGTGCCACAGAGCGCCCTCTAGCCACCCCGAGCGAAAATCATTCGCCGGTGAGGCCGTCCACCGACTCGCGGATGAGGTCCGCGTGGCCGTTGTGGCGGGAGTACTCCTCGATCATGTGCACGAGGATCCACCGCAGGCTGGGCTCGCGGCCGTCCGGCCACGCGCGCCTGGCCGGCTGGTCGAGGCCGCCGGCGGCCAGGGCCTCGTCCAGGAGGTGGCGGGAGCGGGTGACCGCGTCCTGCCACAGCGCGTGCAGGTCCTCCGGGGAGTCGGCGGACGCCGAGTGCCAGTCCCAGTCCTGGTCCGCCTTCCAGTCGACCGTGGTCCACAGCGGCTGGCCGGGCCGGTCGTGCAGCATGCGGGAGAACCAGTGGTCCTCGACGTACGCCAGATGCTTCAGCATGCCCCCGAGCGTCATCGCCGACGCCCCCACGGTGGCCTTCAGCCCGGCGGCGTCGAGGCCGGCACACTTCCACGCGAACGTCGCCCGGTGGAACTCCAGGTAGCCCACGAGCGTGCCGAGCTCGTCGGCGGCGAGGGGAGGCTCAGGACGGCCCTGCTCGTCTGTGTCGGTCATGGGCGGTCAGTTTAGGGGGTTCGCCGGTTCAGCGCTTGGGACGAAGTTTGTCCAGATTTTGTACGACCACCGGCTCCCGTACCGCCAGCGCCCGCGCCACGTCCCGGAGCTGCCGCGCCCGGTGGAGCTGGGCGCGAAAGTCGGTGCCGGTGGCCCGGTGGGCCATGTCGACCTCGACCTCCTTGACGCGGAACCCCTTGCGCAGCAGGTCGATCGTCAGCGCCGTCTCCACTCCGAACCCGTGCGCCAGCGGGCGCGCCGCCTCGAAGGCCGCCCTGGTCAGGCAGCGCTGGCCGTTGAGCGGCTGGGTGGCGTCGAAGCCGGTGGCGCGGCGGATGCCCTCTTTGGACAGGCGGACCACTAACCCGTGGCCGCCCAGCTTCACCCTGGTGGAGAAGACGGCGATGGTCATGTCGGCCTCGCCCGCGCGTACGGGCTCGATGAGAGGCGCGGCGGTCTGAGCGGTTTCGCCCAGGTCGGCGTCGAGGAACAGCAGGTGGCGGGGGGCGTCGTCCTCGTCGAGGAGGCGTACGGCCTCGGCCCCCGTCTCCATGGCGGCGGCCTTGCCCCGGTTGCGGCTGTGCCGGACGACCCGCGCGCCGGCCGCGCGGGCGACCCTGCCGGTCTGGTCGTGCGAGCCGTCGTCGACGACCACGACGAGATCGACGCCCGGCAGGGCCGCGGCGGCCTTGACGGTGGCGGCGATGCGGTCGGCCTCGTTGGCGGCCGGGATGACGACCGCCGTGTCAGCGCTCATCGAGCCGCACCTCCTTCAAGCGCGGCGCAGCCGCGATCGCGTTGCCTCATGATCCCTCGGTGATGAGGAACTCCTGCGGCACCTCTTCGTGCACGGTGAACACCGAGTCGAGCCCGGTGACCTGCAGAATCTTGCGTACGGCGGGACGCGGCGCGGCCACCTCCAGCGTCCCTCCCTGCTCTTTCATCCGCTTGAGCGCCGAGAGCAGGACGTTCATCCCCGTGGAGTCGCAGAAATCCACGGCGGACATGTCGATGACCACCCGGCTAGGCCCTTCCTGCAGCAGCCGAGTGAACTCGGACTGCAGGTGAGGCGCCGTATAGAGGTCGATTTCCCCGGTGACGGCAACGAGTGCGCACCCGGCATGTGATCGAGTCGAGACCTTGAGCTCCACATGGGCAGGCTAGCGGCGCTGAGGCTTCCGGTCACGTTGTCACGCCGATAGGGCAACCACAGGTTTTTGTCCTCCGTTTGGGCTCCATGAAAACGGAGAGTACGCGAAGCTTGACAGCGTGACACCGGAACCGCCACCGCCTCACGGAGAAGGAAGGGCTGGGGCACGACCGAGGAGCCCCGGATCGATGAACGCAGACGAACCCGAAGATCCGCAGCGTCAGGGCCTCCGCGAACGCCTGGAGACCATCCTCATCACCACGGAGAAGGCGACGTCATGGCATGAAGAAGCAGGTCACCTGCGCGCCCTGGTGAACCATGAGGGCTACGTCCCCATCCGCACCCGCCTCGCGATCGAGGACCTGGAGTTCCTGGCGGGGGCGCGTACGGAGTTGCTCAGGTTCTCGGAGCTCGGGCTGAGGTTGCTCGACCTCCACCAGCCGCGCGACGCGGGGGGCATCACGAGCGACGCGGCACATCCGATCCTGCGCTGCAGGAGCTGCATGTGGCGCTGGCCCTGCCCGACGTTTCGGGCGATGTCGGAGTCGTTCGGCCGGGAGGCCGCAGAAGGCCCCTGACAGACCCGCACGCCAAAATCTCGCCGACCAAGGGTTGTCAGCTGTCAGCGGAATGATCAGCTCGCATCAGTTCTTCCCTGCGACCGTCGCCGTGTGAGGCTTTCCCGCTGGGCCCGGCCGAACAGCGTGCACTACCAGATCGCTTGGCAGCGGGCACGAGAGGGGAAGATGCGCCAGGTTCGGTTTCGAGCATCTGTCGGCCGCGCGCGAGGCGAGCGGGCGGCCTAGTTTCACGTCGCCGGGCAGTTCCCCGGAGACGCTGAACGCCTGTGGAGGCGGCGTAAGACCAGGTTCCGGCTCGGCAGATGCCAGCGAAGCGAAGCAGGCAAGAGAATCACTTCGATTCTCCGAGCGGCAGCCGGATCTCGAACCGGCACCCCGGCCCGTCGTTGACCACGCCGATCTCCCCGTCGTGCGCCTCCACGATCCCCTGCGCGATGGCCAGCCCCAGCCCGGCTCCGCCGTCCGCGCTGGGCGTCCGCGCGGCCTCCCCCCGGAAGGCGACCTCGAACACCCGGGGCAGATCCTCCTCGGGGATCCCCCCGCAGCAGTCGGTGACCGACAGACAGGCCATCCCCTGCTCGACCGCGGCCCTGAGCACCACGGGCCGGTCGGACGGCGTGTGCCGGATGGCGTTGACCACGAGGTTGCGCAGCGCCCGCCCCAGAGCCCCCGCGTCGGCCTCCACGGGCACGGCCGCGGCGGCCTCGGCGGTGAGCATCACCCCCTTGGCCCTGGCGAGCGGCTCGGCCCCGGCCAGCGTGTCGGCGACCAGGTCGGCGAGCCCGATCCGCGAGCGTGACAGCCGCAGCGCCCCCGCGTGGATGCGGGACAGCTCGAACAGGTCGTCCACCATCGCCGACAGCCGCTCCACCTCCAGCTTGATCTGCCCGTGGTAGCGGGTGACCGTCTCGGGGTCGGTCACCACGCCGTCCTCGAGCGCCTCGGCCATGGCCCGCATGCCGGCCAGCGGCGTACGCAGGTCGTGGCTCACCCACGCCACCAGCTCGCGCCGCGCCCCTTCCAGGGCCTGCTCCCGCGCGTACGCCTCCTCCAGGGTGTTGGCGATCGTCTGCAGCTCGGCCGGGAGCCCGGTCGGCGCGACGAACGGCAGGTCGCGTACGGCGGCCACCAACCGCCTGCTCTCCTGGACGACCCGCCTGGCCAGCACGAACGCCACTCCCAACCCCACGAGCCCCCCGACGGCCACCACGCTGAGCACGAAGTCCTTGGTGGGCCCCTCGATGATCATCTTGTTGATGATGGCCACCACGCCCGCCAGCGTGGCCGCCACCGCGACCACCACGACGACGGCCATGGCCACGCCGATCGACCGCGTGCGCAGCCGCCCCATCAGCCAGACGCCCGCCAGCGCGATGAGCAGCCCGAGCCCGGCCGTGACGGCCATGACCATGGGCAGGTCGCCGGGGCGCGGCATCAGAGGCCGTCCAGGGGCTCGTAGCGGTAGCCGACCCCCCACACCGTGACGATCCTGCGCGGTTCCGTCGGGTCGGGCTCGATCTTCTCCCGCAGCCGCCGTACGTGGACGGTCACCGTGGACGAGTCGCCGAACGACCATCCCCAGACCTGGTTGAGCAGCGCGGAGCGGCTGAAGGCCTGGCGCGGGTTGCGCATGAGGTAGGCGAGCAGGTCGAACTCGCGGGCGGTCAGCAGCACCTCCTCGCCGCGCAGGCGTACCTCGTGGGCTCCGACGTCCACCAGCAGGTCGCCGTCGCGCAGCACGCCGGTGCCGCCGGTGACGGAGGCCCCGCGCGCCCGCCGCAGCACCGACTGGACGCGCAGCGCCAGCTCGCGGGGGCTGAACGGCTTGGTCACGTAGTCGTCGGCGCCGGTCTCGAGACCGACGACCCGGTCGATCTCCTCGCCGAGCGCGGTCAGCATGATCACGGGCACCGGCCAGCGCTCCCGCAGCCGCCGGCACACCTGGAGGCCGTCGATCTTGGGCAGCATGAGGTCGAGGACCATGAGGTCGGGCGGATGGGCGAGGGCCCTGCGCAGCGCCTCGGCGCCGTCGCCGACGCACTCCACCTCGTGCCCGTCGCGCTCCAGATAGCGCGCCACGACCTCGGACACCGTGGGATCGTCGTCCACCACCAGGATGCGCGTGTTCACGTCTTCACGGTACGGCCCCGCCGCCCGGAACCGGCCGGTACGTCATGGCTTCGTAAGGGTCGCGGATCATGCCCCGAGGACGTACGGTGGGCGCATGGGTAAAGTCGTGATGCTCGTTCTGGGGACCTTGCTGGGTCTCTTCGTGCTTTTCACCTTCATCCTGCCGATGCTGGTGGGTCTGATCAAGCTTGCCTTGATCATCGGTGTGATCGCCCTGGTCGTATTCGTCGCGGTCACCGTCGTCGGTAAGACGTCCCGCTCCAGCTGATGCAGCTGCTGTTCGACCCGTGGCTGGTGGGGATCACCATGATGGCGATCCTGCTGCTGGCCACGTGGGCGGCCACGCTGCTGCCCGTCCTTCTCGGGGAGCCGGTGGGCTTCCCGCTGTCCTACGCGCGCCGCACGGCCTTCCAGCGGCTGCGCGACCCCGACGCGGCCGGGCGGCCGCGTCCCCGCGCCCCTTAGCGCGCCCCGCTGTTCCTGGACGCGGGGCTTCCTTACGAGCCCCCGTCGAAGCGGGGCTCCCTCGGCCATGACGAGCGAGCCCGTCGTCATCACGCCTCTCTAGCAGGGAACAGGGCTCATGATCGATTCTCTCGTCACGTTCGTCATTCACGTCTCCGGCGGCAGTGCCGCCCTCGGCATCGTGCTGTTCACCCTCGCCGTACGCCTTCTCCTGCTGCCGCTGAACGTCCGCCAGGCCCGTACGGCGAAGATCCGCGAACGGCTCGCCCCCAAGCTCCGCGCGCTGCGTGAGCGCCATGGCCGCAACCCTGAACGCCTGAGCAAGGAGCTGAGTGCTCTCTACGCCAAGGAGGGCACGTCACCGTTCGCCGGGATCATGCCGATGCTGGCCCAGTTGCCGTTCCTGTGGCTGATGTACCGGGTGGCCACGCATCCGACCGCGCTCGCGGGGCACACGTTGTTCGGGGCGCCGCTGGGGGAGCAGGCGGCCGGCGTGGTCGCCCATTTCGGTCTGGTCAGCACCCCGGTTTTGGTCTTTGTATTGGTCATCGCCCTGGTCACAGCGGTGGCGTGGCTCTCGGCCCGGCAGATCAAGGTCGCCGAGGAGCAGCCGGAGGCCATGAAGCGGATCATGCGGCTGCTGCCGTACGGCTCGGCGCTGGCCGCGCTCGTGCTGCCGCTGGCCGCCGGCCTCTATCTGCTCGTCTCGACGGCGTGGGCAGTGAGCGAGCGCGCCGTGCTGGCTAGCCGGCCTCTCTGAGGGCCGCGACCTGCCCGTTCACACTTTTGCTTGGCGCGGGCAGAATCGCCCACACGGTCGTCGTGTCGCCGTCGTGCCGCACCCCCCAGCTCTCGGCGACATATTCCACGATGCCGAGCCCCCGGCCCCCGAGCGAGGACAGCGTCGGCCGGCCCGCACGGGGCTCGGTCGCGGCGCCCCCGTCGCTGACCGCCACCTCGATGTGATCGTCGCTGCGCAGCCACGCCACCCGCACCATGCCCGACGGCAGCGGATGAGCGTGCCGCAGCGCGTTGCTCAGAAGCTCGCTCACGACGAGCACGGCATCGTCGATGGCCGCGGTGAAGACCCCACTGTCCTGCAGATCAGTGCTCAGACGCTGGCGGGCGACGGCAACGCTGGACGGCGCGTACGGCAGCAGCACCACGCTTGACACACCCACCTCCCCGTTCCCTGTGCCCCCCGCGGGAACACTCCCCGGTACGACCGAAATGCCCCGTTACTCGATCCCAGAAACCGCATCTCGATCACAGCTTGTACACATTGGAAGATAGATCAGCGCAACCGTGACCACCTCGTTACCGCATCGGTGTGTCGGATCCGATAGTGGAAGAGCCCCTCAATACGAGCCGCATTCTGGTGCCTCCTCCTGGTCGCGAATGAGCGCTGACATCTCCTCCCTGTGCCCTGGCGAGACTGCGGACGATGTAGAGACCGAGCCCCACTCCACCAAACCGTCTCCGGTCGCCGCTGTCCACCTGGACGAAGCGTTCAAAAACCCGCTCACGGTCAGGCGGGGCGATTCCGACTCCCTCGTCGTCCACGACGACGACCACGTTGTCGTCCTCCGGCCAGGCCGCCACGCTGATCAGCCCGCCCTTGGGCGAGTACTTGAACGCGTTCTCCAGCAGCTGCCCGAGCAGGATGTCGGTGGCCAGCGCGTCGCCCAGCACGTACGGCAGCCCTTCGGGCACGTCCACCTCGACCCGGTGCCGGTCCGACAGCTCGGGCAGCCCCAGCGTGGCCGCCACGATGCGCTCCCCCAGGTCGAACTCCTCGATGCGCACCTTGAGCTCGTCGGCGCCGGCCCGCGCGCCGAGCAGCAGGTGGTCCATGAGCACGCCCAGCGACCTCGCGCGCTCGGCGATCGTGTGCACGGCCGAGCGGCGCGCGGGGTCGCTCATGTCGTCCCAGCGCGAGTCGAGCGTGCTGGCGAAGCCCCGCACGATGGTGATCGGCGTGCGCAGCTCGTGGCTGGTCGTGGCGAGGAACAGGTCCTTGGCCTCCTCCAGCTCCTTGGCGGCGGTCACGTCGCGGAAGTCGACGACCACCTCGCCGGTCTCCTCGATCTGCGCGCTCACCACGTCGAGCCAGCGCCCGTTGTCGAGCTGGAAGGTGCCCTTCTCGCCGGCCTTGGGCAGCGGGAATGGCGGCGGGCCGCCGATCACGGACTCGGCGGGCAGCGCGGTCAGCTCGGCGGCGGCCGGGTTCCAGCGCACCACGAGGCCGTCCTGGTCGAGCACGGCGATGCCGTCGGCGCTGGCGTCGAACACGGCCCGCTCGTGCGCCCGCTGCCGCACCGCCTCCTGGTAGGCGACCGCGTTGCCGACCGCGATGCCGGCGTGCCCGGCCAGCAGCTCCAGCAGCTCCAGCTCCAGGTGTCCTGGGTTGCGGCGGGCGAACAGGGCATAGAGAGCGCCGTACGGCCGCCCGCCCACCGCGGCGAGCCCCAGCGCGATCGTGTGCAGGCCCTTGAGCTTGGCCCACACCAGGTCGTCGAGCCCGTGGGACTCCAGCATCACGGTCTTGCCGGTGCGTAAGAGCTTGTCCACCAGGCTCGTCCGCAGGTCGGTGGTGGTGCCCCTGATCGCCTCCGGCAGCTCGTACGTGCTGACCAGCCGCAGCCGCTCGCCTTCGATGAGCACGAACCCGCCCGCGTCCGCCCCGGTCAGCTCGGTCAGGCTGGCCGAGATGCGGTCGAGCACGGCCGACAGCTCAAGGTCGGAGTTGATGTCCCCCACGACGTCGGTGAGGCGGGCGACCAGCCGGGCGCGGCGCGCCATGCGGTGCTCGGCCATCTCGTCGGCCCTGGCCGGGTGGTAGGCGCACACGTAACCGGCGACGGCGCTGCCGAGGCGCAGGGCGCTGATGTCCACCCGCAGGTCGAGCACCCGGCCGTCGGCGTGGAGGCGCTTGGTGCGCAGCGACACGGGCTCTCCCGTACGTACGCGCTCCAGCACCGCGTTGTGCTCGGCGCCCAGCTCGACCGGCACGATCGGGGCCCGGCGGCCGAGCAGCTCGTCGGCGCTCCAGCCGAACATGCGCTCGGCGGCGGCGTTCCACACCAGCACGCTCTGGTCGCGGTCGAGCGCCACGATGGCGTTGGGCGAGCTGGCGAGCGCCGCACGAGCGATCTCATCGTCACTACCGGCCCATTCGTCCCCCACTACTCCATAGTGCACGTGGCGCGGTGGGTGCGTCGGGCGATCCGTCCGATACGCTGCGGTCACGGTGATTCCCGGCAGGTGGGAGGGTGAGGGGTATGTCGAGCAACGATCTCGATGCCCTGCTGCGGGTGACCTCCAGCACCTATCGGGGTGAGACACCACCCGACATCGCGTTCGGCACCTACGACGGCGCGGTGGGCAGGATGGTGCTGGCGGTGACCGGCAAAGGCATCGCGGCGTGCAGCTTCGAGGCGGAAAACGACGTGTTCGAGCTGATCACCCGGCACGTGGGGCGGTTCATCGGGCCCGACGCGCGGCGGCTCGACCCGGTGCGCAGAGAGCTCGACGCCTACTTCTCGGGGCGGCTGCGGACGTTCGCCACGCCGGTCGACCTGACGCTGGCGACGCCGTTCGCCCGTACGGTGCTGCAGAAGACCATGGCGGTCCCCTACGGCACGACCACGACGCTGGAGGAGATCGGCGAGAGCATCGGCAGGCCGCGCGCGCTGCGGGCGATCGGCAACGCGCTGGCCTCCAACCCCGTCTGCGTGATCGTGCCCTGCCACCGGGTGCTGCGCGAGGACGGCGGGCTGGGCGACTACGCCGGCGGCGCCGCCGCCAAGCAGCACCTGCTCAACGTCGAGCAGCGCGCGACCGCTGGATGAGCCCGATGAGCAGCGTCACCAGCGCCGCCACCAAGGCGCCGCCGAGCGCGCCGTTCATCCACGACTGACGCACGAAGCCGAGCGCCTCGCGCACCCCCGTCCAGAGCGCGTCCCACTGCGGGAAGGTCGGCGTCGAGGTGGTCAGCCAGTACGCGGCGAAGCCCAGCGCCCAGGGCACCAGCATTGACCAGCGCGACGGTGCGTCCTCGGCGGTGTTCCAGCCCTCGCCGCGGCGCAGCACGAAGTAGTCGACCGCGAGCACCGCGAACATCGGCACGAACACGGCGCCGATCACGCCGAGGAACACGCCGTAGGAGTTGACGTCCGCGAAGAGCGCGATCACGACCGTCACCACGCCGATGGCGGTCGAGAGGATCCGGCGGTCCACCCGCGGCATGAGGTTCTGCAGCGACATGGTGGTGGAGTAGACGTTGGCGAAGGACTGGTCGGTCTCGCGCAGCACCAGGATGCCGAAGAACAGCGCGCCCAGCGGCACCGCCACGAACGGCGTGAAGACCGACGTCGCGTCGGCCAGCACGCCGTCGGCGCCCGCCAGGGCCACCGCGTAGACGCCGAGCCCCAGGCAGGCCACCTGGGCCAGCGTGTAGCCGCCGACCACGCCGGTGAACGCGGCGCGTCCCGACCGCGAGTGGCGGGCGAAGTCGGCCGCCATCGGCACCCACGACACCGACAGCGCGATCACGTAGTCGACGGCGGCGGGGAAGGCCGTCCAGCTCCCGCCCTCGGGTGAGGGGGCCTCGCGCAGGAAGAACACCGCGAACCAGACCATCGCCACGATGACGCCGACGGTGACGTAGCGGCGCAGCAGCCGGATCGAGCCGAGCGGCCAGACGGTCAGCGCCGCCGTCAGGACGCCCGCGACGAGCACCCACACCTGGTACGGCACCGACGGGAAGATCGCGCCGGCCCCCTTGGCGATCACCCACAGCTCGAAGGCCCCCCAGCCGATCATCTGGATGATGTTCAGCAAGGTCGGGACGTAGGAGATCCTGGCCCCGAACAGCCCGCGCAGCAGCACCATGGCCGGCTTGCCGGTGCGCGTGCCCGGGATGGCCGACAGGCCCACCATGGCGGTGCCGATCAGGCTGCCCACCACGGTGGCGACCAGCGCCGCCGCGAGAGTGAGCGGCGCATTGCCCAGCGGGTCGAGCAGCAGCAGCGCTCCGGAGAAGCCGAGGAGGCTGACCCCGAGGTTGGCCCAGAGCGCGCCCTGATCGAGCACGCCCAGGGTCTTGGGCGCCTCGCCTTCGAGGGTCAGCGGAACTTCTTCGACGCCGTGCGACATCGCACACTCCCTACGCCGGCATTACCCGGACAGGTTCAGGCGGTCGGCAGCGGATGCATTGCTGCCCTCTCAGCCCGGCGACCCCGAGCTCCCGCGACGATCTGTAGTTTGCGCCCTTATCTTGCCTTAGAGAGGGTCAAATCGCCATAGTGGGCGACTTACGCCACAAAAGGCTCCTGGCCCGTCTCGCTGACCATCGGCTTCTGCGCGGCCTCCCACGACTGCATGCCGCCGCCGACGTTGACCGCCTCGCGTCCGAGCTGGTTGAGCCACGCGGCGACCTGCAGCGACCGGCCGCCCACCCGGCAGACGACATAGACCGTGCGGTCGCCGGGGACCTCCTCCACCCGGCCCTGGATCTGCGTCATGGGGATGTGGACGGCCTGCGGCGCGTGGCCCGCCAGCCATTCGTCCTGCTCGCGGACGTCGAGCAGGTAAGCGTCTGCGGGCACGGCACTGGCCTCGATCTCAGGAACGGTCATGACTCCATCATGGCGTGCCCGAAGCCGTGCACCGGACGCCCGCACCTACTTGAGCAGCTTGGACAGGCGGCGGTCGGCCAGCGGCTTGCCGCCGGTCTGGCAGGTCGGGCAGTACTGCAGCGAGGAGTCGGCGAACGAGACCTCCCTGATCGTGTCGCCGCACACGTCGCACGGCTGCCCCGCACGGTTGTGCACCCGCAGCCCCGACTTCTTCTCCGCCTTGAGATCCTTGGCCGCGAGCCCGTGCGCGCGCTCGACCGCGTCGCGCAGCGTGGTCACGATGGCCTCGTGCAGGTCGGCGAGCTGCGCGTCGGTCAGCGTCGCGGCGATCTTGAAGGGCGACATCTTGGCGGCGTGCAGCACCTCGTCGGAGTAGGCGTTGCCGATGCCGGCGATCACCTTCTGGTCGCGCAGCAGGCCCTTGATCTGGGTGCGCTTGCCGCCCACGATGCGCTTGAGCGCCTCGACGGTGAACGACTCGGCCATCGGGTCGGGGCCGAGGGCGGCGATGCCGGGCACCTCGTCCGGATTTTTCGTGACATAGACGGCGAGGCGCTTCTGTGTCCCCGCCTCCGTCAGCTCGAACCCGGGCGCCAGCCCCTCGTCGTCGGGCGCCAGCCGCACGCGTACGGCCAGCGGCCCCTTCCCCGGCCGCACCGGCTTGGCCCCCGACAGGTCGTCGCGCCAGCGCAGCCACCCGGCGCGGGCCAGGTGGATGATCAGATGCAGCCCGTCGCAGTCGAGGTCGAGGAACTTGCCGTGCCTGCTCACACCGGTGACGGTCAGCCCGCCGAGCGAGGTGACGGGCGGGTCGAACGTCTTGAGCGCCTGGATGGCCACCACGTCGATCCCCGCGATCGCGCGGCCCACGGCCCGCTCACGCAGGAAGTGGGTGAGCGACTCGACTTCGGGAAGTTCGGGCATGCCCCCAGAGTACGGCCCGCACGGAACTGTCCCCAGAACGGGAGCCATCGGGTCGTTAAGGTCAAGTGCATGACCGTGACGATCGCAGAAGAGCTCCTCCTCCTGGCACTCAGCGAGGACAAAGGCAAGCTCCTCATCAACGCGGCCACGCTCGACCTGGCGCTCTCCGGCGGCATCCTGGCCGAGCTGGCGTTGGCCGGCCGCGTCACCAAGGACGGCAAGAAGCTGGCCGTCGCCACGCCCGACCCCGTCGGCGACCGGGAGCTGGACGCCGCGCTGGAACGCATCGCGAACGACAAGGCGCGCACCCCGGAGTGGTGGGTGCGCAAGCTGCAGACGGACGACCTGCGCGACCGCCTGCTCACCCGCCTGGCCAACACCGGCGTGCTGGCCAGAGAGCGCACCAAGGCGCTCGGCATCTTCACGGTCACCCGCTGGCCCGAGCTGGACTCCGCCGTCGAGGCCGACATCAGGGAGCGGATGACGGCCGTGCTCGCGGGCGCCACCCCCGACCCCCGCACGACCGCCCTGATCGCGCTGGCCAAGGCGGCCGGGCTCGACCGCAAGGCGTTCCCCGACGCCGGCAAGGCCCGCGTCAAGGAGCTCGCCAAGGGCGACTGGGTGGCGGACGCGGTGGCCCGCGCCATCGCCGACATGAACGCCGCCGTCGTGGTCACCACCGTGACGTGAGGCCCGTCAGCCGGCGTCCACGACGTCCTTGGGCACCGGCTTGTCCTCCTTCAGCGCGTTGAACAGCGCGAGCGCCTTCGTCCTGTCCCACTTCACCGCGTCACCGCTGGCCACGCGCTCGGTGCCGCCGAACGGCACCACCGTCGTCACCGGGCTGTCGCCCATGGCGAGCCCCAGCGACAGCATGTTGAACGCCCCGGTGCTCGAGTCGACCTCGACCGCGTCGGTCGCGCTCGCGGCCAGCGGGATCGCGGTGAACGGGTTGAGCAGCACCCCGGGGCTCGCGGCCTTCTTCACGACCGCGCTGAGGAACTGCCGCTGCCGCTTGGTCCGCTCGAAGTCGGGCAGCGCGCCGCCCTTGCGGGTGCGTACGTAGCCGAGCGCCTGTGAGCCGGTGAGCACCTGGGTGCCCTTCTTCAGCTTGAGCCCTGCCTTGGGGTCGTTGACGGCGGCCCGTACGTTGATCTCGACCCCGCCCACGGCGTCCACGATGTCCACGAACCCGGCGAAGCCGATCTCCATGTAGTGGTCGATGTGCACGCCGGTGGCGTTCTCGACCGTGCGGACGAGCAGCTTGGGCCCACCGAAGGCGTAGGCGGAGTTGAGCTTGTCGCGCCCCCTGCCCGGGATGGTGATCGCGGAGTCGCGCGGCAGGCTGACCAGCGTGGGCGCGTCGCTCCCCTCGGGGATGTGCAGCAGCATCATCGAGTCCGTACGCTGCCCCGCGGCCCGCCCGGTGGCGAGCTTCTTCCGCTGAGCGGCGGTCAGACCCTTGCGGCTGTCTGAGCCGACGAGCAGCCAGTTGGTGCCAGGCGTGTCGGCGGGCCGCCCCTCGTACTCGTCGAGCACCCCTTCGATGCCCGTCAGCCGCGAGTTGACCCAGAAGAACAACCCCACCCCGGCGACGAGCAGCAGCACCAGGAACCCGGCGGTGATCGACAGGATCGCCTTGCCGGAGATCTTCTTACGCGGCCCCTTGGGCGGCCCCTTGGGAGGCCGCGGCTCGGCGGGACCACCGGACCGCGAGCGAAGCGGCCTGACCGGGCTCTCGCCGGCCCGCTCGCGCCCGTAGACCCTGGAGGACCCCCTGCGCGGCGGAGCCTCCGCAGGGCCCTCTGGGGCGGCGGTGGGAAGCTTCTGGGTGGGCGCCCCCGCCGCAGGCACGGGGCCCTGCCCTCCTGGCGGCGTTGGCCCTCCGGGCGGGATCCGGTGCGCGGGCGCTCCTCCAGAGCGCAGGCCGTCACCGGGCCGCGGTGGCAGCGGGCGGCCGTCGCCTGGCGAGCGGTAAGCCCGCGTCCGGTCGTCCTCAGACACTTCGCCTTCTTCCCCTCGGTTTGTCATAAACGCTACGTCCAACCCTCGCCAGTGAAGACGCTCCGCCAAGGATTTCCTACGGAAAAGTACGCGGAACCAGCGGAGAGTCACTGCGGAAACATAGATGCCACCAGCATCGTTACGGTTATGGACGACCACTATCGAAAGGAAGATCGTGTCCGATCCGGACCCGTGGAGTCTTCGCCCGTGCTCGGGCACGGGTTCCTCTGAGGGCTCACTACGGTGAGCGCCTATCTCGGGCTGCTGGCCCTCCTGCTCCTGACCGCGGCGACCGGCTACTTCGTCGCCCAGGAATTCGCCTTCGTCGCCGCCGACCGCAGCCTCCTGCGTGAGCAGGCCGCCGCCGGCGACACCTCCGCCGAAAAGGCACTCCAGGTCACCTCCCGCCTGTCCTTCATGCTCTCGGGCGCGCAGCTCGGCATCACGGTGACGGCCCTGCTGGTGGGCTTCCTGGCCGAGCCGGCGATCGCCGCCCTCGTACGCCCCTGGCTGACCGACCTGGGCCTGCCCGACGCCATGATCACCGGGGTCTCCGTGGCCGCCGGCGTGTTCGTGGCCACCGTCGTGCAGATGGTCTTCGGCGAGCTGGCCCCCAAGAACCTCGGCATCGCGAGGCCCGAGCAGGTGGCCAAGTTCCTGGCCCGCTCGACGCTGGCGTACCTCGTGATCGTCGGCCCGGTGGTCAAGCTCTTCGACTCGGCCGCCACCGGCCTGCTCAGGCGGGTCGGCATCGAGCCCGTGGAGGAGGTGGAGCACGGCGCGACGCCTGAAGAGCTGTCCCGCATCATCGCGGAGTCGACCCAGGCGGGCGAGCTGCCCGCCCGGCTCTCCGACCTCCTGGAGCGGGCTCTGGAGTTCGGCGACCGCACGGCCGAGGAGATCATGGTCCCCCGCCCCCGGGTGGTGGTGCTCCGCTCCTCGCAACCCATCTCCGACCTGCTGGCCGTCATGCAGGACTGCGGCCACTCCCGCTACCCGGTGGTGACGGAGGAGGGCGACGTGGCCGGCGTGACGGGCGTACGCGAGCTGCTGACGACGGGTGTGGAGATCGGCACCATAGCCGCCATCACCCGCCCGGCACTCCTGGTGCCGGACTCGGTGCCCCTGCCGGCGGTCCTCGACCGCATGCGCGCGGCCAGGGACGACATCGCCTGCGTCATAGACGAGTACGGCGGCCTGGCAGGCGTGATAACCATCGAGGACCTGGCAGAGGAACTGGTGGGCGAACTGGTGGACGAGAACGACCCGGAGCCCCAAGGAGCAGTCGAACGCCCGGGAGGAGTCTGGGAGGTTCCCGGCCACCTACGCCTTGACGAGGTGGAACGAGCAACGGGTCTGGCGCTCCCGGAGAGCGACGACTACGACACACTGGCCGGCCTGGTCCTCGCAAGGCTCGGCAGAATGCCGAACCAGGGCGACAAGGTCACCGTCCCCATGACCCAGGACACCGACCCCTTCGCGGACGACCAGGAAGAAGCCCTGGCAGAGCTGACGGTCATGTCCCTCCACCGCAGGGTCCCGGAGTGGGTCCGCCTGACCCCGTCCAAACACGCGGAGGCGACGACCAGATGAGCATGATCGCCCTGAGCCTGGCGCTCCTCGCCTTCAACGCGTTGTTCGTGGCAGCAGAGTTCGCCTTCGTCTCGTCCAGACGCCACCGCCTGGAGGAGATAGGCGCGACAGGCAACCGCCTGGTCAGAATGGCCGCCCGCTCAGCAGCAGGCGGCAGCAGAAAACTCTCCCTGATGCTCGCCGGCGCCCAGTTGGGCATCACCCTCTGCACACTGGGCCTGGGCCAGGTGACGGAGCCGGCGATAGAACACTATTTGGAACCAGTGTTCGCAGCAGTGGGCATCCCAGAGGCGATGCGCCTCCCGATAGCCCTGACCTTCGCCCTGGCCCTGGTGACGTTCCTGCACATGGTCGTAGGGGAGATGGCCCCGAAGAGCTGGGCACTGACCCACCCGGAACGAGCGGCCCTGATCCTCACCCTCCCGTTCAGAGCCTTCACGACGGTCATGCGCCCGCTGCTGGCAACGTTGAACGCCCTGACGAACGCCATCCTCCACCTCTTCGGCGTCCAGCCGAGAGACGAGCTGGCAACGACGAGAACCCCCCGTCAGCTGGCCATGCTGGTAGGCGAATCAGGCCGCATGGGCCTCCTGGACAGAGAGGAACACGACCTCCTGACCAGAGCCCTACGCCTGGGCGACGAGGGCATAGAACCCCTGATGGTCCCCCTGGACAGGGCGGTAAAGGTCACAAAGGACGCCACAGCAGCAGAGATCAAGAAGACAGCAGCGGGAAGCGCCCACCTCAGGCTCCTGGTGGAAGGCCCGAACGGCGTAGAAGGCGCGCTACACGTGAGAGACGCCCTACTGAAACCAGCAAGCAAAGCAAGCGACCTGCTACGCAAGCTCCCAGAGCTACCCTGCACGACCCAGGTCCCCGAAGCCGTGACCGCCCTACAGGAACAACGATCCCATTTGGCCTTGGTTACGAACCAAGACCAAAAAATCATCGGAATGGTGAGCCTCACCGACCTGGTAGGCGAACTTCTGGACACCAGAACAGCAAGTGTGACGTAGAACACAAAGGGCCCGGGAGGGGATGAAAGTACCCTGCAACCACCGGGCCCTACCCTCAACCCGAAAAGAAACCCCAGATCCCCTTGCGCAAACAGCACCCCTTAGACAGGGTGAGCAAACACAGACCCACCGAGGGAAAGAAGCACCAGGGACAGCCGACCTTGGGACCGAAGCACTCGAGGGAAAGCCTGAGCACAAAGGACCACCAGAAAGTCCTGGGGTCTGGGGCGAGAGCCCCAGGAGCGCCAGCGACAGGACTGGGGTCTGGGGGCGACAGCCCCCAGGAGCGCCAGCGAAAGACGCTGGGGGTCCGGGGGTTACCCCCGGGCAGACATGACGAGGGGGACCCGAGGGAGCAAACCTGAAAGGCTTGCGACCAAGGATCCCCCAGTCACACGAGTGGGCGAGGAGGGATTTGAACCCTCACGTCCTTTCGGACACACGGACCTGAACCGTGCGCGTCTGCCGTTCCGCCACCCGCCCTTGTGGGTGCGGAAAGAACATTAGCACGGAACAGCCACTGGTACTGAACCCGGATACGATCGCATAAGACACGGGAGCGGAGGAGCTGGGCGCGGCTGCCGACGAGCGCCTGTGACACCGTCACGTGGAACGAGCGGAGACCGGGCGCCGATGCGTCTACGGAGCCGCGATCATATGCACGGAGGAAGGGAGGTACCCGGTGGGAGTCCTTCAGCGCTTCGAGCGAAGGCTCGAAGGCCTGGTTGAGGGAGCCTTTGCGCGGGCGTTCAAATCTGACCTTCAGCCGGTCGAGGTCGCCAGCGCGGTTCAGCGGGAGATGGATGAGCGTGCGGCGATCGTCGCTCAAGGTCGCACGCTCGTGCCCAACGACTTCGTGGTCGAGCTGTCCACGACCGACGCCGAACGGCTCGAGGTCTACGCCGACAGCATCAGCCACGAGCTGGCCAACCTCGCCAGGGAGTACGCCAAGGAACAGGGCTACTCCTTTGTGGGACCGGTCCGGGTTCGCTTCGAGACCGCCGGCGATCTGGCTGTGGGCTTGTTCCGCATCCGTTCGGGGGTCATCCGCGGCGCGACGGTGGAGCAGGACGAGATTCGCCAGCCGGCGAGCGACCTGCCTCCGTCGAGACCTCACGCTTTCGGCGGGCGGCCGCGGCTGCTCGTCAGCACTCAGGACGATCCGCAGGGCGACCGCTCCTACGAGCTCACCACTCCGGTGACCTTGCTAGGCAGGGGCACCGACTGCGATCTTCGTCTCGTCGACCCCGGAGTTTCGCGACATCACGCGGAGCTGCGTGTCGAGGGCCAGAATGTGGTTCTCGTCGATCTGGGTTCGACGAACGGCACTTTTGTCAATGGCCAGCCGGTGCGCAGGATCGAGCTCCAGAACGGCACGCGAGTGACCCTGGGGCGTACGACTCTGGTGTTCCGGCGCGATTAGGGGTAGACAGACGGTCCATGTCCGAGCTCACGCTGCTGCTGATCCGGCTCGCCTTCCTGGCGGTGCTGTGGTTCTTCGTCATTGCCGCAGTCGGCGTGATCCGGACTGACTTGTTCGGTTCACGCACCGCGCCGGCGGGTGGCCGTAAGGCCATGAAGCCCGCCAAACCCGTGGCCAAGCCCAAGAGCAAGAAGGGCGAGCCACGCCAGCTCATCGTCACGGGTGGGCCTCTCCAGGGCACCACCATCAACCTCACGGAGCAGCCCATCACCATTGGCCGGGCCAATGACGCCACGCTGGTGGTCACCGACGACTACGCTTCCAGCCGGCACGCCCGGCTCTTTCCTCAGGACGGTCAATGGATCGTGGAAGATCTTGGGTCCACCAACGGCACGTACCTCGACCGTTCAAAAGTCACCCGCCCGACCCCGGTGCCGCTCGGTGTTCCGATCCGCGTCGGCAAGACAGTCATTGAATTGCGCAAATGACCATCGCACTCCGCTACGCCGCCCGCTCGGACGTCGGCCTCCTCCGCGAAGGAAACGAGGACTCGGCGTACGCTAGCGGCCGCCTGCTCGCCGTCGCCGACGGCATGGGCGGGCATGCACACGGCGAGGTGGCGAGTTCTGTCGCCATCGCCGCCATGGCCTCTCTGGAAGAGGCCCAACAGGGGGGTGACCTGCTCAACGCCATCGAGGCAGCGGTACGCGACGCCAACCGCAAGCTGCACGAAATGGTGGGGCGGGATCCCAGCCTCAAAGGCATGGGCACGACGCTCACCGCCATGCTCTGGAACGGCACCCAGGTCGCCCTGGTGCACGTGGGCGACTCGCGCGCCTATCTCCTGAGACGTGGTGAGCTCTACCAGATCACCCACGACCACACGCTGGTGCAACAGCTGGTGGACGACGGGCGCATCACGCCGGAAGAGGCGGCCACCCACCCACAGCGGTCGATCCTGCTGCGCGCGCTCGACGGCAGCGGCGAGGTCGATCCCGATCTCACGCTGCGCGAGGCGCAGGTGGGCGACCGCTACCTGCTGTGTTCCGACGGCCTGTCGGGCGTGGTCAGCGCGGAGACGCTGCATGCCACGCTCACCAACATCGACGATCCTGAAGAGGTCGTCCGCCAGCTCATCGATCTGGCGAACCGGGGTGGCGGGCCCGACAACATCACGTGCGTGCTGGCCGACGTGCTGGAGATCTCCGACGGGCAGCAGCCGCCCGCGGAGGCCGCCATCGTCGGCGCGGCGGGCATGGCCGTGCTCGACGGGAGCCCGCAGGACGTCCCGCCGGGGCGAGCAGGCGCGGTGACCGCACCCCAGCCGGTGCTCTCCGACGACGATTTCGCTGAGCCGGTCGCCGGGACCTCGTCCCGGCGTTCGAGGAAGCGTCGCCGGATGTGGCCCGTGCTGGTCACCGTGCTCGGTGTCGGAGCCGTCGGCGTCTTCGTCGGCGGCTACTTCGGTTACCAGTGGACTCAGGACCAGTTCTTCGTCGGTGCAAGGGGCGGCGAGGTGGTCGTGTTCCAGGGGGTCAAGAAAGAGGTGGGTCCCTTCCAGCTCTTCCATGTCTCCAAGCCCACTGGCCGCCAGCTGTCCCAGCTGTCGGAGGCCGATCAGGCGCTGGTCAGGAGCGGCATCCCCGTCCCGAACGTGGCCGAGGGCATGACGAAGATCAACAGCCTGTCGTTCGACGAGCAGGACAAGGCCGCGGAAGAGAAGGAACCCGAGACGGAGGCGAGCGCCTCTCCCAGCGCCACCGCCTCCGCCACCAAGTCCAAGACGAGACAGCAGTAGATGAGCGAAGTCGACATCACCCCCGTCCCGATGCCGGCCAAGCGGCGCGTGGCGCAGCTGGTCATGCTCGCGCTCGCGGTGGTGATCGTCATGGCCGCCTACGCCAACGTGGGTCTGGCCATGGACGGGCAGATCCCGGCCGGGATGCTGACCTACGGGCTCAGCCTGGGCGGCCTGATGCTGGCCGCCTATCTGGTGCTCGCGAAGTTCGCCCCCTGGGCTGACCCGCTGATCCTGCCGCTGGTCACCGTGGTCAACGGCATCGGCCTGGTGATGATCTACCGGCTGGAGAACGCCCCGATGGACGGCGCCTCCGCGACCAGCCAGATCATCATGACCGGCGTCGGGGTCGTGCTGTTCGCCGTGACGCTGGTGGTGCTGCGCGACCATCGCACGCTGCAGCGGCTGACGTACACGGCGGGGCTGATCGGCGTGGTCCTGCTGATCTCGCCGCTGACCCCCGGGCTGGGCCAGGAGCGCAACGGCGCCCGCATCTGGATCGGGTTCGGCGCGGCCACCATCCAGCCGGCCGAGTTCGCGAAGATCGCGCTGGTCATCTTCTTCGCCGGCTACCTGGTCGCCAAGCGTGACGTGCTGGCGCTGGCCGGGCGGCGGCTGCTCTTCATCGACCTGCCGCGGGCCCGTGACCTCGGCCCGGTGCTGATCACGTGGGCCGTCGCCATCGGCGTGCTGGTGCTGCAGAAGGACCTGGGCTCGTCGCTGCTGCTGTTCGGCGGGTTCGTGGTGATGCTCTACATCGCCACGCAGCGTACGTCGTGGGTGCTGATCGGCATCCTGCTGTTCGTCGGCGGCGCGTTCATCGCCGGCCAGATCTTCTCCCACGTCGGCGACCGCTTCGACGTGTGGCTCGACCCGGGCTCCCAGGAGTACTACGACCGGCCCTTCGGCGGCAGCTACCAGATCATGCAGGGCCTGTTCGGGCTGGGCGCGGGCCGCATCCTCGGCACGGGGCTCGGCCAGGGCCACCCCGAGCTGATCCCGCTGGCCTTCTCCGACTTCATCTTCAACGCCACCGGCGAGGAGCTCGGCCTGACCGGGCTGATGGCGATCCTGATGATCTACGCGCTGATCGTCGAGCGCGGCCTGCGCACCGCGCTCGCGGCCCGCGACCCCTACTCGAAGCTGCTCGCGGGCGGCCTGTCGTTCATCCTCGCCTGGCAGGTGTTCATCATCGTGGGAGGCGTGACCAACCTCATCCCGCTGACCGGCCTGGTCACGCCGTTCATGTCGCAGGGCGGCTCGGCGCTGCTGGCTAACTGGATTCTTATCGCTCTCCTGGTACGAACGTCAGATGCCGCCAGACGCCCCCCACCCCAGGCGATCCAGAACGAGGGACTGACGCAGGTGTTCCAGCGATGAACGGCACCTTGAAGCGAGTGGCGGTGGCCGCGCTGGCCATGTTCGCGCTCCTGATGATCAACGTGAACTGGCTCCAGGCCGTCAAGGCCGAGGAGTACCAATCCGACGCGCGCAACACCCGCAACTTCTTCGACCGGTACGCGATCGAGCGCGGCCGCATCACGGCGGGCGGCAAGGTGATCGCGCAGTCCGTGGACACCGGCGACAACAGGTTCCGCTTCATCCGGAAATATCCGGACGCGAAGCTCTACGCGCACGTCACGGGCTTCTTCTCCCCCGAGAGCGCCGACGCCATCGAGTCGACCCACAACAAGCTCCTCGACGGCTCCAGCGCCGACCTGCTGCTGCGGCGCAGCATCGACCTGTTCACCGGCGAGCCGACCAAGGGCGCCAACGTCGAGCTGACGATCGACCCCAAGGCCCAGAAGGCGGCCTACGACGCCCTGCGGCAGAGCGGCAAGCGCGGCGCCTTGGTGGCGCTCGACCCGAAGACCGGCGGCATCCTCGCCATGGTCTCGCTGCCCACGTACGACCCGACCGAGCTGTCGGGCACCGACAAGGCCAAGGTGTTCAAGCGCTACGACGAGCTGGCCAAGGACAAGAGCCAGCCGCTGCTCAACAGGACCATCGCCCAGACCTACCCGCCCGGCTCGACGTTCAAGGTCGTGACGGCGGCGGCCTACCTTGAGGACGACGACTCGCGCGGCCCCGAGACCACGGTCGAGGCGCCGCAGCGGCTGCCGCTGCCCAACACGAACATCAGCCTGCCCAACTACGGCGGCGCGGCGTGCGGCAGCGGCCAGGTCACGCTGGTCTACGCGCTGGAAAGATCCTGCAACACGCCGTTCGGCTCGATGGGCATGGAGCTGGGCTACGACAAGATGAAGGAGCAGACCGAGAAGTTCGGCATGGGGCAGCAGGTCGCCGTGCCGATGCCGGTCGCCCAGAGCGACTTCGGGCCCAAGGAGGACCAGGCGGCCGTGGCGATGGCCTCGATCGGGCAGCGCAGCAACCGGATGACGCCGCTGCAGATGGCCATGATCGCGGCGGGCATCGCCAATGACGGCACGGTGATGAAGCCGTACCTCGTCAACAAGGTCACCGACTCCAAGGGCGACACCATCGACGAGGCCGACCCCGAAGAGCTCAGCACGGCGGTCAGCTCCGGGACGGCGGCCAAGCTGCGCGACATGATGGTGAGCGTCGTCTCCAACGGCACCGCCAACCTGGCGCAGGTGCCGGGCGTCCAAGTAGCGGGCAAGACGGGCACCGCGGAGACCTCCGACGGGCAGCCGCCGCACGCGTGGTTCATCAGCTTCGCGCCGGCGGAGAACCCGAAGGTGGCGCTCGCGGTCATCGTCGAGTCGGGCGCCGCCAACGTCGGGGCGGAGGCGACCGGCGGTCACACCGCCGCGCCCATCGCCAAGGCCGTGCTGGAGGCGGTGCTGAACAAGTGAGCGACGGTAACCTGCTGGGTCATGCGGCTCCGTAACCGCTACCTCCTGGTCTCCCGCATCGCCACGGGCGGTATGGGAGAGGTCTGGCGTGCCCGCGACGAGCTGCTCGGGCGCGAGGTGGCGGTGAAGATCCTGCGCAGCCACATCTACGCCGACCCCACGTTCCGCGAGCGGTTCAGGAACGAGGCGCGGCTCACCGCGGCGCTGGCCGACCCCGGCGTCGCGCAGATCTTCGACTACGGCGAGCAGAGCGACCTCGCCTACCTCGTCATGGAGCTGGTGCACGGCGAGCCGCTGTCGGCCATCCTGGCGCGCAACGGCGCGCTCGGGCCCGAGGTGACCCTCGACGTGGTGCACCAGACCGCCAAGGCGCTGCACGCGGCCCACTCCGCCGGGATCATCCACCGCGACGTCAAGCCGGGCAACCTGCTGGTCACCCCCGAGGGGTCGATCAAGGTGACCGACTTCGGCATCGCGCGTGCCCTGGAGGCGGCGCCGGTGACGCAGACCGGCACGGTGCTGGGCACCGCCCAGTACGTCAGTCCCGAGCAGGCGCAGGGTTTCCCGCTGACGCCCTCGACGGACCTCTACTCGCTGGGCGTGGTGGCGTACGAGTGCCTGGCGGGGCGCACGCCGTTCCGTGCCGACAGCCAGGTGGCGATCGCGCTGCTGCACCTCAACGAGCAGCCGCCGCCGCTCGGCGCCGACGTGCCGGCCGCGGTGCGCGAGCTGGTCATGGGGCTGCTGGCCAAGGAGCCCGCGCAGCGGCCCGGGTCGGCGATCGAGGTGGCCGATCGGGCGTACGTGCTGCGCGAGTCGCTGGCGGGGGCGGTGCACGGCGCCGCCGAGCTCAGCATGCTGACCGACCCGGGGGGCTTCCGCGTCCGCGAGCCGGCCCCCGAGGACGAGCTGGCCACCGACAACCTCGACCCGGCCACGCTCCAGGAGGGCCCGCGGAAGAAGCGGCGCAGGGGCGCGCGGACGCTCGCGCTGGTGGCCGCGGCGGGCTGCGTGGCGGCGGTGGGGCTGACGGCCATCACGTTCGCCGATCCGCAGCGGCCGCAGGCGACTCCCGAGGTGGCCGAACCGACACAATCGCCTACCGTGAAGGCCACGCCGACCCGGCAGAAGCCCCGCCCGTCGAAGACGAAGAGCACGCGGCGACCGCCGGTTGTTACGGTGAGGACACCGAGGCCGATACCCTCACGGTCGGCTACGGTAAGCACGTCGGCTACTCCCACCAAGAAGCCGACGCCGACGAAACCGCCCCCGACCACCACCCGGACGCCAACCCCCACCCCGACCCCAACGCCCACCACGACACCGACGACACCGACACCCACCGCCACGCCGGATCCGGGTGAGACAAACCCGCCCAAAGAGGAGACGTGATGCGCCATGGGGTCGATGATGGACACCGGCGGCCCCGCGAGCCGGCCGGTACCCAAGATGAACGGTAAGGGACAGTGCAGGAAATGACTCAGCCTCGGCTACTCGGAGGTCGCTACGAGCTCGACGGTGTCGTCGGGCGCGGCGGCATGGCCGAGGTGTATCGCGCCCGAGACATCCGGCTGGACCGCATAGTCGCGATCAAGACCCTCCGGTCCGACCTGGCGCGAGACCACACCTTCCAGGCCCGGTTCCGCCGTGAGGCGCAGTCGGCGGCCTCACTGAACCACCCGGCCGTGGTCGCGGTCTACGACACCGGCGAAGACGTCACCGACGGCACCCCCGTGCCGTACATCGTGATGGAATACGTCGACGGGCGGACGCTGCGCGACCTGCTGCGCCAGGACAGGCGGCTGCTGCCCGAGCGCGCGGTCGAGCTGGTCGACGGCATCCTGCGGGCGCTCGACTACAGCCACCGCGGCGGCATCGTCCACCGCGACATCAAGCCGGCCAACGTGATGATCACCCGCGCCGGCGACGTCAAGGTGATGGACTTCGGCATCGCCCGCGCGATGGCCGACTCCGCGGCCACCATGACGCAGACCGCGCAGGTGATAGGCACCGCCCAATACCTGTCGCCCGAGCAGGCCCGCGGCGAGCGGGTCGACGCGCGCAGCGACATCTACTCCACCGGCTGCGTGCTGTACGAGCTGCTGACCGGCCAGCCGCCGTTCACCGGCGACTCCCCCGTCGCGATCGCCTACCAGCACGTGCGCGAGGAGCCCATCCCGCCGTCGCAGATCGACCGCGAGATCCCGGCGTGGGCCGACGCCATCGTGCTCAAGGCCATGGCGAAGGACCCGGCCCAGCGCTACCAGAGCGCGGGCGAGATGCGGGCCGACATCCAGCGGGCCATGTCCGGCATGCCGACCGACGCCCAGACGATGGCGATGACCGGCACCATGGGCCAGGGCACCCGCATGATGACCGCCACGCACGCGGCCGGCGGCCCGGCCACGCAGCGCACCAACGCGATCCCCGACTACGACTACGACGAGGGCGGCGGCCGGGGCGGCCGGCGGAGGGCGTCGGGTGGCGGCGGCAACAACGCCGTCAAGACCGCCCTGTGGATCGTCATCCCGCTGCTCATCATCGGCGCGTTCATCACGGTGGGCTACGTCGTCTTCAGCGGAAAGGACACCCCTGCCGAGACGTCGGTGAAGATCCCGTCGCTGGTGTCGCAGGAGCGCTCCTACGCGGAAGCGGAGCTGAAAAAGCTCGGGCTGGTGCCGGAGCTCGTGCAGAAGGCCAGCTCCGACGTGGAGAAGGGCGCGGTCATCGAGACCGATCCGCCCGCCGACACCACGGTCGAGAAGGGCTCGACGGTCAAGCTGATCGTGTCCAAGGGGCCCGAGAAGATCAAGGTGCCCGACGGCCTGGTCGGCATGAGCTCCGAGGACGCCCAGAAGGTCCTCGAAGAGGTGGGCCTGCGCGGCGTGATCAAGACCCGCAACTCCAGCAAGGCGCAGGGCACTGTCATCGCCACCGACCCCAAGCCCGGGGCCGAGCTGGAGAAGGGCGGCTCCGTCACCCTCTTCGTGCCGAAGGAGCAGCGCGAGGTGCCCAGCGTCATCGGGCTCACCCAGCAGGACGCCACGGCTCAGCTGAAGGGCGCGGGCTTCAAGGTCAAGGTCTCCCAGCAGCCGGCGCAGGAGCCCGAGGGCACCGTCGTGCAGCAGAACCCGGGCGAGGGCACCAAGCTGCTGCCGGGCACCACGATCACGATCACGGTGTCCACCGGTCCCCAGGACACCGCGCCGCCGCCGACGGACGACCAGCCGACGGACGACTTCCCGACGGACGACCAGCCGACCGACGACTTCCCGACGGACGAGGAGGAGCCGCCGACGGACAACCCGATCGGCGACGAGGGCCTCGGTGGCGGTCTGCACGGTGACGGCTGGCGCAACCGCTGAGACACGCTGAAAGCCGCCTCTCCTGCGCGGAGGGGCGGCTTTCGCGCTGCCGGGCTGCTGAGGTCCGTGAGAGGCCGCGCGCATGAGAAGGCCCCGCGGCGAGCGGGGCCGGACATGAGAACGCCCCCGCCGCTCGGGGGCAACGGCGGGGACGCTCACTGGTACGTCGCTCTACGCGAGACGTTTGTTACACCATTTTTTGCAGCCAATTCCCCAGCAACCGATGACCGTGCTCGGACAGCACCGATTCCGGGTGGAACTGGATGCCCTCGATGGGCAGCTCGCGGTGCCGCAGCCCCATGACGACCCCGTCGGCGGTGCGGGCCGTCACGTCGAGCACGGCGGGCACGGTCTCGGGCAGCACGGCCAGCGAGTGGTAGCGGGTCATGCGCACGGGCGACGGCAGGCTCTCGAACACGCCCCTGCCGTCGTGGCTGATGTCGCTGGTCCTGCCGTGGAACAGCTCGGGAGCGCGCGTCACGGTGGCGCCGAAGGCGACCGCGATGGCCTGGTGGCCGAGGCAGACGCCGAGCAGCGGCCGGCCGGTCTCCGCCGCGTGGCGGACCAGCGGGACGCTCACACCGGCCGCCTCGGGCGTGCCGGGGCCCGGGCTGACGACCACGCCGTCGAAGCCGTCGGCGTCGTGCGCCCGGACGTCGTCGCGGGGCCGGACGTCGCACTCGGCGCCCAGCTCGCGCAGGTATTGCACGATGGTGTGCACGAAGCTGTCGTGGTTGTCCACGACCAGCACACGGCTCATTTCCTCACCGTCACCTCATCGAGTGTCACCGCCGGCTCCATCAGCGGGAACACGACGTACCAGAGTAGGGCCACCGCGGCGAGCACCAGGACGGCGGCCGTCAGCAGCCGGGCGGGCGGGCCGCCGGGCAGCTTGCGCCAGAGCCAGGCGTACATGTCACTCCTCGCGCGGTTCGCTGTGCTTCAGGACGCCGTAGACGATGAGCCGTTCGGCGGCGGAGTACTCGGGGTGGCAGGTGGACAGCGTGATGAAGGCGCGGATGGGCCGGATGTCGGGCTTGCCGGGCACCGGGGCCAGCACCTCGACCTCGTCGGGCCGCACGACGTCCTGGGAGGTGACGCGGTAGGTGTGGCGGGCCTCGCGGGTCTCCACGATGATCTCGTCGTCGCGTTCGAGCTCGTCGATCTCGTTGAACGGGGCCGCGTACGTGGTGCGGTGGCCCGAGAGCACGAAGTTGCCCACCTCGCCCGGCATGGCGCTGTCGGGGTAGTGGCCTGGGCCCTTCTTGAGCTGGTCGGCGCCGACGCCCTCGACGATCGCGTACCGGTAGTCGCGGCCCAGCCGCGGGATGCGCAGCAGCGCGAACGCCTGCCCGGCCTTCGGCTCCGGCGGGGCCGTGCGGCTCTTCTCGGCCGCCAGCTCGCGCTGGAGCAGCAGCTGCTGCCGCTGCGTGTACGCGCCGGTGCCCCAGAGCAGGTAGGCGCAGAACAGCATGAGGATCAGGCCCGCGGTGATGCTGGTCTCCCCGAGGGCCCGGAACACGGCCCGCATGCGATCAGGGTATTCGGCGACGATGCGGGGCCCGGGGATCGCCATGCGACGCGCGTGGCGACTATCCTGGGCCTCACTTCAATTACCCTTACCGAAGAGCCTGCGGATGATCCGGAAGCCCAGGCCCTCAGCAGGAGTTACCCAGTGCCCAAGTCGAAGGCTCGCAAGAAGGCGGTCTACACCCCGCCGCAGAGGTCACAGCAGGTCAAGGTCAGCCCCCGCTGGCTGGCTCCCACGATGGTCGCCGCGTGGATCATCGGAATCCTGTGGATCGCCGTCTACTACGTCGCTCCGCAGGCTCCCTTCTTCAGCGACCTCCAGAACTGGAACCTGCTGATCGGGTTTGTTTTCATCATCTTCGGTGTGGTTCTTTCCACCCGCTGGCGTTAGTTCTTTCCACAGTCTTTTCCACAGCCTGGGGAAGCTCAGCCGACCATGCTTGCTATCGCTGGGACGCGTACCAGCACGAGCGCCACGAGGAGCACCAGCGCTCCAGCGATCGCCAGCCACTGCACCAGCGTCCTGTTGGCCTTCGGCGCGTAGGCCAGCGCCAGGGCCAGGAGCGTGCCGGTGACGAGGCCGCCGACGTGACCGGTCCAGCTGATGCGCAGGCCTGAGAACGCCGGCAGCACGAACGTGATGGCCAGGTTGAGCGCGATGATCACGGCGATGCCGCGTACGTCGAGGTTGAGCCGGCGGCCGACCACGAAGACCGCGCCGAACATGCCGAACACCGCGCCCGACGCGCCCAGCGTGAAGGTGTTGAGCGGGTCGACCCAGAAGCCGAGCACCGAGCCGCCCAGGGCGCTGAGCAGGAAGAGGGCGATGAAGCGGGCGTGGCCGAAGGCGCGCTCCAGGTAGGGGCCGATGACCCAGATCGCCCAGCCGTTGAACAGGATGTGGATGAAGTCCTGGTGCAGGAACGCCGCGGTGATCAGGCGGTAGTACTCGCCGAGCACGGCGACGCCGGGGGGCCACATCGCCAGCGCGGCGGTGACGACGTCGCCCACGAGCAGCTGGGCGCCGAAGACCAGGACGATGAGCCCCAGGATGGCGTAGGTGACGATCGGGGTGCGCACCAGGCCGCCGCCGAACGTGGACTTGGCCTGGCGGATGGCCTTGTTGCCCTCGGCGACGCACTCGGGGCACTGGAAGCCGACCGCGGCGTCGCGCATGCAGTCGGGGCAGATGGGGCGCTCACAACGCTGACAGCGCACCCACGTCTCCCTGTCGGGGTGCCGGTAGCACGTGGGCACGGCCTCAGCGGGCTGCTCGGGCTGTGGGGGCTGGCTCGGCGGCTGGCTGGTCATGACCGAAGCCTAAGGCTTGCGGGGGTATGCCGCGTGAGCCCGCGAACCTGCCGTCCTGCGGGGGCGACGCGCCCGTCGCGGATCGGCACGTCCCGCTGCCCTGCGCGGCCGGAGCGACCGTGGGAACGGCACTCCGGCTGCGCAGGCTCGCAAGCTGCCTTCCCCGGCCGGAGGCTGGGGACGGGCGGATCGCGTCAGGCCTGGACGCGGTCGATGGTGACCGACTGCACGACGACGTCCTCGACCGGGCGGTCGCGGCCGTCGGTGCGGGTCTTGGAGATCGCGTCGACGACCTCCTGGCCCTCGACGACCTCACCGAAGATGGTGTGCTTGCCGTTGAGGTGCGGGGTCGGCCCGACCGTGATGAAGAACTGCGAGCCGTTGGTGCCCTTGCCCATGCGGATGCCGGCGTTGGCCATGGCCAGCAGGTAGGGGCGGTCGAAGCGCAGCTCGGGGTGGATCTCGTCGTCGAACTCGTAGCCGGGGCCGCCGATGCCCTGGCCGAGCGGGTCGCCGCCCTGGATCATGAAGCCGGAGATCACCCGGTGGAAGATGGTGCCGTCGTAGTAGCGCGCGGTGCTCTTCTCGCCGGTGCCCGGGTGGGTCCAGGGACGGGCGCCTTCGGCCAGTTCCACGAAGTTGCGTACGGTTTTCGGCGCCTTGGTGGGGAAGAGTTCCACCTTGATATTGCCGTGATTGGTCTGCAGGTTAGCGATCAGCTTCTCAGCCACGAGACAGCTGCCCCCCTCTATGCACAGGGTTGGAATTGTGGTGTTTTGAGGACTATGGCCTTTCGGCCTACCGAGCCATCCTCCCACGGACGGCCATGATTGAGCCGCCTTGTCCAGGGAAGGTCAGGCTCGGGGCCCCAACGACAGGGGAGGTTGTCGTGTCCCTGACACTGAAGAAACGCCGCGTGGTCATAGAAGTGCCCGCCACGTGGATGGGTCAAGTGAAGACCCGGGCCGCTCAGACCGGCCAGCGTCTCGCACCCATGGCCGACCAGGCCAAGGTGGTCGCGGCGCAACGTATCGAAGACGCCCGCTACTGGGCGGCGCCGCGGCTGGAGTCCGCGGCGCACGGGTTCGAGGAGCAGGTCGCTCCCAAGGTCAGCTCGATGCTGACCGCGGCAGCCCGGCGAATCGATCCCAAACCGACACGATCGCGGCGCTGGCCGACGCTCGTGCTGCTGACCGGCCTCGCGGTGGGGACGATCGGCTACATGTTCTACCGCCGCAACGCACAGCAGTGGACCGAGCACATGAAGGACTCCGCCTCCGATGCCTCACGTTGGGTCAATGAGAAGGCGGACAGGACTGCGGAGTCCGCTGACCAGATGGCGGCCAAGGTGTCCAGCAAGTCGGACGAGCACAAGATGTCGTGAGTTCGCCCGTCCTGAGAAGCGCGCCTCCGTCACGTGACGGGGGCGCGCTTCGCGTGCGGGGGGCTGGTTGACGTACGACCAAGCGCTTGTTACAACCCCGGCATGACGCTGTCACCCCTCGACGACCACCCCGTCCACCAGGCGGCCCAGGTCATGCGGCACGTGACCACCGGCGACCGCAACTTCTACGACCGCTACTACTTCAACTGCCACGCCGCCTCCGACGAGCTCATGCTGATCGTCGGCCTCGGCCAGTACCCCAACCTCGGCGTCACCGACGCCTTCGCCTGCGTCCGCACCCAGGACCTGCACCGCGTCGTGCGGGCCTCGCGCGAGCTGGGCGCCGACCGGATGGACACGCGGATCGGCCCCTTCCGGGTGGAGGTCGTCGAGGGGCTCAAGCGGCTCAGGGTGGTGCTGGAGCCGAACGAGCACGGCCTCTCCTTCGACCTGCACTGGGAGGGGACGATCCCGGCCACCCTCGAACCCCGCCACTTCCTGCGCCGCCAGGAGCGGGTGGTCTTCGACTCGATGCGCATGGCGCAGACCGGCCGGTGGACGGGAAGCATCACGGTCGGCGAGCGGGAGATCGAGGTCACCCCCGACCGCTGGACGGGCACCAGGGACCGCAGCTGGGGCGTCAGGCCCGTCGGCGAGCCGGAACCGCCCGGCATCCAGGCCACCGGACCCGGGACGTTCTACTGGCTCTACGCGCCGATGCAGTTCGACGACCACGCCGTGCTCTGCATCGTGCAGGAGGACGAGCGGGGCCGCCGGGTGCTGGAGGAGGCCGTACGCGTGTGGTCCGACGGCCGCGAGGAGGAATACCTCGGCAGGCCGGAGTACCGCCCGGTCTACGCCCCCGGCACCCGCGACGTCGTCGAGGCCGTGATCACGTTCGCGCCGCCCGGGGGCAAGCCGTTCGACGTGCGCTGCACGCCGCTGCTGCCGGTGCACCTCATGGTCGGCACCGGTTACGGGCTGGAGCAGGACTGGCGGCACGGCATGTACCAGGGGCCAGGGCCGGTCGTGCAGGGGGTGACGTACCGGCTGCCCGACGACGCCCCCAAGATGTGGGGGATGGTGGACGCCGTCGGGCGCTTCGAGTACGACGGGCTGGTGGGCCACGGCCTGTTCGAGTATTGGGCGCTGGGGCCGCACCCGTCGTTCACCGGGTGAGCCGGAAAGCGGTGATGGTGGAGGAGCTGCCGGTGAAGGGCCTGGCCCGCACCCGGCTGGCCAAGTCCGTGCACGACGCCGGATGGTCGGCGTTCGTGACCATGCTGGAGTACAAGGCCGCCCGGTACGGCCGGAGCCTGGTGAAGATCGACCGCTGGTTTCCCAGCGGCAAACGGTGCTCGGCCTGCGGCGCGGTCGCCGAGTCGATGCCGCTGAACGTCCGGTCGTGGGCCTGCCCGTGCGGGGCGGTTCACGACCGGGACGTCAACGCCGCCGAGAACATCCTCGCCGCCGGACGGGCGGAGAGGCTGAACGCCTGCGGAGGGACCGTAAGACCCGCCGCCTAGCGGAGGGCAGGACCCGGTGAAACAGGAAGCCACAGAGGTGCCGCACACGCGGCACGGGCTGAATCCCCGGCCTTCTTCAGGCCGGGGAGCGCGTCAACGGTCGGCGCGCTTACAGGTGATCGTGATGGCCTCGGCCGGAGTCCCGGCGGGGGCCTCCGCGGAGCCTTCCGCGAGCGCCGCGACCCGTACGGGCAGGAACTCCACCGTATCGGCGACCTCGGCGGGGACCCCTTCCTTGAGCGCCTCGGCCCGCCCGAACGGCGGCGCCTCCGCAGCCTCGTGGCTGCCGATCTCACTGGCCGGCATCGCCCTGGCCAGCTCGACGACCTTGCCGTCCGCGGTCGTGCAGGTCACCTTCACGCCTGGCGCGGACGAGCGGACCGCGTCGGCCGGGTCGGCGCCGTCGGCCAGCGCGGAGCCGCCCAGGCCGGTGACGGCCAGCACGGCCGCCGCGCCCAGCACCGCGAGACGTCGCTTGAACATGGAATCTCCTTGATCGGAATCGGTCGGACGGCTCCGAGACTGGCCCCGCGCACCTGAAGTGATCCTGAAGGCAGCCGAAACGATCTTCAGCTTCGCTTTAGGTGCGCTGAGGCAGGCTGGGTGGCGTGCGAGTCTTATTGGTGGAGGACGAGGAGCGGCTGGCCGACCTGATCAAGGGCGGGCTGTCCGGCGAGGGCTTCGCGGTCGACGTCGCCCACGACGGGCGCGACGGGCTGTGGCTGGCCACCGAGAACGCGTACGACGTGATCGTCCTCGACGTGATGCTGCCCAGGATGAACGGCTACGCCGTGTGCTCCCGGCTGCGCGAGGCCGGCGACTGGACGCCGATCATGATGCTCACCGCCAAGGACGGCGTCTACGACGAGGCCGAGGCGCTGGACAACGGGGCCGACGACTACCTGGCCAAGCCCTTCTCGTACGTGGTGCTCCTGGCCCGGCTGCGCGCGCTGGTGCGGCGGGGCGGGCGGGAGCGGCCGGTCTCCCTCACCGTCGGCGACCTCGTCATCGACCCGGCCGGGCTGCGCTGCCGCAGGGGCGAGGCGGAGATCGCGCTGACGCCCAAGGAGTTCGCCGTGCTGCACGCGCTCGCCCGGCGGGCCGGCGAGGTGGTCTCCAAGAGCGAGCTGCTGGCCCAGGCGTGGGACTTCAGCTACGACGGCGACCCGAACATCGTGGAGGTCTACATCAGCGCGCTGCGCCGCAAGATCGACCTGCCGTTCGGGAAGACGACGTTGATGACCGTGCGCGGCGCCGGATACCGGCTGGAGGCGGCATGAGGCTGTGGCGGCGGATCTCGCCTGGATTTTCCTCGGTGCGGGTACGGGCGACGGCGGCGGCCACGCTCGTCGTGGCGGTCGCCCTGGGCGCGGCGGCCCTGGTGCTGGTGGTGTCGCTGCGCGGCACGCTGGTGAGCAGCGCCGACGCGGAGGCGGCGAGGAAGGCGACGGCGGCGGCCCCGTACGCGGAGACGCTGGAGTTCACGCCCATCGAGCCGATCAGGACGAGCGTGCGCGCGGACGCCCCGGCGAGCGCCCCGCAGGAGGGTGTGGCGCTGCGGGTGGCCGACCCCGACATGCTGCTGACCCGGCGGACGGCGGCCACGGAGTGGGCCAGGCCGAGCGAGTACGCCGTCGCCGCCGTCGAGGTGGCCACCGCCGACGGCCCCGCCACGCTGCTGTCGCGGGTCTCGCTGGAGGGCGTCGAGCAGGCGCTGCGCACGGTCTACGGCGCGCTGCTGCCCGGCGTGCCTGCCCTGCTGGCCGTGGTGGCCGGGGTGACCTGGCTGTCGGTGGGCCGCGCGCTCGGCCCGGTGGCCGCGATCAGGGCGAAGGTGGCCGACATCACGGCCCGCGACCTGCACAGGCGGGTGCCGGTGCCGCGTTCGAAGGACGAGATCGCGGCGCTGGCGACCACCGTGAACGGCACGCTCGACCGGCTGGAGACGGCCGTGGAGCAGCACAAGCGGTTCGTGGCCGACGCCGCGCACGAGCTGCGCAGCCCGATCGCGACCCTGCGGGCCCGGCTGGAGCTGGCCGAGCCGAGCGAGCTGACCGCCGAGGCGCTGGCCGACGTCGAACGCCTCCAGTCGCTGGCCGCCGACCTGCTCATGCTGGCCAGGCTGGACGCGGGCGAGCCGCTGCGCAGCGGCGAGATCGACCTGGGTCAGGTGGCGGCCGAGGCGGCGCTGCGGGCCAGGCGGCGGCCCGACGTGCGGGTGGAGCTGGACGTCGCGCCTGACGTGGTGTTGCCGGGGTCGAGCGGGCACCTCGATCGCCTGGTGACGAACTTGGTGGACAACGCCGTACGGCACGCGAGCGCGACCGTACGGGTGCGGGTGGCCGCCGAGGACGGTGACGCGGTGCTGGTCGTGAGCGACGACGGGCCCGGCATCCCGGAGGATCAGCGGGAGGCGGTGTTCGGCCGGTTCACCCGGCTGGACGCGGCGCGGGCCAGGGACGCGGGCGGCGCGGGGCTGGGCCTGCCCATCGCCAGGGACATCGCGCACCTGCACGGCGGCACGCTCGTCTACGACGACGCGGGCTTCGTGGCGCGCTTCCCCGCTGATCAGAAGGCTGGTCAGGCGTCTGAGAAGGCGTCGAGCTGCATGAACGCCCGCTCGACCGCCTGACGGGAGATCTCCTCGGGGTAGGGGAAGAGCCTGATCGAGTCGCGCAGCCCCTCCACGTGGGCCTTCTCGGCCAGCTCGGCGACCAGCGCCAGCTCCTCCTGCTGCGCCTGCGCGTACGCCCGGTCCACGACGGCGCCGTGGCCCGGCACGATCACCGGCTCGGGCATCTCGGCCAGCATCGCGGCCAGCGTGACCGGCCAGTCGAGCGGGTAGGAGTCGCTGAACGCCGGCGGCGCCCCCTCCTCCACCAGGTCACCGGCGAACAGCACGCCGGCGTCGGGCACCTGCGCCACGATGTCGTTGCTGCTGTGACCGAGCCCGAAGTGCCGCAGGTGCACGATGCGACCGCCGATGTCGAGGCTGGCGGCGCTGCTGAACGTGTGGTCGGGCGGCACGATCGTGACCTCTTCCCACTCCTCGCGCTGCTCGGGCCTGCTCCTGATCATGCCCTCGCGCTGCCGCTCGCCGTAGAGCTCGATCTCCTCGGCGCACCGGGTGTGGCCCCAGATCTCGGCGGCGGGGCCGAACATCGCGTTGCCGAAGAAGTGGTCGAAGTGGGAGTGGGTGTTGACGATCGTCCAGGGGTAGGGGGTGACGCGCCGGACGGCTTCGGCCAGGTCGGCGCCCTCGCGGTGGGAGCCGCGGGTGTCGAGCACCAGGCAGTGCCCGTCGCCGACGATCAGCCCCGTGTTCAGGTCGTACGACCGGTGGCGTCGTACGTAGACCCGGTCGCCGATCTCCTGCCACTGCTCGTTCATGGCACCAAACCCTACTTAGTCACGACATGGGCCTCCAGGGGAACGATCAGCCCCGCAGGTACGCCAGCACCGCCAGCACCCGCCGATGCCCGTCGGAGGCGGGCGGCAGGTCGAGCTTGGCGAAGATGTTCGCGATGTGCTTGGCCACGGCCGCCTCCGTGACGTGCAGCTCGACGGCGATCGAGGCGTTCGCGCGGCCCTCGGCGATCAGGCCGAGCACCTCCAGCTCGCGCGGGGTGAGCCGGGACAGCGGGTCGCGCCGCCGGCGCAGCAGCTGGCGCACCACCTCGGGGTCCACGACCGTGCCGCCGGCGGCCACCCTGTCGAGGGCGTCCACGAACTCGCGTACGTCGCCGATGCGGTCCTTGAGCAGGTAGCCGATGCCGGCGCCGCCGCCCGACTCCAGCAGCTCGGCCGCGTACGTCTGCTCGACGTACTGGCTGAGCACCAGCACCGTCAGCTCGGGGAAGCGGCCGCGCAGCTCCAGGGCCGCCCGCAGGCCCTCGTCGGAGAAGCCCGGCGGCATCCGCACGTCGGTCACCACGGCGTCGGGACGATGCTCGGCCACGGCCTCGACCAGGGCGGGCGCGTCGCCGACCGCGGCCGCCACGGTGTGGCCGAACCGGTCGAGCAGCCCGGCGATGCCCTCGCGCAGCAGCACGGCGTCCTCGGCGATCACCACGCGCACAGGTCCTCCTCGATGATCAGCACGGGATCTCCGTCCGGACGAGCGTCGGGCCGCCCGGCGGGCTCGACAGCGACAGTCTGCCGTCCACCACGGCCAGCCGGTCGGCCAGGCCGGTCAGCCCCGTGCCCTTGGCCGGGTCGGCGCCGCCCGCGCCGTCGTCGCGCACCTCGACGACCAGCGTGCCGCGCTCCACCCGGCCGGTGACCGCGCCGCGGGTGGCGCCGCTGTGCCTGGCGAGGTTGGCCAGCGCCTCGCTGACCACGTAGTAGGCGGTCACCTCGACCGGGGCGGGCAGGCGTCCTGGCAGGTCGAGGTCCACCGCGACGGGCACCGGCGAGCGGCCCGCCACGTCGTGCACCGCCGCCGCGAGCCCCCGGTCGGTGAGCACCTGGGAGTGCACGCCCCTGATCAGCTCGCGCAGCTCGGCGAGCGCCCGCTTGGCCTCGTCGTGGGCCTGCGCGATGAGCCGGCCGAGCTCGGAGTCGGCCGCGAGGTCCAGCTTGGCCACGCCCAGCGTCATGGAGAGGGCCACCAGCCGCTGCTGGGCGCCGTCGTGCAGGTCACGCTCGATCCTGCGGCGTTCCATCTCGAACGCGTCCACCAGCCGGGCCCGCGACCGCAGCACCTCGCTCAGCTCGGAGTCCTGCGGCGCCAGCACCGCACGCACCATCGCGCCCCGCGCCCCGCTCCAGGCCGTGATCGTGTACGCGGCCACCGGCAGCAGCAGCACCCCCATCACGGACCCCGCCGTGCCCGCCACGGCGTTGACGTCGGACTGCACGACCGGTGTGAGGATGACCAGCACGGGCCCGCCGAGGGTGAAGGCGAGCATGACGAGGTCGATCCACCACAGCGCCAGCACGGTCATGACCGCGAGCCCCACCTCCCGTTTCCGCCGGTCGGGCGGTTTGGGCACCTCGACCCGATCGACCAGGCGCAGGCGGAGGCGTTCGAAGGCGGCGATGGGCAGGACGCACAGCGCCAGCGCGGCCGGCCCGGCCACGAAGGCCAGGTAGGGCGTCACGCCGGCGCTGAGCGTGGTCGCCCCCACCGTGGCCCCCGCCGCGAGCCCGGGCACCACGCTGGCCAGCAGGTACGCGGCGCCGCGCCACGGCCAGGCGGAGGCCAGGAACGGCAGCGGCCGTCGCGTGAGGGCTTCCAGCGCGGTCCTGTTGAGCATGCTGCGACCGTAACCGCTGGTGAGGGGTGGGGTCAGTAGTGCAGGGTCTAGCTTCTGAACGTCAGGCCGGCGAACTCACCAGAGGTACGCCAGCGGTCGATGTAGGCGAAGTACGCCATCGCGCCCTGCGGGTGCCCGACGTTCAGCCACGACTTCAGGCCGAGGTCGCGGCCCTCGTTGTTGTAGTAGCCGGGCGTGCAGTCGGGTGAGCCCATGAGCCGTCCCGTGCCCGAGAGCAGCAGCTCGATCCAGTCGTCCTCGGCCTCCCGCGTGGCCTCGACCTGCGTGTGGCCGTGCTCGACGGCGTGCCTGACGATCGCGGCGATCGTCCTGCCCGCCTCGGTGAAGTTGTGCGGGATGTTGGAGATGAGGTTGGCGCCCTGGGCCGGCTGGACGATGAAGACGTTGGGGAAGCCGTGCACGTGCATGCCGTGCAGCGTGCGCATGCCGTCGGCCCAGCGCTCCGACAGCCGCACGCCGTCGCGGCCTTTGATGTCGTAGCCGGCGCGGCGGGTGTAGTCGGTGCCGACCTCGAAGCCGGAGGCGTAGATGACGCAGTCCACCTCGTACTCGCGGCCGGCCGCCACGACGCCGCGCTCGGTGATCCGCTCGACGCCCCTGCCGTCGGTGTCGACCAGGTGGGTGCCCGGCAGGTTGAACGCCTGGAGGTATTCGTCGTGGAAGCAGGGGCGCTTGCAGAGCTGGCGGTACCACGCCTTGAGCCGCCGCGCGGTCTCCGGGTCGCGGACGACGGCGTCCACCCGGGCCCTGATCTCCTCCATCTTCTCGAAGTCGGCGTCCTCGAACGCGGCCAGCACGCTCTCCTGCGTCACCTGGCCGGGCGGCAGCGCGCTGATCTTCGCGCGGAAGCGGCGGGCGATGTCGGTCCAGCCGTCCATCACCAGGTCCTCGTCGGCCGGGCCGCCGGTCTGGTTGGCGGTGAAGTTCTCCAGCCAGCGCTGCTGCCAGCCGGGCGTCGCGATCGAGGCGAACCAGTCGGGGTCGGTGGGCCGGTTGTCGCGGACGTCGACGGAGGAGGGCGTGCGCTGGAAGACGTACAGCTCGCGGCAGGACCTGGCCAGGTGCGGCACGCACTGGACGGCCGTCGCGCCCGTGCCGATGAGCGCCACCCGCTTGTCGCCCAGCCGGTCCAGGGGCGCGCCCGAGGGGTCGCCGCCGGTGTAGGCGTAGTCCCAGCGGCTGGTGTGGAAGGAATGTCCGGCGAAGTCGTCGATGCCGGGGATGCCGGGCAGCTTGGGGACGTGCAGCGGGCCGATGCCCATGGCGACGAACTGGGCGGTGAACGCGTCGCCGCGGTCGGTGCGGATGAGCCAGCGGGAGCGGGCCTCGTCCCACTCCAGGTCCAGGACCTCGGTGTGGAAGAGGGCGTTGTCGTACAGGCCGAAGTGCTTGCCGATGCGGCGGCAGTGCTCCAGGATCTCGGGGGCGTGCGCGTACTTCTCGGTCGGCATGTGGCCGGTCTCTTCGAGCAGCGGCATGTAGACGTACGACGCCGTGTCGCACTGCGCGCCCGGGTAGCGGTTCCAGTACCACGTGCCGCCGAAGTCGCCGCCCTTCTCCACGATGCGCACGTCGGTGACGCCGGCCTCCTTGAGCCGGGCGCCGGTGAGCAGCCCGGCGAAGCCGCCGCCGATGAACGCGACCGTCACGTGGTCGGTTTTCGGCGGGCGCTCGGTGACGGGGGTGTAGGGGTCTTTGAGGTAGTGGGCGAAGCGGCCGGTCAGGCGGATGTACTGGTCGTTGCCGTCGGGCCTGAGCCGTTTGTCGCGCTCTTCGCGATATCTGCGGCGGAGTGCGTCCTTGTCGAGGGCGGGACGGTCGGCGACGGTCATGCATCCCCTCCGGCGGCGTGCGGCTCTCCGAACCTATTTTCAGAATGGCATTCGGAAATAGCTACCACAAGCACGAAAAATTACGGCATTGACGGCCATATCACGCAAGTGTCAAGATCTTGCCCACCAAGAGTGGCGAGTGGGACTCAGGTTGGTGTGCGTGTCCCTCGCCCGTCGTCGTTCGGGGAGTCTCCCCGGCTTGGAATCGAGAGCGAGGAGATGTCGATGAAGAAGAAGAAGCTCGAGGTCAAGATCAGGAAGCTCGAGAAGATCGAGACCACCATCAACCGCGGTGGACAGAGCGGTTGATCTACTGACATACCGGAACCGGTCGGCGTTCGTCCGGCCGGTTCCGCTTTTCAGGGACTGGAAGGAGAAGGTGACGACGTGCGCCTGCCCAGGGTCAAACACGTGCACCAGCCGTTCCTGCTGCCGGGCAACCGCATCGTCATCGGGCTGTCCCAGTTCGGGGTGGCCTCCGAGATCGAGGACGACGACGAGGGCAGCATCGCCGCGATCGTGACCCTCATGGACGGCACCCGTACGGTCGACCAGATCTGCGCCGACTTCACCGCAACCCGTCCCGACGTGGACGACGACAGCGTGCGCGAGGTCATCGACGGCCTGATCGAGGGCGGCTTCATCGAGGACGCCGGAGCGCCCGTACCGGCGAACCTCACCGAACGCGACCTCGCCCGGTACGAATCGGCGCGCCACTTCTTCAGCTGGATCGACACCACGCCACGGACGTCACCGCACGAGATCCAGTCCAGGATCAAGACAGCCCGGGTGAGCCTGCTCGGCGTGGGCGGCACCGGATCGGCCGTGGCGGCGGGACTGGTCGCGAGCGGCATCGGCGCGCTGCGAATCGCCGACTTCGACCGCGTCGAAGAGTCGAACCTGACCCGCCAGCTCCTGTACGCCGAGTCGGACGTGACCAAGCCCAAGGTCGACCAGGCCGTCGCCCGGCTGCGGGCGATGAACGGCGCGGTCGCGGTGACCGGCAGCGACACCAAGGTGACCGGCCCCGACGACGTCGTGGAGCTGATGAGCGGCCACGACCTGTTCGTCCTGTGCGCCGACGAGCCCCACCCCGAGATCGTCGCGTGGACCAACGAGGCCGCCCTGCGGACCGGCACCCCGTGGTTCATGAGCCTCTACACCGGGCCGATGGTCGTCGTGGGCTCGTTCGTGCCCGGCGAGACCGGCTGCTGGGCCTGCCTGGACCGGCAGGAGGAGGCCCGCAAGGAGAAGGAGCTGGGGCGGCTGCTGCCCGAGTCACGGCCGAACGCGGTGGTCGCGGCCAGCGCCAACATCAGCGGCCACCTCTGCGCGCTGGAGGTGCTGTACCAGCTCGGCGGCCTGCCGGCGCAGACCCGCGGCCGGGTCTTCCACTGGAACATGGCCGTCTGGGACCACCAGTACTTCATCGACGTCCCGCGCGACGACGACTGCCCGATGTGCGGGCCGGGGGCCGGGTGAGCGTCCCGGCGGCCGAGGTCGGCGCGGGCAGCGTCGTACGCCTGCATCCGCTCGTCGTCCGTCCCGACGACGACGACCCGGAGATGATCGTGGCCGGCCGCCCGGACCTCGGCGAGTTCGTCGAGCTGCCCGCGGTGTGCGGCGAGGTGATCCGGCTGATCGGCGAGGGGCGTCCCGTCGCCGACGTCGAAGCCGTCATCGCCGACGAGCACGACGTCGAGCTGGACGTGGCCGACTTCGTGGAGTCGCTCGCCGACCTCGAGTTCGTGGCCGAGATCGACGGGCTGCCGCTGCCGGGGACCGCGCCGAAGGCCGCCCACTTCCCCGGCGTCACCGAGCGGCACGTACGGTGGCTCTTCGCCAGGCCCGTCAGGCTGGTCTGGCTCGCCGTCGTCGCGGCCGCGGCGCTGACCGTCGTCGTGCGGCCGGAGCTGTTCCCTCACCACCGTGACTTCTTCTGGAGCGAGTACACCGGGCTCTCCGTGCTGGTCAACACGGCCTTCTTCTCCGTACTCGCGAGCGTGCACGAGATGATGCACCTGCTGGCGGCGCGTTCGCTCGGCGCTCCCGCACGCATCGCGTTCGGCACCCGGCTGCACTACCTCGTCGTACAGACCGACGTCACCGCCATCTGGGGAGTGCCCCGCAGGCACCGCTACCGTGTGTACCTGGCCGGGATGGCCTCCGACCTCCTCCTCATCGCCATGATGCTGCTGGCCGTGGCGTACCTGCCGCTGCCGGGCTTCGCCGATGCGCTGCTGCGCGCCTTCATCCTGACCGCGCTGCTGTCCCTGCCCCTCCAGGCCCAGATCTACATGCGCACCGACCTCTACTTCGTGCTGCGCGACGTGCTCCGGTGCAAGGACCTGTTCGGGGACGGGCTCCGCTACGTCCGGTACCTGCTCGCCCGCGCGGTCGCCCCGTTCAGGAAGCCCGCGTCGCCGGCCGCCGACCCCACCGGCGAGCTGGCCCCGCACGAGCGGCGGGCCGTGCGGATCTACGCCGTCGCCCTCGCCGTGGGCGGTTCCGTCACGCTGACGGTCTTCGCCTTCTACGGCGGCCCGATCATCATCAACGGACTGGTCCACGCGCTGGCCGCCGTCTGGGCCGGCCTGCACGGCGGGCCCGCGATCGCGGCGATCGACGCCGCGCTGCTCATCCTGGTCGAGGGCGGCATCCAGGTGATGTTCCTGGTGACGTTCTTCCGGACGCGCCGCCCATGGCTCCGCCGGTCATAACGACCACCAGCGCTGACCGGGATGTCCACTATTGTGTGGTCGCGGGACTCACGAGGAAGCGGATCCGTCTTGGCCCATCGCGCACTGGTCATCGCCCTGTTGCCGGCGATCGGGCTGCGCGCGCTCGCCGTCCTGGGCTTCCCGCCGGCCATCCTGTTCTACGGCGACTCCTTCGCCTTCCTGCGCGAGGAGCTGACCCCCGGCACGACGCGGCCCTCCGGCTACTCCCTGCTGCTCGCGCTGCTGCGGCCGGCCCACAGCCTGACGCTCGTCACCGTCCTGCAGCACCTGCTCGTGCTGGGGCTCGCCGTCGGCCTGTACGCCCTGCTGCGCCGCCGCGGCCTGCCCGGCTGGGGCGCGACGCTGCTGGTCACCCCACTGCTCTACGACGAGTTCATGCTGCTCCTGGAGCACATGATCATGGCGGACGCGGTCTTCATCGTGCTCGTCGCCGGCGCCGTCGCGCTGATCACCTGGCGGGTCACCCCCACGACCGCGGCCGTCGGCGGGCTGCTGCTCGGCCTGGCCGGCATCACCAGGACCGTGGGGCTGCCGCTGCTCATCCTGACCGCCGCCTACCTGCTGATCCGCCGCTACGGGTGGCGTCCGCTGGTGGCGCTGCTGGTCGCCGGGGCGCTTCCGCTGGGTGCGTACGCGGTCTGGATGAAAGCCGAGAAGGGGACGTACGCGCTGACCGAGGCCGACGGGAACTTCCTGTGGTCGCGCACCATGAGCTTCGCCGACTGCGGGGTGATCAGGCCGCCCGAGCGGCTGGCGGTGCTGTGCCCCAACATGCCGGTCGAGGAGCGGCCGTACCCGCCCCACTGGCTGTGGGAGGACTTCTCGCCGCTGCCGAAGGTGCCGGGGACGGCCAACCGCAACAAGCTCGCCGGGGAGTTCGCGCGGGCGGCCATCCTCGCCCAGCCGGGCGAGTACCTCGGCGCCGTGGTGACCGACCTCGGGCAGCTGTTCCGCTGGGAGCGGACCTCCGTCGACGAGAAGACGCCGTACAAGCTGCCCTCCTCCGAGCGGCCCATCAGCTCGTCGGTGCGGGGCGTGGCCGAGGCGTACGAGGCCGGGCCGGCCGCCACCCGCGTGGTCGAGCCGTTCGCCGGGTGGCTGCGGGCGTACCAGCGGTTCGGGTACGTGCCGTTCCCGCTGCTCACGCTCGTCCTGGCCGGCGTGCTGGTGGCCGCGCCGCTGCGGCGGCGGTGGGACGCGCTGCTGCCAGGGCTCGCCGCGCTCGCGCTGGTCGCCTCGCCGCCGTTCCTCGCCGCCTTCGACGTCCGGTACGTGATCCCCGCCATTCCGCTGATCTGCCTGGCCGTGGGGCTCACCTTCGGGCCCCCGACGTCGTTCTTGGCCGGACGCCGGGGTGCTACGGTCCCGGTGGAAGGCCGTACACACGCGATGGGAAGCTATGACGGAGGCAGGGCCGACGGGTGACGCCCTGGTGGAGATGCTGGCGGCGCTGGCCAACCCGCTGCGCCTGCGCATCATCGCCGAGCTGAGCGCCGGGCGCGACTACGTCAGCCACCTGGCCCGCGTCATCGGTGTCAGCCGGCCGCTGCTGCACATGCACCTGCGCCGGCTGGAGGCCGCCGGGCTGATCACCGGCAGCCTTGAGCTGTCCGACGACGGCAAGGCGATGAAGTATTACGAGGTCACCGACTTCGACCTGCACCTGACCGCGCCGGCGCTGGCCGAGGCGGCCAAGACCCTCACCAGGCCGGACCCCGAGGAGGGCTCCTAGATGACACTGTCGTGGCCCGAGGTGATCTTCTACCTGGGCGTGCTCCTTCTGGTCACGTTCTTGATCAGTACGGTCGTCGTGGGCACGTTCGACGCCCGCAAGTCCCGGCACCAGGCCGACCAGGCGGAGGAGCTGCGCCGGCTGGTGCAGCGGTATGAGCAGCTCGCCGAGAAGACCATGGACGCCCAGCAACGCACCGCCGCCGACCTCGCCGAGCTCCGCTCCCGCGCGGCCTCGATCGAACAGATCTTACGGACGGTCGAGTGACGCCTGCTGCTGCGGCGAGCGGTCGCGGCTCGGCGCCGGGGCCGGCCTCATGGCCGGTCGAGTGACGGCTCGGGGTTGAAGCGGGCCACGTAGCGGCGCTGCCAGGGGGTCTCCACGGCGTGGCGGTCGTAGTGGGTGCGGACGTAGGCGACCGCATCGGCGGGTGGGACGCCGTCGAGGACGGCGAGGCAGGCGAGGGCGGTGCCGGTGCGGCCGCGGCCGCCTCCGCAGGCCACCTCGACGCGCTCCGACGCCGCGCGCTCCCACGCCTCGCGCAGGTCGGCGGCGGCCTGCCGGCGGTCGGACGGCAGCCAGAAGTCGGGCCAGCGCACCCACCGGTGCTCCCAGCCGACGGGCGGCGGGGCCTTGCCCAGCAGGTAGAGGGCGAAGGCGGGCTCGGGGCCTGGCGGGAGCGGATGCCGCAGGCCCCTGCCGCGCACCAGCCGCCCGGACGGCAGGCGCAGCACCCCTGGCGCGTCAAGATCCCATGTCATGGCGGGAGCGTAACCCGCCCTGCCCGCCCACGGCAGCGACACAACGCCCTTTCCGCGCTGGGCGGACACGCGGCGGTCAGGGCCTGCCCGTCCTTCCTGATCCAAGGAGCGGTCAAAGTTCCTTGAGACGACACTAAGATTGTATCATTCGTTATCTTGTATCGTTCGCGTTTAGGTGATTAGGTTGGGCGCTATGACCGCACCCCAGACGCCGACCGGCGCCGAGGAGCTACGCAGCGTCGGGCTGCGGGTGACCGCCGCCCGGGTCGCGCTGCTCGAGACCGTCCGCGACGGTGACCACCTCGACGTCGAGGCCATCGCCTCCGGGGTGCGCGACCGCGTCGGCCACATCTCGCTCCAAGCCGTGTACGAGGCGCTCAACGCCCTCACGGCCGCGGGCCTCGTCCGCCGCATCGAGCCGGCGGGCAGCCCGGCGAGATACGAGGGCCGGGTCGGCGACAACCACCACCACGTCGTCTGCCGCGTCTGCGGCGCCGTGGCCGACGTCGACTGCGCCGTCGGACACGCGCCGTGCCTGCACGCGTCCGACGACCACGGCTTCACCATCGACGAGGCCGAGGTCATCTACTGGGGCCTGTGCCCCGACTGTTCCACCGCCACCAGCAGCTCTTGAGCACCCTGAGTCACATAGTCCGGAGGGATTCCCATTGTCTGAGAACCACGACGCGATCGTCACAGACCCGAAGACAGAGGATGGAGGCGGCTGCCCGGTAGCCCACCGCGCGCTCCACCCCACCCAGGGCGGCGGCAACCGTCAGTGGTGGCCTGAGCGGCTCAACCTGAAGATCCTGGCGAAGAACCCGGCCGTGGCCAACCCCATGGGCGAGGACTTCGACTACGCCGAGGCGTTCAAGAGCCTCGACCTGCCGGCCGTCAAGCGCGACATCGCCGAGGTGCTGACCACCTCCCAGGACTGGTGGCCGGCCGACTTCGGGCACTACGGGCCGCTCATCATCCGGATGGCCTGGCACAGCGCGGGCACCTACCGCATCAGTGACGGCCGCGGCGGCGCCGGCGCAGGACAGCAGCGCTTCGCCCCGCTCAACAGCTGGCCCGACAACGGCAACCTCGACAAGGCCCGCCGCCTGCTGTGGCCGGTCAAGAAGAAGTACGGCAAGAACCTGTCCTGGGCCGACCTGCTGATCCTGGCCGGCAACGTGGCGCTGGAGTCGATGGGCTTCAAGACGTTCGGCTTCGCCGGCGGCCGCGAGGACGTGTGGGAGCCGGAGGAGGACGTCTACTGGGGCCCCGAGACCACGTGGCTCGGCGACGCGCGCTACACCGGTGACCGCGAGCTGGAGAACCCGCTCGGCGCCGTCCAGATGGGCCTCATCTACGTCAACCCCGAGGGCCCCAACGGCAACCCCGACCCGCTGGCCGCCGCCCGCGACATCCGCGAGACGTTCCGCCGCATGGCGATGAACGACGAGGAGACGGCCGCGCTGATCGCCGGCGGTCACACGTTCGGCAAGACCCACGGCGCCGGCCCCGCCGAGCACGTCGGCCCCGACCCCGAGGCCGCGTCGCTGGAGGAGCAGGGTCTCGGCTGGCGCAACTCGTACGGCACCGGCAAGGGCGGCGACGCCATCACCAGCGGCCTCGAGGGCATCTGGACCCCCACCCCGACCCAGTGGGACAACAGCTTCCTCGAGACCCTGTACGGCTACGAGTGGGAGCTGTTCAAGAGCCCCGCGGGCGCCTGGCAGTGGCGGCCGAAGGACGGCGCCGGCGAGGGCACCGTCCCCGACGCCCACGACCCGAACAAGCGGGTGGCCCCGACGATGCTCACCACCGACCTGTCGCTGCGGGTCGACCCGATCTACGAGCAGATCACCCGGCGCTGGCTCGACCACCCCGACGAGTTCGCCGACGCGTTCGCGCGGGCCTGGTTCAAGCTGACCCACCGCGACATGGGCCCGGTCGTGCGCTACCTCGGCCCCGAGGTGCCCAGCGAGACGCTGATCTGGCAGGACCCGCTGCCCGAGCGGACGTACGAGCTGATCGACGCCGGTGACGTCGCCACCCTCAAGAGCCAGATCCTGGCCTCCGGCCTGTCGGTCTCCGAGCTGGTCTCCACCGCGTGGGCGTCGGCCTCGTCCTTCCGTGGCAGCGACAAGCGCGGCGGCGCCAACGGCGCCCGCATCCGCCTGCAGCCGCAGGCCGGGTGGGAGGTCAACGACCCCGACAGGCTCGCGACCGTGCTCGGCGCGCTTGAGGGCGTCCAGAAGGCGTTCAACGGCGCGCAGACCGGCGGCAAGCAGGTCTCGCTCGCCGACCTGATCGTGCTGGCCGGCAACGTCGGCGTCGAGAAGGCCGCCAAGGACGCGGGCTTCGAGATCGAGGTGCCGTTCCGTGCCGGTCGTGTGGACGCCACGCAGGAGCAGACGGACGTCGAGTCGTTCGCCGCGCTCGAGCCGACGGCCGACGGCTTCCGCAACTACCTGGGCAAGGGCAACCGGCTGCCGGCCGAATACCTGCTCATCGACCGCGCCAACCTGCTGACGCTCAGCGCGCCCGAGATGACCGTCCTGGTCGGCGGCCTGCGCGTGCTCGGCGCCAACCACCAGCAGTCCCAGCACGGCGTCCTGACCACGACGCCCGGCACGCTGACGAACGACTTCTTCGTCAACCTGCTCGACCTGGGCACCACCTGGACGGCGACGTCCGGCGACAGCAGCACCTTCGAGGGCCGCGACGCCGCCACCGGCGAGGTCAAGTGGACCGGCACCCGCGCCGACCTGGTCTTCGGCTCCAACTCGGAGCTGCGGGCGGTCGCCGAGGTGTACGCCTGCGACGACGCCAAGGAGAAGTTCGTCAAGGACTTCGTGGCCGCCTGGGACAAGGTCATGAACCTCGACCGGTTCGACCTGTCCTGATCGCCAGATCTCACGGGCCCGCCACCTTCCAGGTGGCGGGCCCGCCTTTTTTGTACGTGGGACGTCAGGTGACGGTGATCTTGCCGATGCCGAGCGTGGTCTGGGAGGGCAGGATGCCCGACTCGAACACCGCGCCGAGCAGCGGCAGGTTCAGCTGCGCGAGCAGCGCGGCACGCTCCTCACCGAGCGCCTTCCAGGGCCCGGCGGCGAGCTGGTCGGTGTGGCGTTCGACCCGGTTGCGCAGGGCGCGGCCCTCCGGGGTGGCCATGCCGTCGGCGTCCACGAGCCCTCTGGCGGCCAGCCGCTCACGGGCGGCGCCCCACTCCTCCTCGCTCCACCCGCGTCCGGCGAAGTTGGCGACCGGCGCGGCCCCGACGGCGGCGAACGACACCAGCGCCTCGCACCCGTCGAGCCCCGCGGCCTGCAACGCCGTCAGATGCCCGTCGCCGCGGTGCTCGCGCAGCACCGTGTACGCCTGCCACAACCGTACGTGCGGCTCGTCGGGCCAGGGCAGCGCCAGGTTGGCGGCGGCCATCGGCCGGTGCGCGACGTCGGCGTTCTCCGCCGCCCTGACCGCCAGCTCCGCCGCCTCCGCCAGCGGCTTCACGTCGTCCACGAGGGCCCGGATGGTCCGGTCCACGGCCCGCAGCCGGGCTTCGAGCACCTGCTCGGGGGAGGCCGTCTCCCAGATCGCCGGGACGTATTCGGCGATCATGGCCGGGCTGAAGCTGTAGTAGGTGGCCGCGACCAGGCCACGCCCCGCGGCGCCGAGCACCGCCGTACGCCAGGCGAAGTAGCTCGGCCAGCGCGGCTCGACGGCGTAACCGAGGGCGGCGGCCTCCTCGAACGCCTCCTTGCTGAAGTAGAGCGGCGCGTGCACCGGCTCGATCTGGTGCCACATCTGCCGGGCGAGCTGGTCGAAGGTCACGAAGGATCCTCACTGTCTAGATAAGCTATGCCAGTGATGGTAGAAGCGTGGCGAATCACTGGTCAAGCCGAAATAGACAGTTATGTCGGGAGCAGGGTCGAGCTGGCCGTCCAGCTGATCAACTCCCTGGCCACGCCGCACGCGCACGGCCGCGGCGTCACGCCACCTCCGCCGGGAGCCGACCGCCTCGCGGCGGTCGTCGCCGCACAGGAGCGCCTGACGGTCCACCCGCCCGCGAGCGTCCTCACCCCGGCCGACGCCGACCGCCTGGCCGGGATCGCCGCCCGCCTGCGCCCGCTGTTCGCCGCCGGCGACCGCCTCCTGGACGCGGCGGCCGGCCTCAACGACCTCCTCGTACGCCACCACGCCGTCCCCAACCTGCACGGCAGCCCCGCGAACCCGCTCGGCCTGTCCTTCCACCGCCCCGACGCCGACCCCGTGGACGCCTGGGCGGCCGACATGGGCACCGCCCTCGCCATGGTGATCGGCGTCGGCCAGTCCGCCCGCCTCGGCGCCTGCCAGGCGGAACGATGCTCCCTGGTCTTCTACGACACCACGAGGAACGCCTCCCGCCGCTTCTGCGACCTGTCCTGCCAGAACCGCGCCAAGGCCAGCGCCTACCGCGCGAGAAGACGCGCCTGACCCTTTGGGGTTCCCTCAAGAGACTCACGGTGTTATGGTCGTGGAGTCTCTTCAAGGAACCCAAAACGCAGGAGCGGACCATGCTGAGCCCCGCCGTACGCCGCGTCCTCGACGGCACCCCGATCGCCCACCTCGCCACCGTCCTGCCCGACGGCTCGCCCCACAACGTCCCGATCTGGATCGGCACCCACGGCGACCACGTCGCCTTCCTCACCGGGCCGCGGTCGCGCAAGGCCCGCAACCTGCGGGACGACCCCCGGGTGGCGGTGTCCATGACGCCGGCCGACAACCCGTTCGAGCCGGTCATCGTGCGCGGCAGGGTCGTCGAGTGGCTCGACGGCGACGCGGCCTGGGACATCATCGACGGGATCGCCCAGAAGTACATCGGGCAGCCGTACTCACGCGACGAGGACCGCGTGGTCGCCCTCGTCAGCCCCGACCACCAGATCGTCGGGCGCGCCTGACCCACACGGCCGAGCCCGGGTCGCAACCGGCCCACCGCACCAGCACGAGCGCGCCGCCCAGCACGATCACGGCGCACCCGGACACGAAGCCGAGCATGATCGCGCCCTGCCTCGTGCGCACACCACCGTGATCGTGTGGTGATCATGTGCAGGGTTTGTGGAGGCGGGGGCGATCGTTGCGGTGAGGAGATCACTCACGCGCCTCGCCGCGGGCTTCCGCGGCAGGCATCCGAAGGGAGAACCCTGTGGTCAAGATGAGCATGCGCTACGCCAGGTACGCGCTCAGCACCCTGACGACCGCGCTGTTCCAGATCCCCGCCACCTGAGGGAACTGAGCCGGCCGGTCCCTCCGGGGGGCCGGCCGGCCGGGGTCGCTCCGTTCCGATGAAGTGAGGTGTCCTTGCTCGCCACAGCCGCTCGACAGCTTCGTCACGCCGCCACCGTGCTCCGCGGCGGGAAATTCGACGTGGACGCCCTGGGGAAGCTGGTGACCGACCTCCGCGGGATGCTGGCCGAGCTGGGCGAGCCTGGTGAGGGCCCGAACGACCTGCTGCCCGGCGGCGGCGTCGACGATCCGGAGATCAGGCGCTCGATGGCGGACCGCCGGCTGCGGCAGGCGATCAGGCGGGCGGCCGGGCACACCGCGTACTACCGGCTCTGGTTCGAGCAGCACGGCCTCGATCCGGCCGGGATCGGGCTCGACCAGCTCTCCCAGGTGGCCACCACCCCCAAGTCGGCCCTGCGCGGCGCCGGCCCCGCGTTCGTGTCGGACGTGAGCGAGCCGGTCCTGATGGCGCAGACCACCGGCACCACGGGCACGCCGGCCATCATCTGGTTCTCGCGCTACGAGCTGGAGCTGGCGGCGGTGCTGTCGGCGATCTCGTACCTGATGGTGGGCGACACGCGCGAGCACCACGTCGGGCTGTCGTGCATCAGCTCGCGCGCGACCGTCGGGCTGGTCACGGCGCAGCGGGCGCTGACCATGGTGGGCGCCGGCTTCATCGCGCAGGGGCTGGTCGATCCGGGCATCGCGCTCGACCGGCTGGCCGCGCCGCTGCACCTGCCGGGCAAGCTGCCGTACGTCAGCGACCTCTACACCGTCCCCTCCTACCTGGGTGCGCTCGTGCAGCGGGCCGAGCGGGACGGCTGGCAGGCGAAGGACTTCGGGCTGCGCCGGGTGATGACCGGCGCGGAGATCCTCACCGACGCGCTGCGCGAGCGTGTACGCGAGACGTTCGGCGTGCCGGTGTCCGACGTGTACGGCATGACGGAGCTGGTCCCCACCACCGGCATGGTGTGCTCCAAGCAGCACCTGCATCTGGCCGTCGAGCAGGCCCACTTCGAGATACTCGACGTGGACGCCGACACCCCGGTCGCCGCCGGCGAGGTCGGCGAGCTGGTCGCCACCCCGTACACCCCTTACCGCGAGACGACGCTGCTGGTCCGCTACCGGACGGGCGACCTCGTACGCCGCCTGCCCGACGAGCCGTACGGCTGCGAGCTGGCCGCGCTCCCCGCCACGTCCAGGATCGTCGGGCGGGCCTCCCACTACGGCGGCGGCCCGACCGACCGCGACATCCTGGAGGTGCTGCAGGCGGTGCGCGAGGTCCCGCTGCCGACCAGGTACGCGCTGACCGGCGACCCGAAGAAGCCCGACCTGCATGTCGTCGCCCCACGCCGGGGCGGCACGCTGGGCCGCATCGAGGAGCTGGCGACGGAACGCGCGCTCCCCGTCGCCGAGATCGTGCTCGTGGACACCGCCGACGAGCTGCCCGAGCCATGCCGGGTGCGCGCCGACCTGTACGAGCACAGCTTCGAGTCATCGCCCTCCGGAGACCCCCGATGATCACCTTGCCGAACCTCGCCCTGCTCGACGTCGTCATCGCCGCGATCGTGCTGGGCGCACTCGGCTACGTGCGGCGCCACTCGCTGCCGCGCCCGCCGATCGGCTACTCGACCACCTCCGACGTGCTCATCATGAGCTGCCTGGTGGTGGTGATGCCCGTCGGTTACCTGGCGCTGCCCGGCCCCGCGGTCTCCGCCGTGTTCGGCGTGCTCTTCCTGGCCAGCGTCCAGATGACGCTGGCGCCGGTGATCGGCGGCCGGCGGGCCACGCTCGCCTCGCTGCTGCTGGTCGCCGCCACGGTGGCGGCCGCGGTCGCCGGGCTCGACGGCATGGTGCTGGCGTTCAACGCGCTGCTCATCGCGATCTCCGTGATCGGCGTGACCAGCCTGTGGGCGCAGACCGGCATGTCGGCGGGTCACGTGGCGGCGTTCGCGACCGTGCTGGCGGTGTACGACCTGTTCGCGACCGGGCTCGGCGACCTGACCGACCGGTTCCTCGCCCAGGTGGTGGGCCAGCCGTTCGCGCCGCTCCTGGCGGTGACGGGCGGGACGGCGCCGGTGGCGGCGGGCCTCGGCGACTGCCTGATGCTCGCGCTGTGGCCGATGGTGGCGGCGAAGGCGTACGGCAGGGTGGCCGCCTGGATCGGCGCGGTCGCGGGCATCGGCCTGATCGTGCTGGTCGAGATCGGGTTCGCGACCGGGGTGCTGCGCTCGGGGATGGCGTTCCTGACCGTGCTCGGTCCCGCGATCCTCATCCAGTACGTGCTGTGGCGCCTGCTTCGCGGGGCCGAGCGGCGTACGTACGCGTGGCTCGGCGTCCCCGCCTCGGGGCTGGACACCTCCGGCCGCGTCGAGCGGCTGACCGGCGCGCTGCGCGCCGCGCAGACGGCCGAGACGCCGTCCGGCACCTGGGTGGCCGTCGACGGCGACGCGGTGATCGCGCACGGCCCGACACCGGGTACGGCGCTGCGTGCCGCCCGCCGCGCCGGTTACGAGGGCACACCGTTCGTCAAGCAGATGTGACCAGCGCGGCGGTCAGCACGCGCTCCTGCGCCCCCGCCGCGCTGACGACCGCGTGCGCCCGCCGCCACGTCTTCCTGGCCGCATCCGCCTGCCCCATGGCCTGCCTGGCGTGGCCCAGCAGGATCAGCGTCCTGGCGCGGGCGAGCCGCTGCCCGGTCCTGCGGAAGACATCGAGCGCCGCGCCGCAGCTCTCCTCGCAGGCGGCCGGCTCGCCCAGGTCGAGCTGGGCGGCGGCGACGGCGGCGAGCGCCCTGCCCAGCGCCAGGCCATAGCCACGCTCCGCCAGCTGGCGTGCCTGCTCTGCGCGGGCCAGCGCCTCGGCGGGCCGCCCCTGGGCGCGGGCCAGCTCCGAGCGGATCAGCAGCAGCTCCACCTGGTTCGACCGGTGGCCGGTGCGCCCGGCCGACGACTCGGCGGCGGCGAGGCGCTCGCCTGCCTCGGTGAGGTCGCCGCGGCGCAGGTGCACGAGCGCGTGCCCGACCAGCGCGCGTACCTCGACCTCGGTGTTCTCAGCGCTCCTCGCCACGGCCGCGGCCTGCTCGTGGGCCCGCAGCGCGTCGTCGTAACGGCCGGCGTCGCGGTGGACGCAGCCGATCGACTCCAGCGCCATGGCCTCGACGTACGGTGACCCGATCTCGCGCCCGGCCGCCAGCGCCTGGTCGAGCGTGGCCTGGGCGTCCGCCAGCCGGCCCAGCTCCCGCCGCACCACGCCCAGGTTGGTCAGCAGGACGGCTTCGAGCTGGCGCTTGCCGACCTCGGCGGCCGCGGCCAGCGCCTCCAGGTTGCGCTGCTCCGCCTCGCGCAGGAGGCCCAGGTCGAGGGTGAGCGAGGCCAGGTTGCCGAGGCTGGACGTCTCGCCCGCCCGGTTGCCCAGCTCGCGGTCGATCGCGAGGGCCCGGCGGAACTGATCGGCGGCCTGCTCCGCGTCGCCCGCCTGCGCGAGCGCCACCCCGCCGGCCCGCAGCACGGCCGCCTCGCCCGCGAGCCAGCCGGCCCGGCGCAGGAGGGGCAGCGCCTGGCGGTAGGCGTCGATGGCGGCGTCGAGGTCGGTGATGCGCCAGCGCACGTAGCCGATCGACATCAGCATCGCGCCCTGCCCGAGGTCGTCGTGGTCGGCGCGGGCGGCCTTCAGCCCCAGCTCGGCGATGCGCAGGCACTCGGCGACCGGCCGCCGCCAGGGCAGCACGTCGCGCAGCGCGTCGGCCAGCCGCCAGGCCATCGCGTACGGGCCGCGCTCGGCGGCGCGGGCGACCAGCGCGGCCACGATGTCCCACTCCCGCTCCAGCCAGCTCTCCGCCTCCGCCCGGTCGGCGAACGTCAGCGGCGTCACCCCCGTGTCAGGGCCGCCCGGCGCCGGCCCGACCACGCGGACGTCCACGTGCTCGCCGGCCGCGACGATCGTGCGCAGATAGAAGTCGAAGTAGCGGGTGACCGCCAGCTCGCGCTCCTCGGGCGGGTCGTCCGCGAGCGCCTGCTCCGCCGCGTACGTGACCAGCAGGTCGTGGCAGGTGTAGCGGCCTGGCCCGGCGTTCATCAGGTGGACCCGCGCGAGGTCGTCGAGCAGCCCGGCCGTCTCGCCCGCCGGGAGGCAGGACAGCGCGGCCGCGCCGGGCACCGTGACGCCGGTGTTGGGCAGCAGGCCGACCAGCCGGAACAGCCGCCGGCCCGCCGGGGTCAGCGTCTCGTGGGAGCGGCCGACCGCGCCGCGCACCGCCGTACGCTGGTCGCCCGGCACCTCCAGCTTGGACAGCAGGTTCCGCTCGTCCAGCTCGGCCACGTAGTCGGCGAGCGCGCGGTGCGGGCTCGCCGCCACCTTCGCGCCCGCCACCCGCAGCGCCAGCGGCAGCCGCGCGCACAGCTCGGCCAGCCGGGCCGCGACCTGCGGCTCCCGCTCGATGCGGTCCTTCCCCACGGCGTCGGCGAGCAGGTCGAGCGCCGCGTCCTGGTCGAGCACGTCCAGCGTGACCGACGCCGCCGACTCCAGCGCCACCAGGCCGCTCAGCCGGTCGCGGCTGGTGACGAGCATCCGGGAGCCGCTGCCCGGCGGGATCAGCGCTCTGATCAGGTCGGGGTCGGCGGCGTTGTCCAGCACCACGAGGACGCGCTGCTCGGCCAGGATCGACCGGTAGAGGCCGATCTGTGCCTCCAGATCGACGGGGATGTCCTTCGCCGGCCAGCCGAGCGCCTGGATCAGCCGGGGCAGCGCCTCGGCCGCGCTCATCGGCGGCGCCCGGTCGAAGCCGCGGGCGTCGAGGAAGAGCTGGCCGTCGGGGAAGCGCTCGGCGACGCGGTGGGCCCAGTGGACGGCCAGCGTGGTCTTGCCCACTCCCGCGCCCCCGACCACCAGGGTCAGCATCGCGTGCGGCGTCTCGTCCAGCCTGGCCAGCTCCGCCCGCCGGCCCACCAGGCGGCCCAGCGCTGGCGGGAGCTGGCGGGGGACGATGCGGCGAGCGCTCTCGCGTACGGGCGGGGTGAGGGTCTCGTCGTTGCCCAGGATCGCGGCGTGCAGGTCCTGCAGCTCGTGGCCTGGCTCGACGCCCAGCTCCGCCCCGAGGACGGCGCGGACCCGGCCGTACATCTCCAGCGCCTCCGCCCGCCGGCCCGACCGGTGCAGCGCGAGGATGAGCTGCCGCCAGACGCGCTCGTTGATCGAATTGGCCTCGGCCAGCGCGCGCAGCTCGCCGATCAGCTCCTCGTGCAGGCCGAGACGCAGGCGGAGGTCCGTCCAGTCGCAGCGGGCGGACAGCGCCAGCTCCTCCAGGTCGGCGACGCGCGGCAGCACGCTCGCGGTGAGCTGCGCGTCCTCGGCCGGCCTGCCGCGCCACAGCGCCAGCGCCGACCGGTACGCCTCATGGGCCTTCGCCAAGTCGCCTGCCTCGGCGTGGTGGCGGGCCTCGCTCAGCGTGTCCTCGAAGAGGAACAGGTCGAGCTGGTCGCGGTCGAGGGCGAGGAGATAGTGGTGGTCCTGGGTGACGAGGCTGGGGGCGACCGTACGGCGCAGGCGGGTGACGTAGCTGTGGATGTTGGACACCGCCGAGGCGGGCGGATCTTCCCACAGGCAGTCGATCAGCCGCTCGAGCGAGACCGGCGTGTTGGGGTAGAGCAGCAGGACGCCCAGCATCGACCGCTGCTTTCCCGGGACGTGTACCGGCCCGTCCGCGGAAAGGGCCTGAACAGCACCGAGAATGCGAAACGCGGTCACAGGCGACCTTCCTCGTAGACGATGACGAGTTGTACACCGGCCGCCGCGACCGCGCAAGACGCCTACTTCGAGGCGTCGGCCCTGGCCGGAAGGAGCAGGGCGGTGACCACCACGGCCACCGACAGCACCGCGCCGATGACGAAGGCCAGCTGCATGCCGCCGAGGTCGGCGAGCACGTCGCTGACCCCTGACTCCCGCAGCGACGCGCTGCGCGCGCTCATCACGGTGATCACCATCGCCGTGCCGATGGCCGCCGCGACCTGCTGCAACGTGCTGAGGATCGAGCTGCCGTGCGAGTAGAGCGCGGGCGGGACCGCGCCGAGCCCGAGCGTGAAGACCGGGGTGAACGTGGCCGCCAGGCCGATCGACAGCAGCGCGTGGAGCGCCAGGAGCTGCCAGTAGGGCGTCGTCATCGTGATCTGGGTGAACCCGGTGAGCGACAGCATGATCGCCACCGCGCCCGGCACCACCAGCACCCGCCCGCCGAACTTGTCGAACAACCGCCCCACGGCCGGCCCCAGCAGCCCCATCGCCAGACCGCCCGGCATGACCAGCAGCCCGGTCTCCAGCGGGCTGAACGCCCTGACGTTCTGCAGGTAGAGCGGCAGCAGCACCATCGAGCCCAGCATCGCCATGAAGGCCACCGCCATCATGATCAGCGCGACGGTGTACGTGCGGTTGCGCAGCGTCCGCAGGTCGACCAGCGGCACCCCGCGCCGCTGCAGCACGAGCTGCCGGACGACGAACACCGCGATCGTCACCAGCCCGGCCACCACGATGGCCACCGCCATCCCGGCGTCGCCGCCCTCGAACCGGCTCAGCCCGTAGACCAGCCCGCCGAACCCGGCCGCCGCCGTCACCACGCTGAACCAGTCGATCGTGCCGACCCGCGGCTCCCCGACGTTCTGCAACTGCGCGAGGCCACGCCACGTGACCAGCGCCGCGATCGGCAGCACCACCGCGAACAACAGCCGCCACGACCCGAAGCTCAGGATCAGCCCGGAGATCGTCGGCCCCATGGCGGGCGCCACCGAGATCGCCAGGCTGACGCTGCCCATCACCCTGCCCCGGTTGTGCTCCGGCACGACGTGCATCAACGTCGTCATCAGCAGCGGCATCATCACGGCCGTGCCCGACGCCTGCACGATGCGGGCCCCGAGCAGCACCTCGAACGACGGCGCCACCGTGGCCAGCGCGGTGCCCAGCAGGAACAAACCCATCGCGGTGGCGTACGCGCCGCGCGTGGTCACCCGCTGCAGGAACCACCCCGTGATCGGGATCACCGCGGCCATCGTCAGCATGAACGCGGTCGAGAGCCACTGCGCGGTCTGCTCGCCGATGCTCAGGGCCGTCATGAGGCGCGGGATCGCGTTGATCATGATCGTCTCATTGAGGATGACCACGAACGTGGCCAGCACCAGCAGCCGGATCACCGGCGGCGTGCGCCGTGACCCGGCGGCCTCCTCGGCCTTCGGTGGTGCTGCGTCGTGCGTTGAAGTGATCACGGAGCCTCGATCTCGGTCGCCCGTCAACAGGGGATCAGAAGGGGTGTTCTCTGGGACGGTCATCGTCGTCATGCACATACTGACCGCCGCCACCGACAGAACTCATCGGCGGTCTGCACGGGCGGTTCCGTGCGGGCTGTTCTCTCCGGAGCTGCTCTCTGCGGGCGGCCCTGCAGGATTCTCCGCAGGCAGTCCGCGCGACGCGGCTCTGCGGAAGCTCTCTGCGGGACAGTCCGCGCGGGGCGGTTTCGCGGGGGGCGGTTCTACGGGGGTTCTCTACCGGAAGGTCTCTACCGGAGGGTCTCTACGGGGGTCTTACCGTCGTTGGCGCACCCTCCCTAAGCGCCGGGCCGGGCGCTCCTCATTCCCGATTTATGCGGATATTTCGTGATCGAATCTGCTTCCCGCGCGTGCGTGACCATTCCGGAAGGTCCGATCAGGTCACGTACCTGCCCATCCGGGGCCGCATCCGTTAGCGTCACCACCATGCCCCTCGCCCTGATTCCCAGCCCTCCGGAGGGGGTCTGGCATCTCGGGTTCATCCCGATCCGGGCCTACGCGGTGTGCTTCATCGTGGCCATCGCCGTCGGCATCTGGATCAGCGACCGCCGCTGGCGCGCCCGAGGCGGCGAACCGGGCACGATCAGCGACATCGCCGTCCCCGGCGTCGTCTTCGGCCTGATCGGCGCCCGCCTCTACCACGTCATCACCGACTGGCAGATCTACTTCGGCCCGCGCGCCATCAAGGAGCCGTACCAGGCGCTGTTCATCTGGGAAGGCGGGATGAGCATCTGGGGCGCGGTCGCGCTGGGCGGCGTCGGGGTGTGGCTCGCCTGCCGCCGCCGCGGCCTGTCGCTCGGGGCCGTCGCCGACACGGTCGCGCCCGGCATCGCCATCGGGCAGGCCATCGCGCGGTGGGGCAACTGGTTCAACCAGGAGCTGTACGGCAGCCCCACCACGCTCCCCTGGGGCCTGGAGATCGACCAGGCGCACGGCGGCGAGCCCGGTGTCCTCTATCACCCGACCTTCCTGTACGAGTCGCTGTGGGACCTCGCGCTCGGCCTCGCCCTGATCGGCATCGGCCGCCGCTTCGACCTCCGGCACGGGCGGTTGTTCGCCGTCTACGTCGCCGGGTACACGCTCGGCCGCTTCTGGATCGAGGGGCTGCGGATCGACGCGGTGGGCGGGGTGGATCACGCGGTGACGTTCCTGTCCCTGCGGATCAACCAGTGGACGTCGATCGTGCTGTTCGTGGGGGCGCTCGTGTCCTTCTGGCTGACCCGCCGCAAGGACGCCGAGGAGATCGTCGTACCGGCCAGGTCCTGATCGGCTACAGTCGTCCGCCATGGCCGACGAACCCTCCCCCTACCTGACCGCCACCGCCACCGCGTACGACGCCGTCGCCGACCTCTACACCGACCTGGTCCGCGACTCGCTCGACGGCCTGCCCCTGGACCGCGCGATCGTCGCCGCCTTCGCCGACCTCGTACGCGCGGACGGCCCCCGCCCGGTCGTCGAGGCCGGCTGCGGCCCCGGCCACATGACCGCCCACCTGCGTGACCTCGGCCTCGACGCCTCCGGCGTCGACCTCTCGCCCGCGTTCATCGAGATCGCCCGCCGCGACCACCCCGGCCTGCGCTTCGAGCTCGGCTCGATGGGCGCGCTCGACGTACGGGACGGGTCGCTGGGCGGCCTGCTGTCCTGGTACTCGATCATCCACACCCCGCCGCAGGAGCTGCCGCCCTACCTGACGGAGTTCCGCCGCGTCCTGGCCCCCGGCGGCCACCTCCTGATCGGCTTCTTCGAGTCGGAGGGGGAGCCGGTGACGGAGTTCGACCACAGGGTCACCGCGGCCTACCGCTGGCCCATCGACGAGATGGCCGACCTGCTCCGCAAGGAGGGCTTCACGGAGGTCGCCCGCATGCTCCGCGAACCGCTGGAGGGAGAACGCTTCCGCCGCGGCCACCTCCTGATGCGCGCGGTGTGACCCACTAGGGCTCCCAGATCGATTCGAGCCGCTGAGCGAGTTGATCCTCCGTCCCCCCTCGATTGAGAAAGGCCCGGATCTCCTGAGCCTGAGCGATCGTCGGCAGCCGCCCGTCAAGCAGAAAAGGCAGCAACAACCGCCGCGCCACCAGCTCACGCTCAGAGATCCCGTACGGCCTGCGCACCACCGCCACATTGACCCGCAGTCCATGCTCGTTCCCCGGCGGAACACCGGGCCGATCGACCTCGATGGCGACGTACCGAAACCCGTTGGCCAGATCACAAGCCGCACACCCCACCGGCCCCCGGCTCAACCGGCCCCCGCACTCCCCGCAGGTGAGCCGATCGTAGGCGGCATCCACGACTCGCCAGAGCTGCCTGTCCGGCTCATCAACCACCATGGAGGCGACGTCCCGCTCCTCCTGAGGGCCGAGCCCGCCGAACTCCCGCGCAACGAACGCCCGCCACCCCGCCTCGACGACCTCGTCGACAACGGCGGCACAGGCCCGGCACCCAGGCGCCCCAGCAGGCTCCCACCGCTTACACGAGACGCACCGCCGCACCCAGGAAACGCTAGCCCGCACCACCCCGGAACTCACCCGAATATCCCCCGGCGAAGCTGTCGGTGCCACTGTGTAACGTCCTTCGAGTGGACGACACCGGCGACTGGCCCGAACCCTACGACCCACCCGCCGACCGCGCCCACCTCACAGAACGCTGGTAACCACCGAAGGCGGGCAGGGCAGTGGCCGCTTGGATAGCGGGGGGTTACGCGGCGCTTGTCGTGCTTCTCGGGATCCTGGGCCGGCTCACCTCGAAAAGAGGCGTACCGAATGTCTTCGTCATGGGACAGTCGGTGCTGACCCTGCCCCTGAGTCATCTCGTCTCCCGGACCCGCTTGAGCGGGATCGCTTGGATCATCGCTGTTGACCTGGTCGGTCTCCTCCAGGCAGGCATTCTGTGGTCGGCACTGACAGCCTTTGACGTGTGAATTCCGCTGGAAATCAGGGTGCAGTAAAAGGAAGGCCGGTTTCTGGGCGGCCTGTCAGATCATGGCGGCATGGAGGTTCGTCTGAAGCGCGAAGGCCTGGTTCTCCACCTCGGCCTGGCGCGTCCCGGCGCCCGGCTGAGCGTCACGGCTTACTGCGGGATGCACGGAACCTTGCCCGATCTTGTCCATATATGGGGGATCGCGACAGAATCAGTTCAGACTTCAACTTCTCAGTTGGAGCGTCACCCCATGGATAGGAGAGGCATGAAGCGCACCATCTCCGTTCTCGCCGCCGGCGCCCTCGGCGCCACGCTCGCCGGCACGACTCCCGCGTCCGCTTCCTCCATTGACTGCACCACCGGCGAATACACCCGGGTCGTGAATACCTACGTGCCCACCAACGTCGAGCGCTCCGGGGTCGACAACGCGCTCTACAACATCAACGGGCCGCAGCCGCACACGTACGAGATCTGCCTCGACATCCCCGACGGCGAGACGTTCACCATCAAGCTGAAGAATCTCAACGACGGCTTGAAGACCTTCTTCACCGATGACCGGCCTGGCGACAAAATCCTCCGTTACACCATTCCCGCCAACTTCGCCTGGCAGGTGCACGGCACGTTGACCGGCCCCGGCAGCACTTTCCTCTATTACACCTGGCACGAGAAGCGCACCCCGGCCTGATGCCGAACGCAGGGTGACCGCCAAGGCCACATCCCGGCCACGGGGTGTGGCCTTATAACCATCACATCACTTGACTTAAGATCGCAGGATTTTTTGCCCGCCCTTGTCCGGGAGTGCGCACGCACGCCAGAATCAGTTCATCCTTCAACTACCCGGTTGGAGACTCACTGCACGGATGAGGAGAGGCATGAAGCGCACCATCTCCCTGCTCGCCGCCGGGGTCCTCGGCGCCACGCTCACCGTCACCAGTCCCGCATCCGCCGCCACCTCGGACATCGACTGCGCCGCCGGGGACTACACCCGGGTCGTGAACAGCTACGTCCCCTCCAATCTCCAACGCCCCGCGATCGACGGCCGCCAGTACAACATCGGTGGCTCGTTCGCGTACGACTATGAAATCTGCCTCGACATCCCGGACGGCGAGACGTTCACCATCGAAGTACGGATCTGGCACAACGGGCAGCAGACCGCGTTCGTGGACGACCGGCCCGGCGACAAAATCTTCCGCTATTCGCTGGAGCCGGACAGCTTCTGGCAGGTCTACGGCACACTGACCGGCCCCGGCAGCACGTACATCGATTACAGCTGGTACGAGAAGCACGTCCGGTCCTGATTTCCCGAAGGCCACATCTCCATCAAGGCGATGTGGCCTTTCACCTGGGCGGCGAAAGGAACACGCCCGCCGCCTCACGTGAGGGCGGCTAGGCCGGAGACTCCTGAGGGGGCGCGGAGGGCGATCTCGTCGCCGTCCTCGGTGCGCAGCCCCACCCCGTGCAGGCCGGGCCCGCCCGAAACGAACCGCAGGGGCAGGGCGCCGAAGGTCTCCTTGCCGATGTGCTCCTCGACCTCGGCCGGATCGTTGCCGAGCTCCAGCCAGGCGACCGCGGCCAGCGGACGTTCGTGCGTCATGGGCGTCGTGCGGGCGGGGTGGCGGCTCATGTCCTCGTGGTAGTACCAGTTCGGCAGCCCGCGCGCCCACGTCTTCCGCGCGTCGCCGGGCGCCATGATCGTCGTCGTGGACGTCCCGTCGGGGTGCAGGGCGCCCCGGGCCTCGATGACCTCCCCGCCGAGCCGGCGGGCGACGTCCTGGAGGTCGGCGCGGCTGCGCGCCCGCAGGTTCCACGTCATCCAGTGGTCGCCCCGCCGGGTGGTCCGCTCGAACCAGTCACGGAACGCGCCCAATCCCGGGGGCAGCTCGGCGTAGTGGTCGATGACCGACTCGACGTTGACGAAGGCGCCGCCGGGCAGCGGGATGACGCGGTGCGCGGTGGGCATGACCTCCAGCCAGCCGCCTTCGTGGCTGCGCAGCCCGGTCTCGCGGCGCAGCCGTTCCGCGCTCTCGTAGAGGTGACGTACGCCGAGGGTGACGTGGTCGAGGTCGTAGACAGGCACCCTGAACCTCCGGATATCCGATGGACTCATCAGCAAATCAGATTTGATTGCAAACCTAATTTGCGGGCAGCGGGGTGTCAACGACGGGGCGTGAAACCGGGCTCAGTCGGACTGGCGGGTGAGCTTCATCGTCTCGCGCTCATAGGTGAGCAGCGCGTCGATGACGAGCTGCCGCTGCGCGGGCTCCAAGGGCTCCAGCGCGGTACGCCAGGCGTCCGCACCCGCGGCCAGCCAGCCCTCGATCGCCTCACGGTGCTCGTCGGCGATGCTGACGATGGTGCGCCGACGGTCGCGTTCGTCCTCGTGGCGGGCCAGGATGCCCTTGCGGCTCAGGTCGTTCACCATGAGGCTGACCGTCGTGGAGGCGACCTGGAGGCGTCCGGCCAGCGTCTTCACCGTGGCGGGGCCGTCGTGCAGCAGCAGGGCGAGCAGCGACAGGTGGCGCGGCGTGAGCGCGAAGTCCCGCAGCTGCCCGGGCACGGGGGTGCGCTTGGCTCGCGCGATGAGCCGCGGCATCAGCAGGATCATCTCTCGTACACCTTGGTCGACGGTCGGCCCGTCCGCTGGCATCGAGTGATCCCCTTCGTGGCTGCTCGGGCACCCAGTATCGAGGAGCGGGCGGCGGGTTGTCCAAATGCCGTTTCGTACCCGCCGCCGGCGAGCGCGCCCCGGCCGCTCTGCCACTTCGTCGGCGACCGTGTGCGGGTCGGTCTACACCCAGTACCTGGTGAGAACCGGCCGGAGGCTTACCCGGCGTCATACCGACGCGGCCGCGGCGCGCAGGGCCGCGACGACGACGCGCTGCCCTGGAGACGGCTCTGACCTGGTCACGGTCAGGGTGATGCGCCCCGAATAGGCGGGATCGTCCACCTCAACGGCGGCGATCTCGGCGGGCAGGCCGGAGACGGCGATCCGGGGGACGGTCGCGATGCCGAGCCCGGCGGCCACGAAGCCGAGCCTGGCGTTCCAGTCGCGGATGCGGTGGACGATGCGCGGCTCCCGCAGCGTCGGCCAGGCGCCGAACTGCGGGTCGCCGCGCGGGCCCGTACCGACGATCCAGGGCTCGCCGGACAGATCCTCGACCGAGACGCGCGACCGTCCGGCGAGGCGGTGGTTCTTCGGCACGGCGACGATGCCCATGCCGCCGGTCGTCAGGCGTTCGGTGTGCAGGTCGTGGAGGTCGTAGTCGGGCAGGCTCTGACCGACGGCGATCACGGCGACGTCGACGCCGCCGGCCCGCACCTGGCGCAGGAGCGCGGGGCTGGACGCCTCGTGCAGCTCGACGGCCAGCGCGGGGTGCTCGGCGCTGAGCGCCGCCATGGCTTTGGGGATGAGCGACCAGGTCGCGGTCGGGAAGGCGCCGAGCGTGATCTGCTCGGCGAGCGGGTCGGCGAGCGCGGCCAGTTCGCGGCCCAGCGCGTCGAGCTCGGCCAGCACGGCGGCCGCCCGGCGCGCGACCGCCTCGCCTGCTCGGGTCGCCTCCACCCCACGGGCCTTGCGGACGAACAGCGGCGTCCCCGCCGCCGACTCCGCGGCCGCGACCTGCCGGGAGATCGCCGACTGCGTGTATCCGAGCAGCTCAGCGGCCGCCGTGAACGATCCGGTGCCGACGACCGCGTGCACGACCCGCAGCGCGGGAACGGTGAACTCCGCCATGCGCTCAACCTAAGCCATGCGCACTCCGCATGTCTCTTGTGCGAAAGCCTCGCTTGTGGAATGACTCGTACGTCCGGATGCTGGAAGGAGGAAGACCTGGAGGAAATCATGTCCAAGATCTGGTTCATCACCGGCGCCTCGCGCGGCTTCGGCCGCCTCTGGACGGAAGCCGCGCTGCGGCGCGGCGACCGGGTCGTCGCGACGGCCCGCGACGTCAGCGCGCTCGACCCGCTCGTACGCCGCTTCGGCGACGCCGTCCTGCCACTGCCCCTCGACGTCACCGACAGGAAGGCGGTGTTCGAGGCCGTCGAGCGGGCCGTGGAGCGGTTCGGGCGGCTCGACGTCGTCGTCAACAACGCAGGTTACGGGCTCTTCGGCATGGTCGAGGAGCTCACCGAGGCCGAGCTGCGCGCCCAGATGGAGACGAACTTCTTCGGTACGGTCTGGGTCACCCAAGCGGTCCTGCCCGTGCTGCGAGCCCAGCGGTCCGGCCGGATCCTGCAGGTCACGAGCGAGGGCGGCGTACGCGCGTACCCCGGCATCGGCGCCTACCACGCCTCCAAGTGGGCGGTCGAGGGCCTGTCAGAGGCGCTCGCCCAGGAGGTCGCCGCGTTCGGCGTGTACGTGACCGCGGTCGAGCCCGGCCCGTACGCCACGGACTTCGCCGGCACCACCAGCATGCGCACCACCGACCGCCACCCCGACTACGCCGCCGTCCACAAGGCGACCGCCAAAGAATGGGTGCTCGGCGACCCGGCGGCGACCGCGGACGCGATCCTCCTGCTCGCCGACGCCGAGAAGCCGCCCCGGCGGCTCGTCCTCGGCAACACGCTCCCCGAGATCGAGGCCATCTACGCCGAGCGGCTGCGCGAGTGGCGGGAATGGGCGCCGGTCACGGAGGCCGCGTTCGGCTGAGGCGCGCCCTCAGGATCGGCCGGTATGCGCTTGGCTTGGGTGCTGCTCATCCTGTTAGTCGTGTGTGCTCCCCAGACGCCCGAGGTGTCGTGGCGGTTGAGGCACACGCGCGCCGAGCAGCGGCCGATCCGTCGATGGTCGTCGTTGCTGATGGCGCAGATCAATCCTTACCGTCGCGGACGTCCTTCCCCTGTTCGGCGAACTCCTTGAAGTCCTGCATGTGCTGTTGCGACTGCTTGTGGAAGGCGCCTGGCATGACCAGCCCCATCAGCCGCATCAGCAGCCCGCTGAACCGGTATTCGCTCTCGCTCTCCCACAGCGTCGTCTCCGGACCGGCTTCGGTCAGCCGATCGCGCACCACGCTCCACATGCCCCCGCCGACGATCTCGCGGTCGAAGTGAACGACGATCCCTTCAGGGATCTCGTGGAGGTCCGCCGGCTCCCGACGAGTGATCGTTTCGACGCATTCCATCTGCCGCTGCCCCGACTGCATCACCACCCGCGACTTGGTGCCGAGCTGCCCGTGCACCCCGTTCAACGGCTCGTGCAGCACCAGTCCCCGCAGCCATTTCGGCGCCTGTGCCGGGTCGGCGAGCAGCTGGGCCACCCGCTCCCGCGGCAGGGCGATCTCGATCGAGTTGGTGTACTTCACGACGCGCATTCCTTCCAGGTGTGGGCCGGCATCCGTTTCACGCCCGCGGTGCAGGGCGTGCCGCAGCGGGAAGGTCAGGTCGGGTCGGGTGCGTAGAACTGGGTGGTGGCCTCGACTGCGGCCGCGACGTGCTCAGGTTCGCCCCCAGCCGCCAAGTGGGCCTCGCCCCAGGCCGCGGCGCTGCGCCGGACGAACTCGGGCGACTTCTCGACCGCCTCGTGATCGACGCTCTCACCACCGGCCAGCAGCCGGGCCAGACCGAGGAGGCGCAGGTCCCAGCCGACGCCGCCGGCACCAGGGCCGTAGATCGGAAAGAGCGGCTCCTCCAGGACCGCTGCGTGGATCAGCTCGAACTCGGTGTCGCCGGCCGAACCCGACGCCAGGCGCACCTGCACCTCGCTCGTGCCGGGCCAGGCGTCGGCGTCGGGCCCGTAGAGCCAGGACACCTTCAGCAGACGCGGCGGCTCGCATCGGAGGATCTCGCCGTGCTCACCACCGTCCAGCTCGAACGTCCCGCCGAGCCGCAGGTCTCCAGTGACCGGCTGCAACCAGCGCTGCAGCCGCTCGGGGTTGGTCAGAGCGTCCCAGACGTCGTCGATCGGCGCATCGTACCGACGCCGCAGCTCGATGGTGTACGCGTCACCGGCGGGCACGCTGCCCTTGCCCATCGCCCGCTGCGCGGCGGCCAGTTCATCCAGTACGTCTTTCACGTCAGGCTTCCTTCGCTGAGGTTTCCAGAGCATCGAGGCGTTGTCGCACAACCGGCCCAGCCGCGCTGGGTCGACGGTGTAGAACCGCGCGAGCGCCCTCAGCCCGTACCGACACGAACCCGCTGTGACGCGGCGGCCTGCGAGGGCCCGAGCTCGGGCCGGACCGCGTCCGTGATCGCGCCAGCGGTCTGCTCGCCGTCGGCGAGCACCTCCGGAATGCGCCGCTGTCGAGGATCACTCAGGACGTCGAACGCGTGCACGAGCCGGAAGTCTATCAGCTCCCGCTTATATAAGCCAGATCTGTTGTCTTGATGTCGCGTTCACCGCGTTCACCGCGTTCACCGCGTTCGGCATGCGAACGGGCTGGAAGCGCACTCGTTCCAGCAGGGAAGCGTCGCACCGGGGTAGTCACCGGGCTCCGGCGATGATCGCGCGGGCAAGATGGCGGCGAGCGGGTCGGCATAACGCAGCCCCTCGGCCCGCATGCACACACTCCAGTCCTTGAAGACCTGGACGACCTTCGCATCCCGCTGGGCCTCACCGAAGGTCTGCGAAACGAGCTTGTTGAACAGCGTCGCGTCGACCTGCGGCGCTCCCTGCTCGATGCGCTCCCGCGCCTGCCGCAGACAGCCGCCGGTCTCGTCGTACGCGGCCCGCCGCTCCTCGTCCGACAGGCGTGCGGCGCGGGCGTGACCCGCCGCGGCTCGCCGGGCAACGGAGGGACGGTCGGGAGCGACGTGGTACCCGTACAGACGCGCTATCTCCGGCTCGGCGACACCGTAACGACGGCGATAGGGCGGTTCCGGGTCGCCTTCCACCACTGGCGGCAACGTCTCCCAGGTCAAGCCCTCGCCCCGCATGCAGTCGCGGACGAGGAGGTCCCCGGCGGTGGCGAGGACCGAGAGGTCCGCCGGGGAGAGGTTCTACCGGTCGAAGGGCACGGACAGCTCGCGCGCCTCCACCCCGTGCTCCGGCACCGGGACGGGCGCCGAAGCTCCCGCCCCCGAACAGGCCGTCACCGTGACGAGCAGGACCACGCCCGCGGGCACCTGCCCGAGCACGCTACGGGCTGACCCGCTTCACGGAGCTCGTCCTGTTGTCGAAGCCGTTGTTCGTCAGGTCGCTGTCGGACGACCCCGGGGCGGCCGCGTAGCCGTACGAACCCGAGCAGTTCGCGCTGTCGTAGAACTGGATCCGGCCGGCCGACGGGTTCCTCATGGAGCTGGCCTTGTTGTTCAGCGAGGTCACGTTGGCGCAGGTGTTGTTGGAGGTGAAGAGGAACTCCTGCTCGGCGCCCGCGTAGTCGTCATGCTCGTACAGGCAGAAGCTGGACAGGCAGGAGCTGGCGAGCCGCTGAGCATCGGCCTGAGCCGCGGTGGCGCCCACTCCCATCAGGCTGCTCAGGGCCAGCGCCACGGCTCCGACCCTGCGCACCGTCGTTCTCTTCATGGACGACCTCATTTCGGCTGGGGGAAATTTCGCCATGATCATGACAGGAAATCCCACAGCCCACCACAGTTCAGCCGAACGACGACCACCGGCCAGCCTCCTTCCTCCCACCTTGCACCGCTCACCGCTCCCACCGCTTCCCCAGGGTTGCCGGATATCAGACCCGACGTCGCCCCCGCCACAGATCGGGTCCCTCGGTGACAGAATCGATGCGGTAGTCCATGATGACGGCGCCCTGCCGAGGCGCCCGATGAACATGTCGATGTCATCAGCGTTGAAGCGCGCCGGCTGAGTGCTCTCGGATGAGATGCCATAAGCAGCCAGGACGTCGTCAATCTTGGTGGCGGAACACCACGTCAAGTCTTCACCGGATGGCGGTTGCCTCCCTTATCGGGCCGCAGCGCTCACCGTCATCCGGCGATGCGGGCCGGAGACGTTCGTCCTCCAGCCGCGAGGAACCCAGATCCGTCGGTCTCTCTCACTACGATCACCGCACGTTCGGCACGGCTTCTGCTTCCTCGCGGTATACCTATGCTCGTATGGCCGGGCCGAGGAAAGAACGTCTCCACACGGTCCTGTGGACGTCGGCTCGGCCGAGCTGGACGCTGGCGTTGATGTGCTCGCGCTGTGTGTTTTCCCCGTGTGATAGCGGTCTCAGAGTTTGTACAGCTTGTTGAACGGTGTAGTGATTCGTTCCTGCCGCGATCCGAAATCGACGAACACAGCGATCTCGTCTTCTACAGCGATGACGACGCCGAGACCATACCGATCATGGGTCACTTGATCGTTCATGCTGAACTGCTCGACAGGCGAGGCGGGGGGCGGGGGCTTGAAGGGACTTGTGGACAGGTGGCGACGGGGCGCGCCGCTGGTTGACTTCATCTCCACCAGTATGCGCGGCCTGTTAGAACGCTCGCGACGGGACATGGACATAATTCCAAAACGACCAAGGTGCGACTCTGGATCAGTATCCCGACCTGGGCCTTCGCACGTGGAGCGGGTGACGGGAATCGAACCCGCGCTGTCAGCTTGGGAACTGCAGGGATCTTGGCTCGTAGACGCGTTGACCTGGAGCTGAGGCCGGACGTGAGTGACCGTGGTCGACCCCTCGTCGCCGCCCTTATGGCACGCTAATGGCCCGGCCACCATGCACGCGACGGTGCCGACGGCCTACCTCCTGGTCCGCCCCCGTCCTCCTTGTAGCTGCCGGTCCCAGGACGGGCCCGCCGAGTCAAGGATCAGCGAAGCTGATCGCAAAGCGACGACGCACGCGCCCTTGACCGGAGGTGTTCAGCAGATTCTGGCTGACACACTGCGAATACATCATCGAGCGCCTCGACGGCTGGGACTACGACATCGGAAGCAACGAAATCAACCGCATCGTCGCCACCGGCGAGGCTGACCTCCTCGCCCTGCTCCGAGGTCGGGGTGTAGCGCCCGAACGGTTCACCTACCCCTGGGACGCCGACTTTCCGGCCTAACGCCTCGAAGTGGGCCCGCAAGCGTGCGCGTCCTCATACGGGTTGTTCCTCTTTCGAAACTACTGCTCGGCGCACCCGTACCGCCAGCAGAACCAGGACGATGGGGAGGAGCGTGACCAGGACCCATGTGATCGTGACGGGATCGGTCGCCTCGTCCGCAGACCGTGCGCACCCAAGTACGGGCATCCAGTTCATCATCAGGTCACGAACCACCAGGGGCACCAACGTCAGCCAGCCCACCACTCGGCCCAGCGGGCGGTGCCCGGTGAGTGCCAGCAGCGCCCAGAGCCCGAGGCCCAGCCCCAGCACGATCGGCTGCGGGATCAGAATCAGAACGGCTGCCGCGGGCCCTAGCAAGATCTCCTCCATACTGCCGAAGCAGCTGCCGTCCATCATCATGATCGAGTGCTCGGCTGACCCATCGGTGAGTGAGCTCCACACCATCGCTTGCGGAATGCTCACCAGCACCAGGGCGGCGCCCCACAAGACCAACGGCCACCGCCAGCGCAGCGGAAGAAGCTCACGCCGTCCCTTCTGATGGACGACGCGGCCGAGCACCGTCACCAGAACGGCCGTGGCGAAGCAGGCCACGGCGAGGAGCAGCAGGTCGTTGGCGTCCCAGGGCAGGAACCGCAATGCGCCGCCATAGGTACCGGACCTGAAGTCGACCGGTCCGCCGACAGCGGCCTGGGTCGTGAGATATTGCTGGATCTCCTCCTCGCTCGGCCCACCGAACCCGGTGAACGGCGGCAGAGCGGCGGCCACGGCGAGCAGAGCCAACAGCGCAGCGCCCAGCCGCAGCACCCACCGCCTGCGGCGCAGCACCACGACGGGCACCACCAGCAGCGCGGCCACGACCGCACCGACGACGACGTTCGCGGGCTTGGGCACCATGACCGCGGGTGCCAACGGCATCAGGATCGCCAGAGCGCATAAGGCAGGCACGGAGATTTTCGACGACACCAGCGATGCATCTATCGCTCGCGATGCGCTCATGTCAACCACATCTCGGGATGGAGCGCTACTCGCCCTCGACTCCGGCACCCCCGAACACCAGCAGGCCCACCACAAGTACGTCGAGACCCTGCGCGCCCACCGCAACCGCGACGGCGGCTTCTGGGTGGCCGCCACCGACCCCCTCGCCGCCGACCAGGCCCTCACCGGGACCGTCCCGCAGGAGTCCGTACGCACGGCGGTCCTCCTCAGCGACGGGGCATCCCGTCTCGTCGATCGCTTCCACCTCGCCACCTGGCGGCAGACCCTCGACCTGCTCGACCGAGAAGGACCGGAAGCCCTGATCAGCCGTGTACGCGCAGCCGAACACAGCGACCCCGCAGGATCCCGATGGCCGCGCGGCAAGACCCACGACGACGCCACCCTGGTCACACTCTCGCTTTCCCGATCGCCTGTACCCGCCGCTGTCCGGGACCGGCCCCCGGCCCAATGCCCGGACGGTGGACGGGCGGCGGACCGGAGATGCGTCGGCGCGCCGCACAGGTCCGACCACAGCCGTGGCCGCTGACCACGCGACAAGACCTACGACAGCGCGAGACCTCTGTACCCCTGGTTCCGAGCAATGAGCTCACGCAAGAGCCGAACCGCACCGCTCCGCGCATTGCGACCGGCCCACCCAGGGCGTAGGCGCAGCCTGCACCTTTCAAGAAGGACGTCTGAGCGGAGCGAAGGCCGACAAGGGATCGAGCCTTGGCTCGACTGGAAGCAGCGGCTGAGCCCCGTGCGCGAAGCGCCCAATCGCGATGACCTTGCGTGCCGGAGGCGCGCACCAGCAAGGCAGCCCGAGCGGAGCGAGGACCGCTCGGGGCGGGGTCCCAGAAGGCAACCATGACGTCTGGCAACGGGTGGGCGCGCGATGGCACACCTACCCGAAGCCTTGGATGGTGGAGCCTAGGAGATTCGAACTCCTGACTTCCTGCTTGCAAACGGGAAACGGTCACCCTGTAGAAAGGCCCCTGACCTGGTCAGGCGGCAGGCGCAGGCTGATGACATGTGCTCATGTGAGACGGCGTTGCTGTACATAGCCCCCCCCCGGACGGCCCTTGGTGACCCCCATCAGCTCCCGTAGAGGGTAGGCAGGTCGACCAGAAGAAGGTCGTCGCGGCGGGCGGCCTGCTCGGTCAGGTCGGGGTAGAAGCCGTGCAGGGAGTACAGGGCCAGTGTGGTACCCATGGTGTCGTACCCCTGATCGGTGAGGAGGCCGCGGATTCGCTCCAGGCGCTCCAGGTCGCCGGTCCCCTGGCGGGCGACGGTTGCCTTGGCCTCACCCAGGAGCGCAATCCTCGCCCGTGGGGCCTGCGGGCGCTCGCCCGCAGCCAGGGCGATGACATCGATCTCGTGCTTCGTACGGGCTGCGGGGTCGGCGACCTCGGTGGTGCCGACCGGACCCAGGAGCCCGCCGGGAAGCAGAATGTGGGCGTAGCGGCGGGTGAAGTCACGGGCGAGATCTTCGAAGTGCGGACCGAGGATCTTGGAGTTGAAGGTCGGGGAGGCCTGCTGCCACACCTGCTCGGCGAATCCCTGCTCCACTGCGGTGGCCTGTGGCATGGTGATCAGCTGGTTGAAGCGGATGACTGGGTCAGCGAGCGTGATGACCGGGTGCCGGACGCGCAGGACGTCCTGCTCGCGCCGGACGTAGCCGGTGGACTCCAGGACGCCCAGCGGGTGGGCGACGGCGTTGCGCGGGCGTTCGAGGGCCGCGCCGATCTTGCTGGGAGTGGTGGCACCCTGGGCGATCGCGGTGAGGATGTCGTAGTACAGGGTGTGCTGCGTGATCCGCGGATCCTCACGCAGCAGGTACTCGGTCTCGGTCCGCGAGTAAACTGCCCGGCCCGGGTCAAGCAGGGTGCGGGTGAGCCAGATGTCGAAGCCGTCGTCCGGGTGCGGCCGGGCCGCCACCGGCCGGTACCCGGGAGCCCCGCCGAGAACCGCGTGGACCTTCAGTGCGGTCAACAGGTCCTCGATCTGCCAGAAAGCCCGGCTGTCTCGGTAGTCGAAGGCCCCTAGACGCAGATCGACCACGGCACGGCCGCGCAGCGGCTTGGTACCCGAGAGCAGTTCGTGCATAACGCTCATCGCGGAACCGCACAGGATCAGCCGCGGTCCGGGGCCGGCGTCCGTCCGTGCACCGCGTTGGCGCTCGTCGTAGAGCTGCTGAAGCAGCCCTGGGATCTCAGGCGAGTGCTGAAGCAGATACGGCAACTCATCGATCACCAGAAGCGGATGCGGCGAACGAGCCGTCACATCAAGCGCGTTGGATAGAACATCACGCCAGTCGGTCAGACGCAGACTCCCCGGGCGCAGACCAGCATGGATGGCGACCGCATCGCTGAACCGTCGGATCGCCGGCAGCCGTCCCTCCTCCCGGACCGCCGTCACATACAAGCCGCCGACCTGCTCGGACAGCGCCTGCAAAAGGTAGGACTTCCCGTGCCGTCGACGCCCCGACACGATGCCGAGCCGCATCGCGGGATCCGGATCGGTAAGAAAGTCCGCCAGCAGACTCCACTCCCGGCCCCGGTCGACCACGTCGTCCGGCTTGCCGAGCGGGCTCTTCCTCATCCGACCTCCCACATGCCGACCACGACAGATTATGTCTAAGCTTACTTTGACGAAAACCGTCGCACTCCATATCACCGGACCGAACATCGACATCGCACTTACGCTGTGACCAGGGCGATTGCCAAGGAGCCTGAAAGGGTTCACTGCTTCCGGTCGGCACGTCGCGCTGAGAAAAGTCATCGCATCTCCGGCGCTCTGACCGGAAAATAGCCACCTGAGCCAGCGCGGGGCAGCGGACCCCGACGTAGGACGGCGAGTCGGGGTTGGTGCGATCGGTATGGTCAGCGGCTTGGGTCAAGATGACGGTGAGTCCGAGAGCTTCGAGCCGGCGGACGTGGTTGCGGATCTTCTTGCCGGTGTTCAGCCGGTTGAGGTGGTAGTCCCATCCCAGGTCGTGGCAGGTCGCACGTTCCCGCGAGGAGATGCCAGATGATGACCAGCAGCGAGCGGGCGACCGTGACGAGGGCCCGGAGCTTGCCGCGGCGTTTGACAATGTTCTGGTCCACCACGTCCGCAAGATGGCCTCAGAAGACTTCCTGAGGTCAGCGCCGACGTGCTGCTTGCCAACGGGAGCCGGTCACGCAGCGGAGAGGCTTCGGTCCTACTCAGGCATGTGCTGGAGGATGTCAGGGTGAGCCGCAGTGCGGCCCGGTTGCTGTACTTCTCTGCTGTACAGAGACCTCCGGGTGAACCCGGGAAGCGATCTCGCCCTCGCGCCCGGTCTCTCCCACCCGCCACGGCCCCTTCAGGCTTGATGATTATCCAGGCGTGCTACTAGATAGCACTGAATGGCACAACACTGTAGACTTCAGACGTGAGCACTCCTGCGTCTGACCGCTCCCATGAGATCTCTCAGCGCGACCTGCGCAATCGGTCAGCCGAGATCATGGATGGACTGGAACGTGGGGAGCGATACGCCGTTACCCGTAATGGCCATCACATCGGCGATCTGGTCCCGCTCCGCCGCCGGCGCCGGGCCGTTTCGCGTGCCGAGTTCGCCGCCGTGTCGCGTGGCATGCCACGACTGGACGACCGTAAATATCGCGAGGACATGGACCGCCACGTCAACGACGATCTCTACGATCCTTACGATCGCGCATACGGCAGACGCGAATCCGCAGAGGACTAGGGATGACCCACTCCCTAGGGCTGCTCGACACCAACATCCTCATCCTGCGCGCCGGCATCGATGCCGACGAGCTCCCTGATGAGATGATGATCAGTGCCATCACCACCGCAGAGCTCTCGGTCGGAGTCTTGGTGGCGACAGGGCCGCAGGAACTCGCCCAGCGAATGAAAATCCTGCAGACCGCCGAAGCCGAATTCGATCCCCTCCCTTTCGACGACACCGCAGCCCGCGAGTACGGCCAGTTGTGGACGGCCGTCATCGCCTCAGGACGCAAACCACGCCCCCGCACTGCAGATCTGATGATTGCCTGTGTGGCGATCGCGAACCGGCTCCCCCTCTACACCTGCAACCCCAAGGATTTCAAGGGTCTGGACCACCTGATTACGGTAGTTCCGGTCACTCGCCCCCAGTGAATTCCGCAGGGGCCTTGTGGCAGCTCTGCAAGATGGAAAGGCCACCTCCCGATCATGGGAGGTGGCCTTCGAAGTGCAGTGGAGCCTAGGAGATTCGAACTCCTGACTTCCTGCTTGCAAATCGGTCTGATCTTCGAGGACAGCAGTCTCGACCTGCGCAGAGCATGATCCGCGCGTGACCGTGATTGACCGCTGGTAGCCGCCCGTAATGGCACGCTAATGGCACGACGATCATGGCCATCGGCTTGGCTCCGACGGCATGCACTGGGGAAGGAAGAGACTATGAGCGGCCTTCTTCGCTCACTCACTGACGAGGTAAGACCCGAATACCGACTCTTCGCCGTCGCTAGCGTTGTCGACGGTCAGTTAGTGGGCTCGGCGGTCGATGGGGAGATGGATCCGCCGGACGACAGGATCGCAGCAGGCCACGATGGGCTGATCATCCAGACGGCATACTCCGACGGGTATGTGCATACGGTCCACAACCGGTTCGAGCGGTGGGACGGGCCGCCACCTGTGGATGACTGGGAAGAGCTGTGGACTGGCCAGCTCTCACTGAGATCCGAACTGATCGGTGTCGAAGCTTGGGCGGCTGGCTATCCGCACCACATGGAGTTCGACCTGGGCCAAGGCGGTAACACCTGGTCCATACAGGTGGCCACCAAGATCCTACGAACCGATCAAGAGCCCGGCTTCCCCAACGCAGTCGCTCGGATCGAGCTCTTCAAGATCCAGTTTTGGGCCTAAGATCCCGCCACAATGAGGGATCCCCGGTTGGACATGAGCATATGGCCCGCTGCGGTGCTCGAGGGTCGCGCACTCATGCAAGGATCATCATCCACTCTCATCAATGATCGAGAGGACCATTACGTGGATATCCGACGCCCCTCGACCGACGAGGTGTTCGGACACTATCAACGGCTGGTCGCGGAGCCAGAGTTGGATGTGGCGGCCTGCTGGGCGGTCGTGGTTCCCGACGACAGCCTGGGCTCTCTCCCCTTGCCTGAGGTGAGCGCGCGGCTGGGCGGAGGAACCAGCTATGAGCTGAGCGAAGTGGTGAAGCCACACTTCGTCAACCTCCCCTTGCGCCGCCAGGGCCCATGCGCGGTCGTGGACCGATCCGGTGCAGCGGTCGTCTTGTACGGGCTCGACCATCTCGGGTACTCGAGCGGAGCGCTCCGGCGGCTGGCGTCGAATGCCCGGGTCTACAGCGCCTGGTGGAACGTCAACTCCGTCAACTGCCTGTCCCTCACCGTGAACGGTGAAGTCCTTGTCTCAATCAACGGCCTGTTCCCGGGACGTCCTGAGGATCACCCGAACCTGTCGTCGTGGCCTGAACTGACGGCGATGAGCGAGTTCTTCCTCGACTACGTAGACGAAGACTTCATGGGGAGAGACGACAACTGGGACTGGAGGGCAGGTTTCCTGACGGCCATCGAGCTGGCCACAGGGGTGCGGCTCGACCGCCAGTGGCTGGATGTGGAACATCCCTATCTGGTGTTCTCGGGCCCCATCCCAGAGTGAGGTCATAAAGGAAGAGCAGGAGACGAGGCGTCGCCAGCAGATCATCGCGTCGGCGAGAGCGATGAACGCTGATCAACCACGCTGCTCGGTGAGCCAGGGTGAGGAACGAACCCTGGATCGTCGATCGCCCCCAAGCACGTACGGGGTCCAGCCATGCAGTGGCGATCGTAGGGCTGCATGTGTGCGGCGGCGCGGCAACCCCGGTCGGTGCGTTCGGTTGGTACGGCGGGGCCGGCGTGCGGTGCCCGGCCCGGTGTCCCGCCGCAGTCCGGGACCGGCCCCCAGGCCGCACGCCCGGACGGCGGGCGGGCGGAGGGCCGGGGGTACGGCGGCGCGCCGCGCCGCCGCTTGACGAGCACCTGGCGACGTACGTTGACCAGGCCGAAGACGCCTTCGTGTATCTCGGCAAGCGCGGGGCGTTCCTTCGAGGAAGCAACTTCCGCCGTGAGTCCAAGTGGGCTGACGCGCTCAAGGAGATGGGCGTACAAGGGCTGCACTTTCACGACCTGAGGCACACCGGCAACACCCTCGCCGCACAGTCAGGCGCGAGCCTCGCCGACCTGAAGGCGCGGATGGGGCACGACAGCGACCGGGCCGCACTCATCTACCAGCACGCGACCCGCGACGCCGACCAGGAGATCGCCGACGCGCTCAGCGCCCGTGTGGAGGCGGAGCGGAAGAAGGCGAAGAAGGATGACAGCGAAGACGGGGCGGCGGGAGCGCTGGTGCCCGCAAGCTAATGGCACGTTAATGGCACGAACACCCCGTCCCATGATCAATGACGGGGTGTTTTAGCTGGTGGAGCCTAGGAGATTCGAACTCCTGACTTCCTGCTTGCAAAGCAGGCGCTCTGCCAACTGAGCTAAGGCCCCTTACGACGAAGATAGCTTACCGGGCCGAGGAAGCCACCTGCGTCGTGCCGAGGTCATCGCTCAGCACCAACCCGGGGAAGTCCTGGATGGAGTCGAGGATGTGGGTGGCGCCGCCCTTGAGGAGGCGTTCGCGGCTGTGGACGCCGGTCATCACGCCGGCGACGATCGAGGCGCCGGCGCGCTTGGCGCAGAGCATGTCGCTCTCCGAGTCGCCCAGGACCGCGACCTGGCGGACGTCGTCGACGCCCAGCCGGAGCACCGCGTGCAGGACCATGTCGGGCCAGGGGCGGCCGCGGCCGCCGGCGTCTTCCGGGGAGATGGCGAGGTCGATCTTGTCGTGCCAGCCCAGGATGCCGAGGATGCGGCCGAGCGTGGTGCGGCTGAAGCCGGTGATGAGGGCGAGCTTGATGCCGTTGCCGCGGAGCTTGTCGAGGACCTCGAGGACTCCGGGCATGGGTTCGAGACCCGCCCGCTCGATCGCACCCTCGTAGGAGCGTTCGAACGTCAGGTTCGCCGCCTGGGCCTGCGCCTCGTTGCCGGGGAAGATGCCGCGGAACACGTCGATCTTCGGGCAGCCCCGGGACCGGTGTACGTGAACCATGGCTCGCGCGTACGCACCGGTCCCGGGCACTATGCCCTGAGTCGCGATCGCCTCTGCGAAGGCGCGCTCGACCATGGCGATGTCACCGACTGTGGTGCCTGCAAGGTCCAGGCACACCAGCTTGATGGGGACGATGTCACTCATCGCCTCGCCGGTCGGTTAGTTCTCGCTGCCGGTCGCCTCGGTCCAGAGATCGAGCTCTGCGCGGTCGGCCTGCACCTTACGCCAGATCAGCAACCCCCCAAGGGCGATCAGCGCCAGAACGAGCAGCTTCTTCACGGTGTGACCCCACTTCTTCGACGGCCTCACCTGCCGGGGTGAGACCCAACGGTTGACAAGCAGCCTAGCAAGCTATGGCTGCGGTCCCTGTGTTGTGCACGGACCAGATGGGTGGATTGTGCGAAGGACGGGCGTTCAATCCCTGGTGGGACCGCTATACCCGCCCTCCTGTGTACGGCATATCCGCCGAGGGCGTAGCCGGGGACGGTGACCGGGGCGCTGGAGTGTCACTCCATACGTCCCGTCTGTCGTCGTCATCCCTGTTCATCCCCCGGAGTCATCCCTGTTCGTCCCCCAAACGGGCAACAGCTCGATCATGCCAAATCGGCGGCCCAGGTGCGCGGCCCAGTGGAGAGTTGACATACCCCTAGGGGGTACATTACCTTCAGGCCGAGACGCACTAACACGTCCCGAATGCCCCCTCGGGCATACCCTAGGGGGGTACGGTGTTAGACTCGAAGAAGAGCACGATGCGATACGAAGGAGACCACGCCATGAGCACCGCCACCTACACCGTCAACGGCATGACCTGCGGCCACTGCGTGAGCTCCGTCAAGGAGGAGGTCGGCGAGGTCCCGGGCGTGGCCGGCGTCGAGGTCGACCTGGCCACGGGCCTGCTGACGGTCACCAGTGACGAGCCCGTCGGGCGTGACCTGATCGCCTCCGCCGTGAAGGACGCCGGCTACGAGCTGGTCGATCGCTCATGAACACCGCAGCCAAGCTGGGCTCGTACGCGCTGGGGCTGGCCGTCGTCTTCGGCGGCGCCCTGGGCGCGGGCAAGCTGACGGCCCCCGACCCCACGTCGGCCGCCGCGAAAACGGCCGACGATCAAAGAAGCGCGGGCCAAGGCCGGACGAGCGGCGAAAGCGCCGGTCATGGGCACGCGTCCGACAAGGCCACCGGACCTGAGCAGTTAAGCGACGAGCAGCCGGCCCAAGAGCAAGAGCACGCCGACGATCACACCACCCCCCAGCAGCAGACGGCCACCGATACCCCCGGGGGGCTCCAAGTGTCGCAGGACGGCTACACACTCAACCTCATCGACTCCGTCTCCACCGAGTCCGCCGAGGACTTCACGTTCACGGTCATCGGTCCCGACGGCTCCCCCGTCAAGGACTATGAGGTGGAGCACGACAAGAAGCTGCACTTCATCGTCGCCTCCCGCGACCTGACGAGCTTCCAGCACCTCCACCCCGAGCTGTCCCCCGACGGCACCTGGTCGGTACGCCTCAAGGCCCCGAAGCCGGGCCCGTACCGCGCGTTCGCCGACTTCGTCCCCACGGGCGGCGAGAAGCTGACGCTGGGCGCGGACCTGATGGCCGGCGGCGACTACCGCCCCGACCCACTGCCTGAGGTGAGCCGTACGGCGGAGGTCGACGGCTACACGGTCAGCCTGGACGGCAACTTGGCGCCGGGCGAGACGACCAAGCTCACGCTGACGGTCAGCAAGGACGGCAAGCCGGTCGACGACCTGGAGCCCTACCTGGGCGCGTACGGTCATCTGGTGGCGCTGCGCGCGGGCGACCTCGCCTACCTCCACGTGCACCCGGAGAAGAGCGACACGGCGGGCCCCGGCATCACGTTCTACGCCGAAGCTCCCAGCCGGGGCGACTACCGTCTGTTCCTGGACTTCAAGCACAAGGGCGAGGTCCGTACGGCGAGCTTCACGGCACAGGCCGACCCGGACGCCCACGCAGCCGACCACACGCACTGACGGACGCGAGGAAGGAGAGGTGACGACGATGTCTTCCCTCACCGAAGGCTCTTCCCTCACCGAAGGCAAGGCCGTCGAGCTCACGATCGGTGGCATGACGTGCGCGTCCTGCGCCAACCGCATCGAGCGCAAGCTCAACAAGCTGGACGGCGTGACGGCGACGGTCAACTACGCGACGGAGAAGGCGAAGGTCACCTTTCCCACCGGCGTGGACCCGCAGCTGCTGATCGCCGAGGTGGAGAAGGCGGGCTACACGGCCGAGCTGCCGCCTCCGCCCACCCCGGTGCAGGAGGAGAAGCCCGGGAAGAAGGAGCGCGACCCGCTCCGCGACCGGCTGGTCACGGCGATCGTGCTCTCGGTCCCGGTGGTCGCGATGGCGATGGTCCCGGCGCTGCAGTTCCAGTACTGGCAGTGGTTGTCGCTGACGCTGGCGGCGCCGGTGGTGGTGTACGCGGGCTGGCCGTTCCACAAGGCCGCCTGGACGAACCTGCGCCACGGCGCGGCCACCATGGACACGCTGGTCTCTCTCGGCACGCTGGCGGCGCTGGGCTGGTCGGTGTGGGCGCTGTTCTTCGGCACGGCGGGCGTACCCGGCATGACGCACCCGTTCGAGCTGACGATCGGCCGTACGGACGGCTCGGGCAACATCTACCTGGAGACGGCGGCGGCGGTGACCGCGTTCATCCTGGCCGGTCGCTTCTTCGAGGCGCGCTCGAAGCGGCGGGCGGGCGCCGCGCTGCGGGCGTTGATGGAGCTGGGCGCCAAGGACGTCGAGCTGGTGGACGGGCGTCGCGTGCCGGTCGAGCAGCTGAAGGCCGGCGACACGTTCGTGGTCAGGCCGGGGGAGAAGATCGCGACGGACGGCGTGGTCGAGGAGGGCACCTCGGCCGTGGACGCCTCGATGCTGACGGGCGAGTCGGTGCCGGTCGAGGTCAGGCCGGGCGACCCGGTGACGGGGGCGACGGTCAACGCGGGCGGCCGGCTGGTCGTCAGGGCCACGCGGGTGGGCGCGGACACGCAGCTCGCGCAGATGGCCAAGCTGGTGGAGGAGGCGCAGACCGGCAAGGCGCAGGTGCAGCGGCTGGCCGACCGCATCTCGGGCGTCTTCGTCCCGGTGGTGATCGCGCTCGCGGTCGGCACGCTCGGCTACTGGCTGGGCACGGGTGAGGGCGCGGCGGCGGCGTTCACGGCGGCGGTGGCGGTGCTGATCATCGCCTGCCCCTGCGCGCTGGGGCTGGCCACGCCGACGGCGCTGCTGGTCGGTACGGGTCGGGGCGCCCAGCTGGGCATCCTGATCAAGGGCCCCGAGGTGCTGGAGTCGACGCGCGGGATCGACACGATCGTCCTCGACAAGACCGGCACGGTCACCGAGGGCAAGATGACGCTGACCGCGGTCCACCTGGCCGAGGGCGAGAACCGCGACGAGGTCCTGCGGCTGGCGGGAGCGCTTGAGCACGCCTCCGAGCACCCGATCGCGCGGGCCATCGCCCGCGAGGCCGCCTCCACGGCGACGGTCAAGGACTTCACGAACGTCGAGGGCCTCGGCGTCCAGGGTGTCGTGGACGGGCACGCCGTGCTGGTGGGCCGGCCGCGGCTGCTGGAGGAGTGGTCGCAGCACCTGCCGGAGAGCCTGGTCGAGGCCATGGAGGACGAGCAGGCCAAGGGCCGTACGGCGGTGGCGGTCGGCTGGGACGGCAAGGCCCGCGCTGTGCTGGTCGTGGCCGACGTGATCAAGCCGACGAGCAAGGAGGCCATCGTCCAGCTCAAGGCGCTGGGGCTGACCCCGGTGCTGCTGACCGGCGACAACGAGGCCGTGGCGCGCACGGTCGCGGCCGAGGTGGGCATCGACGAGGTCATCGCCGGCGTGCTGCCCGCGGGCAAGGTGGACGTGGTCAAGCGGCTGCAGTCCGAGGGCAAGGTCGTGGCGATGGCGGGCGACGGCGTCAACGACGCCGCCGCGCTGGCCCAGGCCGACCTGGGGCTGGCCATGGGCACGGGCACGGACGCCGCGATCGAGGCCGGTGACCTGACGCTCGTACGCGGCGACCTGCGGGTGGCGCCCGACGCCATCAGGCTGGCCAGGCGGACGCTAGCAACGATCAAGGGCAACCTGTTCTGGGCCTTCGCCTACAACGTGGCCGCCCTGCCGCTGGCCGCGCTGGGCCTGCTCAACCCGATGATCGCGGGTGCGGCCATGGCGTTCTCCAGCGTCTTCGTGGTCAGCAACAGCCTGCGGCTGCGCCGCTTCTCGTGACAGCGACCATCTGACGGCCGGCGCCATAGCGGTGCCGGCCGTCACGAATGCGGCGCCGACCAGCAGCCAGCCGAGGGTGCCGCCGCCGATCACCAGCGTGGTGAGCACGACGGGCCCGAGCATGCGGGCCACGGCCACGCCGGTGCCGAAGAACGCCTGGTACTGGCCCTGCCGGTCGTCGGGGGCGAGCCCGAAGCCGATCTCCCAGGAGCCGGCCGCCAGCCACAGCTCGGCGACGAGCTGCAGGACGGCCGCCACGAGCAGGAACGCCCACCACGACGGGCTGAGCGCGAACACCGCGCAGGCCGCGAACATCGTCAGCCCCGCCCGCCGCACCGCCCCTGACGCGTCGCGCAGCCCCTTGACCCGGCGGGCCACCCTGACCTGGCAGAGCAGCACGCCGCCGGTGTTGATCAGCAGCAGGACCGAGACGACCCAGGTGGGTGCGTCGGTACGGGCGGCGATCCACAGCGGCACGACCACGCTGAGCAGCGGCATGTAGAAGAGCATCACGGCGTTGATCAGCGTGACGAGCGCGTAGGGCCGGTCTCTGAGCACGGCCAGGCGGGGGCCGGCCGGGGCGGGCGCGGGCCGTACGGACGGCAGGCGGAGCAGCAGGGCGGCGGCGAGCAGGAAGGTCACGGCGTCGAGCCCGAGCACCACGAGATAGCCCTCGCGGGTGCCGGCGTGCAGGGCGAGGCCGCCGATGGCGGCGCCGAGCGCCAGGCCGCCGTTGAGCGTGGCCTGCAGGGTGGCGCGGACGACGGTCCGTTCGGCGGGCGGGATCAGGGCCGCGAGCAGCGCCTGGCGGGCCGCCGACAGCCCGGTCTGCGCGGTGCCGTACAGGCAGGCGGCCAGCACGAACAGCGGGAACGTGCGTACGAGCAGGAACGACGCGACGGCCACGGCGGTCGTGAAGGCGAGCAGCACGGCGACGCCGCGCGGGCCGCGCCGGTCGGCCAGGTGTCCGAGCGGTACGCCGGCCACCATGCCGACCGCCCAGCCGAGGGTCAGGCCGAGGCCGATCTCGGTCGCCGAGAGCCCGACGACGGTGGAGAAGTAGAACACCGAGGTGACGAGGTAGACGCCGTCACCGATGGAGTTCGCCAGCTGCGCATGTGCCAGGATCCGCCGATATTTCATGATGTACGCCCCTCTGAACGATGCCTCCATCTTCGATCCCGACTTGTCCCGAGATAAGCTCCAATTTCCGGCAATCTGATGGGGCCAAGTTGGACGTGCACATCAGCCTCGACGGCCGCCGTGACCTGGCCGCACAGGTCTACCGGCAGCTCCTCGACGCCATACTCGACGGCCGGCTCAGATCCGGCGAACGCCTCCCCCCGACCAGGGAGCTGGCCAGACGCCTGGAGATCTCCAGGAACACCGTCGCCCTCGCCTACGACCGGCTGGTCGCGGACGGGTTCCTGGTAGGCAGGGCGGGCGCGGGCACGTTCGTGTCGGCGGAGCAGGTCAGGGGGCGGGCCGCGCCCAAGGGCGTCGTCCGTCCGCGTACGGCCTGGCAGGACCTGCCGCTCCCCCCGGCTCCGTCCCCCGCCGCCCGCTACGACTTCCGCGTCGGCGTCCCCGACGCCCGCCTGTTCCCCATGGAGACCTGGCGCCGCCTGGTGGCCCGCGAGCTGCGGGTGAGCGCCGCCGGCTACGCCGACCCGGCGGGGCACGAGCCGCTGCGCGCGGCCGTCTCCCGGCACATCGGCCTCAGCCGCAGCGTCCACGCGGGCCCCGAGGACGTGCTCGTCACGAACGGCGCCCAGCAGGCACTCGACCTCATCGGCCGGGTCCTCATCGAGCCGGGCACCGTCGTGGCCGTCGAGGAGCCCGGCTACCCGCCGGCCCGCCTGCTGTTCCGCACGCTCGGCGCCAGGGTGGCCGGCATCCCCGTGGACGGCGAGGGCATCGACGTCACCGCCCTCCCGCACCAGGCCCGCATCGTCTACGTCACCCCGTCGCACCAGTTCCCGCTCGGCACCCCCATGTCGCTGGCCCGCCGCGCCGCCCTGCTGGCCTGGGCGGAGCGCCGCCGCGCGGTGATCATCGAGGACGACTACGACAGCGAGTTCCGCTTCGGCGACCGCCCGCTCGAACCCCTCCAGAGCCTCGACAGGGCCGGCCGGGTCATCTACGTGGGCTCGTTCTCCAAGACCCTGCTGCCCATGCTCAGGCTCGGTTTCCTCGTCGCGCCCGCCTCGCTCGCGCCGGCGCTGCGCGCGGCCAGGCAGCTCACGGACTGGCACGGCGCGCTGCCCACGCAGGCCGCGCTGGCCCGCTTCATCGACGAGGGCCTGCTGTCGCGGCACATCAGAAAGGCCACCCGCGAGTACGCCGCCAGGCACGCCATGATCGCCGAGGCCCTCGGCGCGGACGAGCGGCTGCTGCCGGTGCCGTCCACCGCGGGGCTGCACCTGTGTGCCCGCCTGGCCCCCGGCGTGACCATCGAGCACGGGGACGGGCTGGCGGTGGAGTCGCTGGAGGCGTACTGCGGGGAGCGCCCCGCGCAGCGCGGCCTGGTGCTCGGCTACGGCGCGATCAGGACCGACGCCGTGGTCGCCGGCCTGCGGCTGCTCAGGTCACGGATGTCGGCGGGTCCAGCGGCGGTGGCGCTCTCCTGACATCTCCGGGTCGTCGGGCGGCGCGGGCTGCTGCACGATCACCACCGTCGTCCGCGCGTGACGGGCGCAGTACATGCTGGTCGAGGGCAGGAAGATGCGGCTGAGCAGGCCCCGCCGCCCCCGCCCGAGCACCAGCAGGTCACCCTCGCGGGCCAGGTCGACGAGATGGTAGCCGGGGTCGCCGACCCGTCCGACCGTCGCGATCGTGAGATCGTCCGGTACGCCGCCCGCGACCTCCTCGAACACGGCCGTGATCACCTCGGAGCAGCGCGCCTCCTCACCCTGACGCACCGCGTGCTGCACGGGCAGCGCCTCGGGGAAGGGATGGACGGGCGCGCGGCTGACGTGCACGGCCACCAGAGCCATCCGGTGCAGCCTGGCCGCCCCGATGGCCCAGGCCAGAGCCCAACGCGCGGCCGGGGACTCGTCGACTCCCACGATCAGCCGCGCACCGCCGGGCAGTTCCTGTTCCACGGTGCCTCCTGTCGAAGTACGACCATAGTGCGCCTACCCACCGGTTACCGGGAGGTGGCACTTTGGGAACTCTGGAGTCCCCGGTGAAAGCGGGCGTAGCATGCGGGGGTGGAACGAGGGTGGGTACACCCGCGCCCCGCGCTCGACCAGCGGCTCGACGGGGCCCTCACACACCGGCTGACCGCGCTCGTCGCGACCGCGGGCTACGGCAAGTCCACCGCGCTGGCGGGCTGGAGCCAGGCCGTGGGCGCCGTGCTGCACCGGCTCGGTCCGGCCGACCGCGAGCTGCCCGCCCTGGCGGGAGCCGTCGCCGCCGAGGTGTCGCGGCGCGTTCCCGAGCTGCCCGCCGACCTGGTGACCGCGGCGGGCGCGCCGCTCGGTCCCGGAGCGGACGAGACATCGAGGGCCGCCGCGCTGGCGGGCGCGCTGGCCGAGGCGCTGGCCGGACGGCTGCGGCGGGGGCTGGTCGTGGTGCTCGACGGGGTGGAGGCGATCGCTGGCGCGCCCGGCCCCGTACGGTACGTCGAGACGCTCGTCAGGGCCGCGCCCCGGCACCTGCACCTGGTGATGGCCGCGCGGGCGCCGCTGCCGTTCCCCACCGCGCGGCTCCGGCAGGACCACGAGGTGCTCGACCTCGACGCGACCGACCTGGCGCTGACCCCGGAGGAGACCGAGGCGTGGGCGCGGGCCGTGCTGGGGGAGCCGGGCGGGGAGGTCGCCGCCGAGCTGCACCGCACCTGCGGCGGCTGGCCGGCCGCCGTGCGGGCCGCGCTCGACACGCTGGCCAGGACCGACGGCTCCGCCTGGCGCTCCACGGTGGCCGGGCTCGCCGCCAACTCCGCCACGCTCGAACGGCTCACGCTGGCCGCGTACGAGGACCTGCCCGCGGCCATGCGCGAGCTGCTGCGGGCCGCGACCGTGCTGCCGATGCTGACCGACGGCCTGGCCGCGACGCTCGGCGCCCCGCCCGACACGCTGGGCGCGCTGGCCGGGCGCGGCCTGTTCCTCGAGACCGCCCAGGACGGCCACCGGCTCACCTCGACCGGCGGCCACGTGCTGGCCAAGCACGCCCCGCTCGACCGGCACGAGGCCCACGACGTGGCCGCCGTGGCCGCCCGCTGGTACGTCGAGCACGACCGTCCCGAGCTGGCCCTGCGCGCCGCCGTCGCGACCGCGCACGCCGAGCTGGCCGCCGCGCTGCTCGACGCGCACGGGCCGCGGCTGGCCGAGCGCGGTGACGTACCGGCCGCACTTGAGTTGCTGCCCGGGTCGGCGCGCGACGCTCCCCCGATGCTCAAGCTGGCCGGCCTCGCCGAGCAGAACCGCGGCCACTGGACGCGCGCCCGCGAGCTGCTCGCGCGGGCCGCCGCGGGCCCCGCGTTCGACGCGCACGTGGCCAGGCGGCTGGCCTTCATCGACCACATGCGCGGCGCGCTCGACTCCGCACTCGCCATGTACGAGCGCGGCCACGCCCACGGCCGCCCGCCCGCCGACGCCGCCATGTGCGCCGCCTCCATGGCGTCGGTGCACTGGCTGAAGGGCGACCGCGCGGCCTGCGCCGAGCTCGCCGACAAGGCACTCGAACAGGCCAGGAGCGCCGGCGACGCGGCCGCGCTGGCGATGGCCAACACGGTGCTGGCCATGCTCGCCGCGCTCGACGGCGACCGCCGCGCCAACGACGCCTATTACCTGCGGGCGCTGGCCTACGCCGAGCGGGCCGGCGACGCCGGCGACATGGTGCAGCTCATCCGCATCCACGCCAACCGGGCTTCCCGGCACCTGGACGAGGCGGCGTACGCGGAGGCGCTGGCCGAGACGGAGATCGCCGGCCGGCTGTCAGACCTGGTGGCCTTCGCCCCCTTCGCCGCCCTCAACGTCTCCAACCGCGCCAAGGCCCTCATCGGCCTCGGCCGCCTGGAGGAGGCCGCCACCGAGGCCGCCGACGCGGTCGCCCGCTGGGAGGCGATGGGCTCGACGCTGACCGGCGCCGGCCTGACCCAGCTCGCCGCCGTGCACGCGCTGCGCGGCGACAGGACCGCGGCGATCGCGCTCTACCGGCGAGTCATCGCCGAGTCCGAGCCGTCGGGCGAGGTGCAGGCGCTCTCGCAGGCGCTCAACGGCCTGGCCGAGCTGCTCGCCGACGACGATCCCGACGAGGCTCGCCGGGTGGCCGCGCGGGCGCTGGAACACGCCCACGGCATCGCGGGCGTGCCCGCGCGGATCGCCGCCGCCCGGGTGGCGCTGTCCGGCGGGCGGCGCGAGGACGTCAGGGCGCTGCTCGACGCGTCCGAGCCGATCGCCGTCGAGCGCCGCGACCACGCCGCGCACGCCGCGATCGCCGAGCTGCGCGCCGAGCTGGACGCCGACCTCGCGCAGGCCGAGGCGGCGGTGCTGCGCTGGTCGGCGCTGGGCGACCCCGTCGGCCTGGCCAGGGCCGAGCTGGTCAGGGCCGCGCTCGCCGACCCCGCGACCGGGGCAGAGGTGGCCGTCGCGGTACGCGAGCGCATGCACGCCATCGGCTGCCGGGCACTCGACGACCGCATCGACGCGCTGGTCACCCGCGCCGCTCCCCCGCGCGCCGCCAAGATCGTCATCGAGACGATGGGAACGTTCCGCGTGCTGCGCGGGGCGGCGCCGATCCCGCGTACGGCGTGGCAGTCGCGCAAGGCGCGTGACCTGCTGAAGATCCTGGTCAGCCGCAGGGGGAGCGGCGTCAGCAGGGAGCGGCTGGTCGAGATCCTGTGGCCCGGGCAGGAGGGCGAGGCGGTCGGGCTGCGGCGGCTGAACGTCATGGTGTCCACGCTGCGGTCGGTGCTCGATCCTGGGCGGGAGTGGCCGCCCGACGAGATCGTGGTCTCGGACGAGGGCGCGTTGCGGCTGGAGTCGGCCCACGTCGACGTCGATGTCGAGAAATTTCTGGATCTGGTGGGGCAGGCCGTTCGGCTCGACCAGGCCGGACGTACGAGCGAGGCCCTCGAACGCTGGGCGGCGGCCGAGACCGCGTACGGCGGGGACTTCTGCGAGGAGGACCCCTACGCCGACTGGGCCGTCGGGCTGCGCGAGCAGGCGCGGCTCGCGTACGTGCAGGCCGCCGCCAGGCTCGCCAAGGCGCGCGCCGCCGAGCACCGCCACGACGAGGCCGCCCGCTACTGGCTGCGGCTGCTCGAACGCGACCGCTACGACGAGCGCGCCCACCTCGGCCTGGTCCGCGTCCTCGACCGGGCGGGCCGCCGCGGCGACGCCCGCCGCCGCTACCGCCTCTACGCCGAGCTGATGCGCGAGCTGGAGGTCGAGCCCGCGCCCTACCCGGCCTGACGACCTGAACCAGACCTGAACCTGGCGGCGAGATCGTGCTCGCATGAGAACGGTCATCGTCCGGCTGGTCGAGCCGGAGCAGTCCGGCGGCCAGCTCCGCGGGCTGCTCGAAGAGGTGGGGGGCGAGCCGGTGCCGTTCAGCGGCGCGGACGCCGTCATCGAGCTGCTGATGGGCGCCGCAGGGCTGACCCGCGATCCGGCCTGAACCTGCCGCGAACCTCGCTCATCACCATCAGTGGTGAGAGGAGGCACGATGAGCGAGCAGGGGAGCGGATGGCCGTTCGTCGGGCGAGGGGGATCACTGAGGGCCGTACGCGACGCGCTGCGGTCCGGCACGGGGATGATGATCGCCGGCTCGGCCGGGGTGGGCAAGAGCAGGCTGGCCGCACAGGCACTGCACGGACTGCGGGGCTACGGGGTCGTGCGGGCGCAGGGCACGGAGACCGCGTCGATGATCCCGTTCGGGGCGTTCGCGCACGTCCTGACCGGGCCGCCGCGCGGCGGCGAGAACCTGCTGCGCTGGGCCGCCCGCCTCCTGCGCGACCAGGCAGGACGCGGCGGGCTGCTGGTCAGCGTGGACGACGCGCACCGGCTCGACCCTGCGTCGGCGGCGCTGGTGCACTACCTCGCCGGCAGCGGCGAGGCCAGGCTGCTGGTGACCGTCAGGTCGGGGGAGCCGCAGCCCGATCCGGTGACCGCGCTGTGGAAGGACGAGCTGCTCGAACGCATCGAGCTGACGCCGCTGACGCCGGCCGAGGTCGGGCAGGTGCTCGCCGGGGCGCTGGGCGGGGAGCTGGCGCCGGCGACCGTACGGCGGCTGGCCCGCGTCAGCGAGGGCAACGTGCTCTACCTGCGCGAGCTGGTGCACGCCGGGCGTACGTCCGGCTGCCTGACCGAGCAGGACGGCGAGTGGCGCTGGCAGGGCGAGCTGTCCATGACGCCGCGCCTGTGCGAGCTGGTCGGCGACCGCATCGGCCACCTCGACCAGGACGAGCGTGAGGTGCTCGAACTGGTCGCGTTCGGCGAGCCGCTGGGCCTCGACCTGCTGGCCGGGCTGACCTCGTCCGGCGCGGTCGAACGCGTCGAGGCCCGCGGACTCATCGCCACCGTGGACGAGGGCAGGCGCGAGCAGCTGCGGCTCGGCCACCCGCTCTACGGCGAGGTGGTCCGCGGCGACTGCGGCACCTTGCGGGCCAGGCGCCGGCTGCGCACGCTGGCCGAGGCGCTGGAGGCCACCGGGCTGCGGCGGCGCGAGGACGAGCTGCGCGCCGCCGTCTGGCGCCTCGACAGCGGCTCGGTCACCGACCCCGGCATGCTCACCTCCGCCGCCCGGCTGGCCTGGGGCCGGCAGGACCCGCGCCTCGCCGAACGCCTGGCCAGAGCCGCCATCGAAGCGGGCGCCGGGGTGGCGGCGGTGGCCGTGCTCGGCGAGGTGCTCATGGTGCTGGGCGAGGCGGGGTCCGCCGTCACCGCTTTACGGCGGGCCGCCCGCGACGCCGTCACCGAGAGCGAGCGCGCCCAGCACGCCCACAGCCTCGGCGTGAGCCTGGCGTGGGCCGGCGCGGACGCCGAGGCGTGCCACGTGCTCGACGTCGCCGCCGCCACCCTGACCGACCCCCGGTGGCGGCAGGAGGCCCACGTCTATCGGGCCGTGGCCGACTGCTTCGCCGGGCGGCTCAGCGCCGCTTCCCGGGCGCTCGACCTGGCCAGGTCGTGCCGGCCCGGCACCGTACGCGGGCGCGTGCACGGGGTCGCGCTGGAGGCGTGGATCCACGCGTACGCCGGGCGCGGCGAGCAGGCTCTGGTCGTGGCCGGGCCCGCCATGGAGACGCTCGACGAGTGGCGGGACGAGGCGCCGCACGCGCTGCCCACCCTCCTGGACGCGCTGTGCGCCGCCCAGACGTTCACCGGGCGGCCGGCGGAGCTTGACCGCATCGCATCGGGCGGGATGGAGCTGCCCGCGGTCGAGCTGTCGATGACCGGGTTCGGCGCGTACCGGGCGATGGCCGCCCGGCTGCGCGGCGACGCCGCCGAGGCGCTGCGGCACTGCCGCGAGGACATCGGGCGGCTGCCCGCGCGCGAGCCCTACCTGGGGCGCTGCCTCGCCGAGCAGGCACACGCGCTGGCCCTGCTCGGGCGGCTCGACGAGGCCGAGCACTCCCTCGCCGAAGCCCACCGCCTGACCGCCCGCTGGGCCTTCACCCGCCAGCACGCGCTGCACGCCGCCGTGTGGGTGGCGGCGGCCGGCGGGGACGTGGCGGAGGCCGTACGCCGCTGCCACGTGGCGGCGGAGCACGCAGAACGCCACGAACTGTACGGCCACCTCCTGTTCACCCACCATGACCTCCTTCGCCTCGGCTCGGGTCTGGCCGGCTCGGCCGGTTCGCTCGCGGGCCCCGGGGCGGGCGCGGCCGACGGGCCTGCGAGTCCTCGGGCGGGGCGGTTCGGTGGGGTCGAGGGGGAGTTGGCGGTGTTGTTCGCGCGGCACGCCCGTGCTCAGGGCGATCCCGACGCGTTGCGCGCGGTCGCGGGTGAGTTCGAGCGGCGCGGCATGCTCCTGTACGCCGCGGAGGCCACCGCGCAGGAGGCCGCCGCCTACCGCGAGTCGGGGCGCGGCACCCTGGCGAGGGGCGCGCAGACCAGGGCGTGCGCGCTGGCCCGCCGCTGCACCGGGGTCTCCACACCGGCGCTGGTGCGGCTCGCCACCCCGGAGCTCACACCCCGGCAGCGCGAGATCGTCCAGCTGGCGGCGACCGGGCTGACCAACCGCCAGATCGCCGACCGCCTCACCCTGTCCACCCGTACGGCGGCGAACCATCTCCAGGCGGCCTACGACAAGCTGGGCGTCAACGACCGCACCGAGGCAGGCCGCCTCCTGACCGCCCTTTAGATGAGCTTGAGGAGGGTCTCGTACAAGGTGTCCCGCTCGCGCTCCGACAACGTACGGTAGGCCTGGCCGGCGCGCCGGTTCGTGTCCGCCTCGATGCCGGCGCGCAGCGGGCCGTCCGCCAGCCCGACGATCTCAGCCGCCGACAGCCCGGCCGCCTGCCAGGCGGCGGCATGCGCATCGGCGCGGTAATACCGCAGCACCGCCAGCCGGTTGAACAACAGCAACCCCGGCGACGCCCCCTCCGGCTCGTACGGCGGTGACACAAGCTCGAAGGCACCCCCTGGCAGCCGTTCGGCCGCATCGACCGCCCGCCCCACCAGCTCGGCCGCCTCCCCCAGGTCACTGCCCGCCCAGACACGCTCGACGGCGGCGGCATGCACCTCGTACAGGCTGTGGATGAAGTCCCGCCCGCCATCCGTCAACCGCAGCACGCCATCAGGTTCCTCGACCAGCGCACCCTGCCGCAGATGCTCAAGCAGATCACCCGCGACCTCGCCGTACCGAAACAACACCTCCAGCCCGCGCCGGGTCAGCGGACGCAACGGAAGGCTGAACCGCAGATCCGACAGGAGCCCCGGCGTCAGCCCGGAGGCGGTGCTGAGGTCGGCGACGGCTCGAACGGCGGAGGCGTGCACATTGACGTTGGCGGCATTGATGACAGGCGCGATCGCCTCCGCGAACGCCGACAACTCCTGAAATTTCGGCATCGCCCCCGATTATCAACCGCCCCCCACCCCTCCGCATCCACTCCACCCAAACCAGACCATTCACCGCACATGGAGAAGGGAGGCGGTGGTTTCACGTGAACCCTGATCACCCCCACACCGCCCGCATCGGCAGGAGAGACGGTGGTGTCACGTAAAGCGGGATCCCCCAGAGCGCCCGCATCGGCGGGAGAGACAGTGGTTTCACGTGAACCCGGATCGCCCCCCAGACCGCCCGCATCGGCGGGAAAGATGGTGGTTTCACGTGAAGCGGGATCGGGGTCCGGACCGCCCGCATGGCGTGGAATGCTAGGCGCATGACGCCGTTCCGTCTGGCCCGCACCGCGGTGTTCGCCGCAGTGTGTCTGGGGCTGGGCGCGGCGGCGCACATGCTCGGCGGTGCCACCGTGCCGGCGGAGGCCGGAGTGGGGGCGTTCGCGTTGGCGTTCGCGGCGGCGTACCCGCTGGCCGGACGCGAGCGGTCGCTGGCGGTGATCCTGCCGCTCCTGGCCGGCCTGCAGGTGCTGCTGCACCTGATGTTCTCGCTCTCCCACGCCGTCCTCCCACCGGATGGCCCCGCTGACCCGCACCACCTGGCCGACCACCTGCACTCTGGGCTCGTACCGAGTCTCGGCATGCTGATCACCCACGGCTGGGCCGTCGGGCTGACCGCGTTGTGGCTGGCGCGCGGTGAGGCCGCGCTCTGGGGGTTGCTGCGCCGGCTGGCCATACGGCTGCTGGTCCTGTGGCTGCCCCTGCTCGTCACGCCTTTCTTCACGCCGCCGGCCACGACCGAGCCGCTCATCCTGCGCTCGGCCGTCCTGCGGTACGTCGTCAGCCGAAGGGGCCCGCCGCGCGTCGTCACCGCCTGACCTGCCGGTCGGGCACGACGTACGTCCCCTTCATCTGACGACCCACCACGCCCGGCAGGGTCTGCTTCGGCATGCCGGGCGGAGAAAGGCCTTCCCATGTTCTCTCGTCATGTCCTCGTGCTCGCGGCCACCGTCGTGGCGCTGACCGCCTGCGGCTCCCCCACCGCGGAACCGACCGCTCCGGCCGCCTCACCGGCCACGTCCACGTCCGCCGTCGCCGCGACCGGTGGGCTGAGCATCACCGACCCCTGGGTGAAGACCACCAAGAAGGGGATGACCGCCGCATTCGGGACGCTGGTCAACGACACCGACCAGCCGATCACCATCGTCTCCGGCACCTCATCCCTCTCCTCGGCGATCGAGCTGCACGAGGTGGTGGAGAACGACGGCAAGATGGTCATGCGTCCCAAGGAGGGCGGGTTCGTGGTGCCCGCCCGCGGCACCCACCTCCTCGAGCCGGGCGGCGACCACATCATGCTGATGGACGTCACCAAGGAGGTCCTGCCCGGCGCGCAGATCCCGTTCACGCTGCAGGTGCAGGGCGGGCAGCCGCTGGAGTTCACGGCCGTCGGCAAGGACTTCGCCGGCGGCGAGGAGGACTACCAGCCGGGGCACAAGTGATCAGCCGCCGCGGCCTGCTCACCGGAGGCGCCGTCACAGCGGCCGGCGCCCTGGTGGGCTGCGCCCCAGCCACCGATCAGCCCGGTACGCCCGCCGCCCCGCAGTCCGCACCGTCCGCCGGCACGTCCACCCGCGCGGGCACGGTCGCGACCGGCATCGATCGGGCCGGTACGCCCGCCCAGGGCGTTGCGGCCGGGACGACAGCGTCACGTACCGAGCCCTTCCACGGCCCCCACCAGGCAGGCGTGGCGACGGAGCCGCAGGCGCACGCCGTCTTCCTCGGCTTCGACCTGCTGCCGGACACCCGCAAGGAGGCCCTCGTACGCCTGCTCAAGCTCCTCACCGACGACGCCGTCCGCCTCACCCAGGGACGTCCGGCGCTCGCCGACACCGAACCCGAACTGGCCGCGAACCCAGCCCGCCTGACCTGCACCTTCGGCTTCGGGCCAGGGCTGTTCAAGGCGGCCGGGACGGAACCGCCGGTGTCACCGCTGCCCCGCTTCACCACCGATCGCCTGGACGAGCGGTGGAGCGGGGGAGACCTGCTGGTGCAGGTGTGCGCGGACGACAACGTGACGGTCGCGCACGCCGTACGGATGCTCGTGAAGGACGCACGGTCGTTCGCCCGCGTACGGTGGGCGCAACGCGGCTTCCGTTCCGCGACCCGGCGCAACCTGATGGGCCAGATCGAGGGCACCGGCAACGCCACTGACCTGGACGAAGCCGTCTGGATCAGCCAGGGCCCGCTGACCGGCGGCACCACGCTGGTGCTGCGCAGGATCCGGATGGCGCTGGAGACGTGGGACGCCGTCGACCGTACGGCCAGGGAGTTCACCATCGGCCGCAGGCTCGACACCGGCGCCCCGCTCACCGGCACCACCGAACGGGACGAACCTGACTACGCCCGGAAGAACCGGCTCGGCTTCCCGGTCATCTCGGAGTACGCCCACATCAGGCGCGCTCACGTGGCCGACCCGGCGCTGCGGCTGCTGCGGCGTCCGTACAACTACGACGACGGCCTGACCCCTGAGGGCAAGCCGGACTCGGGGCTGCTGTTCGCGTCGTACCAGGCGGACATCGACCAGCAGTTCGTCCCGATCCAGCGGATGCTGGCCGAAGGCGACCTGCTCAACGAGTGGATCACCACGATCGGGTCGGCAGTCTTCGCCATCCCACCAGGCTGCACCCCCGGCACCTGGATCGGCGAGCCGCTCCTGACCTGACCACCGTGAGGGCCCTCGCCGCAAAAGCGAGGGCCCTCACGCCTCAGGGCGACGCATGTTCTCACACCCTGTGGACAAACTCGGCTCCCTTCCACCCCACTGTGGACGAATCAGGCCCCTTTCCACCTCAACTCGCGCCCGCACTCACCTGTACCGCACTCACCCGTACCGCCCACCCCCGACCGGCATCAGGGCAGCCGCCAAGGCGTCGGCGAGCGGCTCAAGCTCCTCCACCTCCAACGTCGAGACAGTGAGCCGCAACGCCGGCGGAGCAGCGACGCGATTGCGAGCCCCAGGCGCACAAGCCCACCCCCGAGCAAGCAACCGGGTGATGGCGGTGGACTCGTCGGCGACGGGAATCCACACGTTCAGCCCGCTCCGCCCGTGCGCCGCGATGCCACGCCGCCCGAGCGCGCCGACCAGCCCGTCCCGCCGCCGCCCATAAGACGCCGCCACCGCCGTAGGATCCACCGCATGCGTACGCCACAGGTACGCGACCGTACGTTGCAGCAGGTGACTCACCCACCCGGCGGCCAACCGCTGCCGCCCCCGCAGCCGCCCCAGCGTGACAGGGTCGCCGGTGACCAGCGCGAGCCGCAGGTCGGGCCCGAACGCCTTGGCCGTGGACCGCAGCAGCACCCACCGAGCCGTGGCCCCGGCCAGCGGATGCAGCGGCACGTCCACGAACCCGGCCCCATGGTCGTCCTCGATCAGCAACACCTCCGGATAAGAGCCCAGCACCGCACGCAACTCCACCGCCCGCGCGGAGGTCACGGCGGCACCGGTCGGATTCTGCGCCCGAGCAGTGACCACCACCGCCCGCACGCCGCCACGCAACGCTCGCCCCAACTCGTCAGGGACGGGCCCATCGTCATCCACCCGCACCGGCACAGGACGCAACCCCAGCACGGCGACGAGGTCGAGCAGCGCCGTCCACCCCGGGTCCTCGACCGCGATGGCGTCGCCAGGCCGCAGGTGCCCGGCGAGCACGCGTTCGACGGCGTCGAGAGTGCCCGAGGTGACGGCCAGCGGCCCGGAAGGCACCCCATCGGCCCGCAAGCCCGCACCCGCCAGCGCCAGCAGCTCGTCGTCGTCGCCGGTGCCGTACATGGCGGGCCGCTCCTCGTGCGCCCGCGCGGCGGCGGCCAGGGCGTCGTGCAGCGGCGGCAGGAGACGGGCATCGGGGTTGCCCTGGGACAGATCGCGCACCCCCGGCGGCACCTCGACCCGGATCTCCTCCCTGAGCATGGTCGCCGGCCGCGCCCTGACCCGCGTGCCGCGCCGCCCGGCCGTCTCGATGACGCCGCGCTCGCGCAGCAGCCGGTACGCGGCCGCCGCCGTGCCAGGGCTGACTCCTGCCATGGCGGCCACCTCGCGCACCGGTGGCAGCGTCGCCCCAGGAGGCAGCCGCCCCTCGGACACCGCCACCTCGACCCCCGCCGCGATCTCGCTGGCCGTCGTACCGCCGATCAGGTATGTTTCTGACACAATGCCTATTATGTACTAATACAAAGAGGCGGGCATGTTGATTCACCCCTGGGACGCCGCGAGAACCGACGACGAATGGCGCACCTGGCTCAGCGCCCGAGATTTCGGCCAGATCGCCGTCAACGGCGTGGACGGCGATCCCCCGGTCGTCGTGCCCACCCACTTCCTGTACGACGGCCACGACCACGTGCTGCTCCACCTGGCCCGCCCCAACCCGATCTGGCAGGCCCTGGAGGCCAACCCGGCGGCGGTGGTCAGCGTCTATGACGACTACGCCTACATCCCGACCGGCTGGCGCTCCGACTCCCCCGAGACCGGCGTGCCCACCAGCTATTACGCCTCCGTCCAGCTCATCTGCCAGGCCGAGATCGTGGACGACAAGGAGGGCAAGGCCGACATCCTGCGCCGCCAGCTCGCCCACCACCAGCCCGCCGGCGACCACGGGGAGATCGCGCCCGACGCGGGCCCGTACCACAAGCAGTTGTCCGCCGTGCGCGGCCTGCGACTGCGCGTGACCGGCGTACGCGCGAAGTTCAAATATGACGACCACAAGCCCGCTGACCTCCGCGACCGGGTGGCCGCCGGCCTGGCCGCCCGTGACCTTCCCGGCGACTCCGCCGTCCTCGCTCAGCAACATCGTCGCCGCACCTCCTGACGGGCATCATGGCCGCTGCGCGACGCCGGAAAGCCGCCGACCCACAATCTGTGGATAACCAATGCCCCCTGTGGATAACCCGTCCGAGCGACCTCGCCGAGGACGGTTATCCACAGCCCGCAGAACCCCCGCGCGCGGACCCCGCCCACAGCCTCCAGGGGAGCCTTCCGCACCCCCTGAGCAGCCACCCCCGCGCCGACCAGCGGAGATCCACGTTTTCCCAGCTCAGAGCCGCCATCAACCGGCCGGGCCGACCATCGCCCAGCCGCTGCCCAACACCCCAGGACCGGCCATACCACACCGGAAAAGTCACTAGTACATAACGCCGCAAATTACCCCCCGTCCCCACCTCTGACAGTCGGACCAGGCCGTCATCCACCGCGCCCCTCAACCTGTGGATGAACACCGCCCCGACCACCCCCGGAACCCAAAAGACGGCGGGCAGGTCCCGGCCCCGAGAAGCCGGCCCCCACCCGCCGTCCACAGCCCCCCGTCACCAGGTCCAGTACGACTTGGCCTCCGACTTCCACTCCTTCGGGAAATACTGGTGGATCTTGAAAGCCATCCCCTTACCGCGGGCGATGTACTGATCCCGTTCGAGCTTCCGCGCGATCGGCTTGCCCGGGCTGCCGTTGTTGTCCCACCAGGACTCCCACTGCTTGATGCAGGTCTGATTGCCCAGGTAGCGGTTCGAGCAGGGCGCGGGCGGCGACCAGATCTGGGTGTGCCCGAAGTCGACCACCTTCCCCGACGACTTCTCGGTGATCGTCCCCCACGCCTTCAAGCAGTAGCCCTGGGAGGAGATGCCCCACTTGACGTAGTGCTGACGCCCGGACGTGGCGAGAGTCCGCAGATTTCCACATGTGGCGTCGCCGATCTGCTCCTTGGTGACGCGCAGGGTGTAGTACGTCCCGTTGTCCCGCCACCCGTCCAGCATCAGCCAGTCACCGCTGTGGACGAACTTCTCCCCGTACGCCGGCGGCCACTTCTTCGGGTCACCCCAGCTGATCTCGGACGTCGTGGACGACAGCGGCTTCCACGTCCACTGCCCCGCGACCTGCCCGTCCGCCCAGTGCTGACCGGCGCTGCGCTCGCCGAACCGGGAGTACTGCCCATAGTTCTCGGCCGCCTGCGCGGGCGCCGCCATCCCGCCGAGCATCACGGCCGCCGCCGCCCCCACGACGGCGACGGACCGCGCGCTTCTCCTCTGTTTCCTCACCGCCGGCACGTTACCCACAGCTCCCATAGCCGGGATTCAGATCAAAAATCCTAGAACCGTGGTACAAAGCGTCAGTGAGCGACCGATCAAGGCCACGCAGCGCCCTGTTACTGGTCCTGGGCCTGCTCAGCACCTTCGTCGCCGCCGTGGCCGCCACCTTCACGGTGCTCCTGCAGCCCCCACAGGCGACACCCACCCCAGCACAGACCACTCCAGCACAGACCATCCCGGCGCAGACCACCCCGGCGCAGACCACCCCGGCGCAGACCGTGGACCCGGAGAACGCCGAGTACGACGACTCGCTGGACGACCGCCTCCCCGCCGGCTCCGCCATCCCGCTGACCCTCTCCCCGGCGACCCGCACCCAGCTCGCCACCACCGGCGTCCCTGTGGACGACGCCATCGTCTACCTGGGCATGATCTTCGGCGAGACCCCGCAGGAGGACGAGTTCCACGCCGTCGCCCTCCGCGACGGCCAGCACTACTGGACGGCCCGCGGCGACTCCCCCTGGACCTACCGAGGCCGCTTCGACGCCCGCGTCTGCGCCGCGCCCGTACCCGCCGAGCTCATCAGGGCATGGGGCTCGACGAGCCTGTTCGGCTCCACCGCACCGCCCGGCACCACCCGGCAGCCGAACACGTGCTGACCGAAAACCGTTTGCGGTCCCACCGGCGAGCCCGATAGAAACCACCCAGACGACACAGAGAGGAGGGATAAGCCCATGAAGCCCACGTTCATCGCGCTTGTGCCCTCCCGGGGCTCCGACCACCGCTGAGCCCCGGAGCGGCCAGGCGCCTTCCACCGGAGAGTGCCTAGACCGTGCAAGACCTGACCATTCGCCCGATCACCGGCTTGGAAGAGCTCGACCTCTTCAACCGGCACCCCTACACCCTCAACCACGAGCTGGCCGACGACCTCGCCGCCGGCCGCCGCCATCCGAGCTGGATGTGGATGGCGCTGCGCGGCGACCGCCTGCTCGCCAGGCTCGCCTGGTGGGGCCGCGACAAGGACGACGACCCCTTCCTGCTCGACATCCTCGACCTCGAAGAAGGCGCCGTCGACGTCGCCGTACGCCTGCTGCGCACCGCCATGGCCGAGACGCTCCCCGCAGGCGGCAAACCACCGGAATACCTCCGCTTCGTCCCACCCGACTGGCGCGAGACCGACAGACGTGCCGTCGAGGACCGCATGGCCGTGCTGGAGAGCACCGGCGCCCGCCTGTTCGTCGAACGCCTGCGCCTCGATTGGCGGCCAGGCACGCCGATCCCTGAGCCGTCGGGGCGCCTGAGCTTCCGGCCGGTCCGCGACGAGAACGAGCTGCTCGACCTGATGACCGAGGTGCTCGACGGCACGCTCGACGCCCACGGCAGGGACGATCTGACCCACATGTCCCCCCGCGAGGCCGCCATCAGGCACTACGAGGACGAGATCGCCCGCTACACCAGCCCCCGAGCGTGGTGGCGGGTCGCGACGCTGCCCGGCGGCGAACCGGTCGGTTTCGTCACCCCCGGCCGCAACGACTACAACGCGATCATCGGCTACATCGCCGTCCTGCCCGCACACCGCGGCAACGGTTACATCGACGACCTCCTCGCCGAGGGCACCCGCATCCTCGCCGCGGAGCACGTCCCCCGCATCCGCGCCGCCACCGACCTCGGCAACACCCCGATGGCGCAGGCGTTCGCAAGGGCCGGTTACGTCAACTTCGAACGCTCGATCAACATGACCTGGCCCGACTAGGCATCGGGGAAGTCGGCCGACCGGGTCGCCCGGCTGCCTGCCGTTAGCCGACCGGCTGCAACACCCCATCCAGCCGTACGACGCCCGCCCCGTACTTGTCGTCCAGTCGCTCCTGCACGTCCTCGTCGGCCACCCAGACGCCGACGAGGACCTGCTCCTTCATCACATCGACCGAGGACGACAGGAACGCCTGGCCGAGATCCTCACCGAGGCCCTCCTGGACCTGCCGCAACGACTCCTCGCTGCGCCGAGCCTGGCTGACGCAGAGCGCGCCGCCCCAACTCTCCCGCACCCACGCCTCCCGGCCGGCCAGGTCGCCGGTGAATTTCACGTTCAGCACCAGCCGCGTGGGGTCGTTGGCGTACTTCTCTGACCACTCGCGCTTGCTGTCGTCGTAGCCCGGAATCGACTCCAGGTAGCTCTGGTCCAGCCACACCCCGCCCACGGCCTCCTCGTTCTGCAGCCGCTGCTGGGTCTTCTCCAGCGCGGCCTGCGTCGCCTTGGCGGGATCGACCGGCCGCCAGCCACCCGTAGGAGCCGGACAGGGGCTGTCGAACCGCGGCTCCTCGGCCTTGACCTCGACCGCTTTTCCTGGCGCCTCGGTCAGGGTCAGCCGGGAGCCGTCCCAGGTGCCGGTCACCTTGTAGCGGCCCCACCTCGTCCCGCCGGCGCTCTCGTGCTCCACCTTCGCCCAGTCCCAGCCCACGACGTCCGGCCCCGTGCACTGGGGCGGCAGCGACTCGGCCACCACGTCGCACAGCTGCGGCCCGTGCTCGGGACTCTCCAGCACGGTGACGGACCCGGCCGCGTACGTGGCCGGCTCGCTGAAAGCCGTTGTGCTCCCGCAGGCGGTCAGCACGACGAGACCGAGAAGGGCAAGACATCGCATGCCCTTCAGACGTACGAGCCTGCGGCGGGGTTCAGCCGCAGATACATCACATGCAGCCCGACGAGCCCCTCATCCGGATGATCGAACGCCTCGGGCACGGTGCCGATGACCTCGAACCCCAGCGACCGATAGAGCTGGACAGCCGCCCGATTACTCTCAACCACCGCATTGAACTGGATGCCACGAAATCTCCGGCTGAGGCACCAGTCGATCACATACTCCCCCAGCGCCCGCCCGATCCCCTTGCCCTGATGCGCCGGATCCACGATGAACGACGCCGTGGCCACATGCGACCCCCGCCCAGGCCGGTTGGGCCCCATCTTGGCCGACCCCACGATCACGCCGTCGTCATCGACCGCGACGACGGTCTTGCCGGGCGGCTGCTCCATCCACCACGGCCGCGCCTCTTCGAGGCTCTGCCGCTCAGGAAACGGAAATGTCCGCCCTTCCGCCATGATCGCCGCATAGAACGGATAGATCCCGTCCCAGTCCTGGCTCACGGCATCCCTGATGACCACCCCGTCAGGCCCCCTTGTCGCGCTGCTCATAGACGGCCAGGGCCAGCGCCCCGACCATGAACCCGATGCCTATCAGAGCACACGCGCTCGCGAACGCCGTCCCCCCGAAGACCACCGCGAGGACGGCCACGGCCAGCGAGACGCCCCCGGCCACCAACGCATAGGCGAATAAATCGCGCTCAGTCACAGGAGCCATCCTGAACCATGATCGCCATCTCGGGGGATACGTACGGCCGACGTACCCGGAACGCCGGCCGCGCGGTGGCGTCGTTACTTCTTGATGTGGATCGAGTCGACCCCGCCTGAGCCGGGGCCTGCGGTGATGGTCCGTCCAGAATTGTGCGAACGTCCAATGGCCGGACGGCGCCCCCACGTGGCCCAGCGCCACAACCATTCGAGCGGCCCGTACCGGTAATGCCGCAGCCAGAATGTGGAGAACACCCACTGCGCGGCCAGCACCCCGATCGCGACCGCCAGGAGCACGGGCTGCGTCCAGTCCTGCGGACGACCGTGCAGGTGCGCCACGGCCAGCACCAGGATCGAGGCGGTGAGATAGTTCGTCAGCGCCATCTTCCCCAGCGGCGCGAAGAGCGCGTGCAGCGCCGCCCGCAGCGGCGTCCTGAGCAGGAGCAGCAGCACGCACACGTACACCCCGCCGATCAGCATGCCGGCGACCGCCGTCACGACACCGCCGGCCCGGCCGACGGGACCGTTCGTTGGCATGACGACCTGCGCCGCCAGCACCGGTGCCGCGGCCGCCGCGAGCAGCGCGCCCGTGATGGCCGTCCCCTTCACGGACCGCTCGATCCGGTCGATCACGCCGAACCTGACCAGTGCGGCGCCCGCCAGCAGCAGGCCCGGGGCGAGCAGGTAGCCGTCGGTGACGGACAGGGACGCCACGAGGATCACAGCGGCGAGGCCCGCGACCGTCCACCGCGGCAGCCAGGTCGACGGCAGCAGGAACACCAGCCCGGAGGCCGCGTAGATGGCGAGCACGTCCCCCGGCCAGACCAGGAACATGTGCAGAAGGCCGATCACGAGCAACACGACCAGTCGGCGCACCAGGAGCAGCCGCGGACTCGCCGTACGACCCTCGGCCGACTCCAGCAGCAGCGCGAACCCCATCCCGAACAGAACGGCGAAGATGGGGAAGAACCGGTGATCAACGACGTACCCCGTCCAGTCGCCAGGACCGGCCGGCTCGACCTTGCCGCTGATGTTGGAGATCGGTCCCACATTGGCCAGCAGGATCCCGCAGAGCGCGAACCCGCGGATCACATCAAGCGCGTCGATACGCCGTCTTCTCTCTGACATGAGCCCCAAGTCTGCGGGACCACACCCCAAGAGCGGCATCGGTCGAAAGTGCCGTCCAGGACCAGCACTTTCGACCGGGCGGGGCCCCCGGAAATTCGGTTTCCCGGACGCCCTCAAAACGCCAGGATGTACGCATGACCTTGGCCATCCCCACCCTGGACACCGCCCGCCTGCGACTGCGCCCCTTCTCTGACGCCGACGCCGAGCCCCTCTTCGCGATGCACAGCAGCGCCTACGTCATGCGCTACTGGGACGCCCCGCCGTGGACCGACAGGGCCCGCGCCAAGCGCTTCATCGAGTTGTGCCGCAAGAGGGCGGACTCAGGCACCGACGCCCGGGTGGCCATCGACCGTACTTCTGACGGGGCCTTCGTCGGCTGGTGCGGCCTGATCGACTGGGACCCGGACTTCCGCAGCGCGTCGCTGGGCTACTGCCTCGACGAGAAGATGTGGGGCCACGGCTACGCGACAGAGGCCGCCCACGCCTTGCTGGGATGGGCCTTCGACACCCTGGATCTCAACCGGGTGCAGGCCGAGACCGACACGCGCAACGAAGCGTCCGCCCGCGTCCTGGAGAAGATCGGATTCGCACGCGAAGGGACGTTGCGCGAGAACTGCATCGTGAACGGCGATGTGTCCGACTCATGGGTGTACGGCTTGCTCAGGCGAGAGTGGCGACCGTCACGCGGATAAGCACGCATACAGCAGAATGGCCGCTCTCCGGAAATCGGATGGCGGAGCGTTGGTGATGGCGTCTCGTGAGCTCACACCATCAATCGAGCACCCGACGGACCCAAAGACTTACCGCCACCACAACTCATATCCCTTCGGGGCGAAGGCGCAGTAGTAGTCCCTCCAGACGAATACCACTTGCAAAACCTTCTCGGCACTCTTGCAAGCGTCCCACGAGGAGTAGAAGGCCACCCTCGTATTCGCGCTCGCCGGGGTCGCGCTGGCAAAAAGCGTCATGCTGGTTGCCGCTACCAGTGCGGCTACCGCCAGAACTCGTCTCACCGAACACCTTTCTCCGAGGCCACGCAAGTGCAACTGCCACACTCTGCGCGGCGAATCCTTCCGCTGGGCAGCATGGGTGTCGCGGCACCCGGCGCCACGCTTGTGGCCACCGGGGCTGACCCATGGACCGTGAGCTTAGGGAGCAGCGGTATGGGCGTGGTCTGTCGTCGGTACGCGGGGTAGCCGCCACTGCCAGGACGGAACCAGCCATGATCGTGAAGTGTCACTGGAGTACTGGCAATCGCGGCGTACGGGCCCAAGCCGGCGCGCGGTACAGCGCGATCCCGCTGCTCGACCGGGAACTGGCGAAGTGGCGGGAGGGCACCGCGTCCGAGGTCGTCTCCCAAATTCTCCCACGATGCGAAAAAGAGCCGCTTCCTAGTTAGAAAGCGACTCTTCTTGGCTGGTCATCTGGGTGGGGCTACCAGGACTTGAACCTGGGACCTCTTCCTTATCAGGGAAGCGCTCTAACCGTCTGAGCTATAGCCCCGCTCGCACCCCGAACGTTATCGCATCCGCCGCACAGAGGCGAACCGGTTGTTCGGGACGAGGTAAAGCTTACCGTGTCCGGCGGGCTGCTCGCGCCGTACGTGGGCGCACGACGCGAGCAAAAACCCTACTCGGCCTCGCTGAACGTCACCTCGACGCCGCCCACCAGATCGGAGGCGATGTTGTAGATGACCGCACCCAGGGTGGCCAGCGCCGTGATCAGGACGACGTTGACCGCCCCGATCAGAGCCGTGTAGCCGAGGATGCGTACGGGCTCGAACCAGGAGGCGATGTCAATCGGGATGGAGCTCTGGCCCTGCTCGCCCTTGCCGAGCTGGTTGACCAGGTCGACGATCGAGTCGAACACGCCCAGGGCCGACAGCACGCCGTACAGCACGGCGACCGCCACGAACAGCACCACGAAGCAGACCAGGGAGACCACGAAGCTGAACTTCATGGCCGACCACGGCTCGACGCGGCGCAGGACCAGGTGGGCCTTGCGGGGGAGCCGACCTCCCGACGAGTTGGACGACGACTTCTTCTTGGGCAGCTCGACGGCCGGTGGGGCCTCCGTGGCCAGCGACGGGCGCAGGCGCACGGTGTCGTTGTTCTCCGTCTGCCCGCCCTGAGGGCCGGCAGACGCGGGCGGGCTCATCGGGCCCGCCTGGTGTGACTGTTGCGGCTGGGAGGGCTTGTTGTCCTCCTGGCCCGGCCTGGGCCTGCCCTGTGCGGGCGAGGTGTCCTTGCCGTCGTCCACCGCGTTGAAGATCTCGGTTTCTGTGGGCTTCTTCGGCTGCTGTCCGTTACCCGAAGCCGCCGTGGTCCTGGCGGTGCCACCCTGGGCGCTCATGGGTTACTCTCCTCCCCCGTCTTCCTCACTCTCCACCGAAGTCTCCAATGACTCCGCGTTCCGGGCGAGGGCCACCACGCTGTCGCCTTCAGCGAGATTCATCAATCGAACTCCCATGGTCTGGCGGCCGGACTGCTTGATCTCACCGGCACTCGTCCGGATCACGCCGCCTGCGGACGTGATCGCGAAGACCTCGTCCTCTGGGTTGACCATGGCGGCTCCGACCAGCTTGCCACGAGAAGTCACAATCTTCGCAGTAAGCACGCCTCTACCGCCACGTCCTTGGACCGGATACTGCTCAACTGGCGTCCGTTTCGCGTACCCGCCCTCGGTGGCGATAAGCACGTCTTGACCGTCGGCGATCCGATTCATGGCGAGAAGTTCGTCACCTTCGAGGAACCTCATGCCGATGACGCCGCTGGTCGCGCGGCCCATGGGCCGCAGCGCGTCGTCTGATGCGGTGAACCGGATGGACTGCGCGCCCTTGGAGACGAGCAGCAGGTCGTCGGCCTCGGAGACCAGCCGGGCGCCGATGACCTCGTCGTCCTCGCGCAGGTTGATCGCGATCAGACCGCCCGACCTGGGGGAGTCGTACTCGGCCAGGCGGGTCTTCTTGACCAGGCCGCTGCGGGTGGCGAGGACGAGGTAGGGCGCGACGTTGTAGTCGCGCAGGTCGAGGACCTCCATGACGGTCTCGTCCGGCTGCATGGCGAGCAGGTTCGCCAGGTGCATGCCGCGCGCGTCGCGACCGGCGTCGGGCAGCTCGTACGCCTTGACCCGGTAGACCCGGCCCTTGTTCGTGAAGAACAGCAGCCAGTGGTGGGTGGTCGTGACGAAGAAGTGGTCGACGATGTCGTCCTGGCGCAGCTGGGCACCGCGCACGCCCTTGCCGCCGCGCTTCTGCGCCCGGTAGAGGTCGGTACGGGTGCGCTTGGCGTAGCCGCCCCTGGTGATCGTGACGACGATCTCCTCTTCGGCGATGAGGTCCTCGATGGACATGTCACCGTCGTAGGCGATGATCTCCGTCTGCCGGTCGTCGCCGTAGCGGCCGACCAGCTCGGCCAGCTCCTCGTTGATGATCTCGCGCTGCCGGCTCTCGCTGGCCAGGATCGAGTTGTACTCGGCGATCTGCGTCATCAGGGAGTCGTACTCGTCCTGGATGGCCTGCCGCTCCAGGGCGGCCAGCTTGCGCAGTTGCATGTCGAGGATGGCCTGCGCCTGCACCTCGTCGATGTCCAGCAGCCCCATGAGGCCCTGCTGGGCGGCGGAGGCGGACTCGGAGGCCCGGATGAGGGCGATGACGTCGTCGAGCCGGCTGAGCGCCTTGAGCAGGCCGCGCAGGATGTGGGCCCGCTCCTCGGCCTTGCGCAGGAGGTAGCGCGTCCGGCGGACGATGACCTCGATCTGGTGGGCGACGTAGTGCCGGATGAACTGGTCGAGGCGCAGCGTGCGGGGCACGCCGTCGACCAGCGCCAGCATGTTGGCGCCGAAGGTGTCCTGGAGCTGGGTGTGCTTGTACAGGTTGTTGAGCACGACCTTGGCGACCGCGTCGCGCTTGAGCACGATGACCAGCCGCTGGCCGACCCGCGACGAGCTCTCGTCGCGTACGTCGGCGATGCCGGTCAGCTTGCCCTCGCGCACCAGCTCGGCGATCTTCAGCGCCAGGTTGTCGGGGTTGACCTGGTACGGCAGCTCGGTGACGACCAGCGCCTGCCGCCCCTTGTCCTCCTCGACCTCGACCACGGCCCGCATGGTGATCGAGCCGCGGCCGGTGCGGTAGGCGTCCTCGATGCCCCGGCGGCCCACGATGAGCGCCTTGGTGGGGAAGTCGGGGCCCTTGACGAGCCTGATCGACGCCTCGAGCAGCTCTTCGTCGGTGGCCTCAGGGTTCTCCAGCGCCCACTTGACCGCCGAGGCGACCTCGCGCAGGTTGTGGGGCGGGATGTTGGTCGCCATGCCGACCGCGATGCCGCCCGAGCCGTTGACCAGCAGCTGCGGGAAGCGGGCCGGCAGGACGTCGGGCTCCTGCGACTTGCCGTCGTAGTTGGGGCGGAAGTCGACGGTCTCCTTGTCGATGTCCCGCAGCATCTCCATGGCGATGGGCGCGAGCTTGCACTCGGTGTAGCGCATCGCCGCCGCCGGGTCGTTGCCCGGCGAGCCGAAGTTGCCCTGCCCGTCGACCAGCGGGTAGCGCAGCGACCACGGCTGCGCCAGCCGCACCAGGGCGTCGTAGATCGAGGTGTCGCCGTGCGGGTGGTAGGTGCCCATCACGTCGCCGACGACGCGGGCGCACTTGAAGTAGCCGCGGTCGGGACGGTAGCCACCGTCGTACATCGCGTAGAGCACCCGGCGGTGCACGGGCTTGAGGCCGTCTCGCACGTCCGGCAGCGCCCTGGACACGATGACCGACATCGCGTAGTCCATGTAGCTGCGCTGCATCTCGGACTGGATGTCCACCGGCTCGATGCGCTCAGCCGGGGGAGTGGTGTTCACGTCCGTCACAGGTAAAGGTCCTTCTGACTAAACATCGAGGAAGCGGACGTCGCGCGCGTTGCGGATGATGAAGTCGCGCCGCGCTTCGACGTCCTCGCCCATCAGCACGCTGAACAGGTCGTCGGCCTGGGCCGCGTCGTCGAGGGTGACGAGCCGCAGCAGCCGGGTCTCCGGGTTCATCGTGGTCTCCCAGAGCTGGCTGGCGTTCATCTCGCCGAGGCCCTTGAAGCGCTGGACGTTGTCACGCGGCCGCGGGTCGGGCTTGCCGTTGGCGATGCCCTCGGCGATGACCGCGTCGCGCTCCGGGTCGGAGTAGGCGTAGGAGGCGTCCTCGCCCTTGCGGTCCCACTTGATCTTGTAGAGCGGCGGGCACGACAGGTAGACGTGGCCGGCCTCGATCAGCGGCCGCATGAACCGGAACAGCAGCGTCAGCAGCAGCGTGTTGATGTGCTGGCCGTCGACGTCGGCGTCGGCCATGAGGATGACCTTGTGGTAGCGCAGCTTGCTGATGTCGAACTCGTCGTGCACACCGGTGCCCAGAGCCGTGATCAGCGCCTGGACCTCGTTGTTCTTCAGGACCTTGTCGATCCGCGCCTTCTCGACGTTGAGGATCTTGCCGCGGATGGGCAGGATCGCCTGGTAACGCGAGTCGCGGCCGCCCTTGGCCGAGCCGCCCGCCGAGTCGCCCTCGACGATGAACAGCTCGCACTTCTCCGGGTCGTTCCACTGGCAGTCGGCCAGCTTGCCGGGCAGCCCGCTGCCCGACTCCAGCAGCGACTTGCGCCTGGTCAGGTCGCGTGCCTGGCGGGCGGCGATGCGGGCGCGCGAGGCCTGCAGGGACTTGTTGATGATGTCCTTGGCCTCGCCCGGGTTGCGCTCGAACCAGTCGCGCAGGTGGTCGTTGCAGGCCTTCTGGACGAACGACTTCGCCTCGGTGTTGCCGAGCTTGGTCTTGGTCTGGCCCTCGAACTGCGGGTCGGACAGCTTGACCGAGATGATCGCGGTCAGCCCCTCGCGGACGTCCTCGCCGGAGAGGTTGTCGTCCTTGCCCTCCTTGAGGAACTTCTGCTCGCGCGCGTAGCGGTTGACGATGGACGTCAGCGCCGCGCGGAAGCCCTCTTCGTGGGTGCCGCCCTCAGCGGTGTTGATGACGTTGGCGAAGCTGTAGACCGACTCCGAGTAGGAGTTGTTCCACTGCATCGCGATCTCGACCGCGAGGCCGTCGCTCTCCTCCTCGAAGGAGATGATCGACGCGTGCGCCGGCTCCTTCTTGGTGTTGAGGTGCTTGACGAAGTCGGCCAGGCCGCCCTCGTAGTGGTATTCGACCGTCTTCGGCTCGCCGTTGACGTGGTCGGGCCGCTCGTCGGTGAAGGTGATCCGCAGGCCCTTGTTGAGGAAGGCCATCTCCTGGAAGCGCCGCGAGAGCGTCTCGTAGTTCCAGGTGGTGGTCTCGAAGACGTCGGGGTCGGGCCAGAACGTGATCGTGGTGCCGGTCTCGTCGGTCTCCTCGCCCTTGGCCAGGGGGGCCGTGGGCTTGGACATCTCGTAGCGCTGGCGCCAGTAGTGGCCGTTCTGCTTGACCTCCACCTCCATGGCGCTGGACAGCGCGTTGACGACGGCCGAGCCGACGCCGTGGAGGCCGCCGGAGACCGCGTACGACTGGCTGTCGAACTTGCCGCCCGCGTGCAGCGTGGTCAGCACGAGCTCGACCGCGGAGATCTTCTCCACCGGGTGGATGCCCGTGGGGATGCCGCGCCCGTCGTCGACCACGCGGACGCCGTTGTCGGCGAGCAGCGTGATGTCGATCCTGGTGGCGTAACCTGCCAGGGCCTCGTCCACCGCGTTGTCCACGATCTCTTGGACGAGGTGGTGGAGGCCGCGCTCACCGGTGGAGCCGATATACATACCCGGGCGCTTGCGGACCGCCTCAAGCCCCTCGAGTACGGTGATTGAGCTAGCGTCGTAGGACAACTGCGAAATCCTCCTGCCGCGGACACGCGGCGGGGGAGGCCGTCATCTCGTGAAGCTGCCCCTGCCGTGCCCGTCACCGTCGTGAGTGCCCCGATGCGCGGTCACCCAGGGGAGTCGGCTTGCTGCCGGGGTGACACGCAAGCGGACGTGTCCGGAATCCTTTTTCATTCTACCGCTTCCGGAGGGCCAAGGTGGCAATGAACGCGCCTGTGATGCCCGCTAGCTCGTTTTGCCCCCAGGCAAGCATCCCCCCTCCGGAAAGGGGGCTTATCGCGTCTGTGGCTTTCTGGCCGCTCCCGGCGACGTACGGCGAAGGGGAGAACGCGCGCCCGACGGCGGGCTCAGCCATAGGTGTCGCCCGGACCCCTGCTTCCGGTCACCCGCAATCCACCTGATGGACGAGGGGCGTTCTGCGGGCCTCTGACCTTGACCTTCGTGACCGTGCCGTCGCCCAGCTCCTCGTTGAGCCTGCGTACGAGCGTGCGCGCGAGCAGCCGCACCTGCGTCGCCCAGGCCGTGGAGTCGGCCAGGATGAGCACCTCGCCGTCGTCGAACGACTCCGGCTTGGTGTGAGCGGCCAGGTCAGGGCCCACGATCTCGGGCCAGCGGCCGAACACCGCCCCGACCGCGGCGGGGCGCTCCCAGCCGCGGTCGGCGAGCAGGTCGGCGATCGCGCGTCCGAAAAGCTGCGGATCGCCGGCCTCCCTGCGCGGGCCCTTCGCCTTGCGCCTGGGCTCGCGCCGGGGGAGCTGGCCGCGCTTGGCCGCGTCGGCCTTGGCCTGGGCGAGCTTCTCGCGGGCCATCGCCACGCCCCTGGCCGTGGCGTTCTCGCCGCGACTCTCGTCAGCGGACACGGGTGACACTCCCCTCTGCGACGTCGTATCGGCCGCCGGACAGCTCGGACGGCACGTCGTCCGGCACCGCCGCGGTGATGAGCACCTGCTCGGCCGGCGCCACGATCTCGGCCAGGCGGCGCCTGCGCTGGCTGTCGAGCTCGGCGAAGACGTCGTCGAGGATCAGCACAGGGTCGCCGCCGTCGGCCCGCAGCAGGTCGTACGCCGCGAGCCTGAGCGCCAGCGCGAACGACCACGACTCGCCGTGGCTGGCGTAACCGCGCGCGGGCAGGTCGCCGAGCCCGAGTATCAGGTCGTCGCGGTGGGGACCGACGAGCGTGACACCGCGTTCGAGCTCGGACTGGCGGACCTCCAATAGCCGCTCGCGCAGACGTTCTTCAAGGGTTTTCCCCAAGTCTGTGGATAACGTCTGTGTATCGAAAGATCCCCGCTCAGCGGGGGCTTCCGGGTCACCGGGAGCCCCTTCTTCGTCCCCACCTGTGGACAACGTGCTGCGGTAGGCGAGCGTCGCGGGAGCGCTCGACGGCGCCAGCGTCGCGTACGCGTTCGCCACCAGCGGCCGCAGCGCCTCGATCAGCTCCAGCCGCGCCCGCAACAGCTCCGCCCCGTGCCGCGCCAGATGGGCGTCCCAGACCTCCAGAGTGCTCAGGACGTCGCCGGCGCCCGCCGCTGAGAACCCGGCGTCACTCTCCTGCCGCCGGGCGCTCCTGGAGCCTCTGCGGGCCTGCGCGGCGGTGCGCAGCAGCGCGCCGCGCTGCTTCAGCACCCGGTCGTAGTCGGCGCGCACGCCCGCGAACCTGGGGGCCCTGGCCACCAGCAGGTCGTCGAGGAAGCGGCGGCGCTCTGACGGGTCGCCCTTGGACAGCGCGAGGTCCTCAGGCGCGAACAGCACCGTGCGCAGCAGGCCCACGACGTCGCGGGCCCTGGAGACGGGCGAGCGGTTGAGCCGCGCGCGGTTGGCCCGCCCGGGGTTGATCTCCAGCTCGATCAGCGCCCGCCGGTCGTCACGCTGGATCGCGCAGCGCACGATCGCCCGCGTGGCGCCCTTGCGGACGAGCGGCGCGTCGCTCGCCACCCGGTGGCTGGAGTGCGTCGCGACGTAGCCGAGCGCCTCGACCAGGTTGGTCTTGCCCTGGCCGTTGGGCCCGACGAACGCCGTGACGCCCGGCTCCAGGCCGAGCTCCACGGACGCGTAGGACCGGAAGTCGGTCAGCGAGAGGTGGGCGACATGCACCCCACGAAGGTTAGTGCGCCTCGCCCGCCACCAGGGTCACCGGCATGCAGCCTGTGGAAAACCGTTAGCGATCGCTCTCGCGCGGCGGCGTGACGTCGGCGCCGGGGGAGTCGGCCCCCTTGCCGGTGCTGCCCTCGGCCGAGGTGATCGCGTGGCCGCCGAACTGGTTGCGCAGCGCCGCCACGACCTTCATCGCGGGCGAGTCGTCCTGGCGCGAGGCGAACCTGGCGTAGAGCGCGGCGGTGATGACCGGCATCGGGACGGCGTGGTCGACGGCCGCCTGCACCGTCCACCGGCCCTCGCCGGAGTCCTGTGCATAACCGCGCAGCTGCTCGAGGTGCTCGTCGTCGTCGAGCGCGCGCACCAGCAGGTCGAGCAGCCAGGAACGGATGACCGTGCCGGTGCGCCAGCTGGCGAAGGAGCCCTTGACGTCCTTGACGACGTCGGATGCCTCCAGCAGCTCCCAGCCCTCCGCGAAGGCCTGCATCATGCCGTATTCGATGCCGTTGTGGACCATCTTCGCGAAGTGGCCCGCGCCGACGTCGCCGGCGTGCACGAAGCCGTCCTCGCCCTCGGGCTTGAGCGCTTCGAAGATCGGCATCAGCCGGTCGACGTGGGCCTTGTCGCCGCCGCACATCAGCGCGTAGCCGTTCTGCAGGCCCCACACGCCGCCGCTGACGCCGCAGTCGACGAAGCCGATGCCCTTGGTCGACAGCTCGCGCGCGTGCTTCTGGTCGTCGACGTAGTGGCTGTTGCCGCCGTCGACGACGATGTCACCCACGTCGAGCAGCTCACCGAGGTCGTCGACGGTGGTCTGGGTGGGCTTGCCCGCGGGCACCATGACCCACACGGCGCGCGGCGCCTCCAGGCGCTCGACCAGCTCCTTGAGGCTGGCCACGTCGCTGATCGCCGGGTCGCGGTCGTAGCCGATCACGTCATGACCGCCGCGGCGCAGCCGCTCGGCCATGTTGCCGCCCATCTTGCCCAGTCCGACCATGCCGATCTGCATGTTGTCTACCCCCTTGTCAGGCTTCCATCATCCCTGACGGCCGATTCAGCCTGACAGCCGGATAGGCATGATCAAGTAACGGTAGTCCGTGACGGCGCCGTCCTCCACAGGCTTGCCACCGGTGAGGATAGCGGGCTTCGTGGACGTGGTCATCTGCAGCCGCGCCACGTCGGAGTCGATGGCGCCCAGGCCCTCCAGCAGGAACTGGTGGTTGAAGGCGATGTTCATCTCCTCGCCCTCGTAATCGACCGGCAGCGCCTCGACGGCCTGCGCCTCGTCGCCGCTGCCCGCCTCCAGCACGACCTCGCCGCTCCTGAACGCCAGCCGCACCGGCGTGTTGCGCTCGGCGACCAGCGCGACGCGCTTGACGGCCTCGACGAACGGGCCTGTGGACAAGTCCGCGCGGGCGGAGAACTCGGTCGGCAGCAGCGAGCGGTACTTGGGGAACTCGGGGTCGAGCAGGCGCGTCGTCGTACGGCGGCCGGCGCTGGAGAACCCGATCATGCCCTCGCCCGTGCCTCCGGCGGAGCTGAGCGCGATCTCCACCTCGGCGCCTGTCGCGCCGAGCGCCTTGGCGGTGTCGGCCAGCGTCTTGCCGGGGATCATCGCGATCGCCGAGAAGTCGGGCTGGCCAGGCTGCCACTTCAGCTCGCGGACGGCGAGGCGGTAGCGGTCGGTCGCGGCGAGGGTCACCGTGTCGCCCTCGATCTCCATGCGCACGCCCGTGAGCATCGGCAGCGTGTCGTCGCGGCCGGCGGCGACGGCGACCTGGCCGACGGCGGAGGCGAACACGTCGCTGCCCACCCGGCCGGCGGCCGGCGGCATGGCGGGGAGCGACGGGTAGTCCTCCACAGGCATGGTCAGCAGGGTGAAGCGGGCGCTGCCGCACGTGACGACGGCCTTGGCACCGTCCACCACGAAGTCCACAGGCTGTGCGGGAAGCGCGCGGGTGATCTCGGCGAGCAGCTTGCCCGAGACCAGGACGACGCCCGGCTCGCCGGTGTGCAGTTCGAGCGTGACCTCCGCCGAGACCTCGTAGTCGAAGCCGGACAGCTTGAGCCGCTGTTCCTCCGTGACCTCCAGGCGCATGCCGGCGAGCACGGGCACCGACGGGCGCGCCGGGAGACTGCGCGCCGTCCATGCCACCGCCTCAGCGAGGACGTCTCGCTCGATTCGGAACATCACGGTGATCAGCCTCCTGGGTTCGTCGTTGATTCAAGGATCTCAAGGATCCACCCTCCCGGCCTCGCGCTCCGGGAGAACCCCTCTATGGGTCTTTGAGTTTCTAGTTAGAGAGAGAAGAGGTCATCACACTAGGGGCTGTGGAAACTGGGGACAACCGGCGTCCTTGCTGGTCAGCGCCCCTGTTTTTATCCACCGAGGGTGTGGGTGACGCCTGGGGAGAACTCGCGCGCCTGGGGATGACGAAACTTCGCCCACAGGCCGTCCCCAGATCATGGTCCCGTCATCCACGGAAGATCGGGGGTTATCCACGAGGTTTCCACAGGTTATCCACGGGGTAAAAGGGGCCCTTCTGGAGCCCCAGATCGACTGTTCACAGTCTGTCCACACGTTGTCCACTGGTAGTCCCCAAGTTCTCCCCAGGATGTCCCCAGCACTGTCCCCAGCCGTTGTGGACGGATTTTTCCCAGCATTGTGGGGCGAACGACCGCCCCGATTTTGCGTTTCCGCTGGTCCACAGTGTTTTCCACAGGCTGTGTACGACTTCACGATCCGCGCTGTGTCTGCTTGATCCGCATTGTCAGCTCGTTGACCTGGTTGTACATCGACCTGCGCTCGGCGATCAGCGACCGGATCTTGCGCTCGGCGTGCATCACGGTCGTGTGGTCCCGGCCGCCGAACTGCTGGCCGATCTTCGGCAGCGACAGCTCGGTCAGCTCGCGGGCGAGATACATGGCGATCTGCCGGGCGTTGACGAGCGCGCGGCTGCGCGACGTGCCGCACAGGTCGTCGATGCTGATGCCGAAGTACTGGGCGGTCTGATTCATGATCGCCGCGATCGTGATCTCGGTGTCGGACTCCGAGGTGATGAGGTCCTTCAGCACGACCTCGGCCAGCTGCAGGTCCACACCCTGCCTGTTGAGGCTGGCGAACGCGGTGACCCTGATCAGCGCGCCCTCCAGCTCACGGATGTTGGTGGAGATGCGGCTGGCGATGTACTCGAGCACCTCGGGCGGCGCGGCCAGGCCCTCCTGGATGGCCTTCTTCCTGAGGATGGCGATGCGCGTCTCCAGCTCGGGCGGCTGGACGTCGGTGATCAGGCCCCACTCGAACCGGTTGCGCAGCCGGTCCTCCAGCGTGATGAGCTGCTTGGGCGCCCGGTCGCTGGAGATGACGATCTGCTTGTTGGCGTTGTGCAGGGTGTTGAAGGTGTGGAAGAACTCCTCCTGCGTCTGTTCCTTGCCCTCCAGGAACTGGATGTCGTCCACGAGCAGGATGTCGATCGCGCGGTAGCGGCCGCGGAACCCGTCGGCCTTGTGGTCGCGGATGCTGTTGATGAAGTCGTTGGTGAACTCCTCGGAGCTCACGTATCTGACACGGGCGCCGTCGTACAGGCTCTGGGCGTAATGGCCGATCGCGTGCAGCAGGTGCGTCTTGCCGAGCCCGGAATCCCCATAGATGAACAGCGGGTTGTACGCCTTCGCGGGGGACTCGGCGACCGCCACTGCCGCGGCGTGGGCGAAACGGTTGCTGGCCCCGATGACGAATGTCTCGAATGTGTACTTCTGATTGAGCCTGGCCGGTTCGCTAGGTTTGCTGCTCTTCGCCTCCCACCGATTCTGGGCCGGCTCGGGCGACTTCTCCACAGGCGGTGTGTACGACGGCGCCTGTTCAAAATCGAAGCCCTGCTGTGGATAGTCGGTGGATATCTGCTGCTGCTCGGGCTGTGGAGAATAGAACTGCGGAGGCTCGGAAGGCTGGTTGTGCTGCGGCTGCGCGGGTTGTGCATAACGCAGCTGACTCTCCACACCCTGGGGATAACTCTGAGTCACAGGCTGTTGATGAGCGTCGCCAGCGGGCTGTTCCGGCGCCGTGGTGTCGATCATCACGGCCAGCCGCATGGTCCTGCCGAGCTCCTGCGACAGCGCGTGGGCCACCAGCGGGCGCAGCTTGCCCTCGATGAGGTCCTTGAGGAAGTCGTTGGGGACGCCGAGCACGATCGTGTCGTTGGCCAGCGCGATCGGGCGCACCATGGACAGCCACGTACGCTGCTGGATGGGCACGTTCTCGTTGAGGAAGTTGCCCAAGGCCCTCGCCCATACCGTGCCGAGGTCGACACCGTTCACGATGCGGTTCCCCCTCCTCTCATTCGCGGCCCCCCGCGATCGGATATCCACATGCCGCGGCCGCTCACGATGATCGGTGACCCCTTCGTCCACACGCGGCCTGCGGGCGTTCCGCTACGCCCTCCACAGGAGATCCACAGGCTGTCCACAGGGCTTGAGCGGCCCGGAAGGGCTGACAGTAGCTTTGTGCACAGCTGTGTTCAAGACGTTGTCCACAGCCTAGTGGCACCTGAGTGCACAAACTGTGGACGTGGGGCCGGTGTGGAAAAGTGGCCTGTGGATCAGTGGATAACGCGTCCGGTTTGACCTGTGGGTGCGTTGACCCGTAACGTACGACGGTCGGCTTGTCACGCGACGGCTATTTCGCGTGCCCTCGCTTCCTTGGCAGGCCATCCATGTGTGTTAGGCGCCCCTGCGGCGCACCATCAAGCCTGGAGCCCACCCGTGAGCAAGCGTACTTTCCAGCCGAACAACCGTCGCCGCGCGAAGACCCACGGCTTCCGGCTGCGGATGCGCACCCGGGCCGGTCGCGCCATCCTCGCTGCTCGCCGCCGTAAGGGCCGCGAGAAGCTGTCGGCCTGACCGTCCCGCGCGACGACAGCCCGCCGGCGGATCACGCCGGCGGGCGTTAGACGTATACGGTGCTGTCCCGTCAATCCCGCATGCGACGCGGGGAGGAGTTCGAGGCGGCGGTCAGGCGCGGAAAGCGCGCCGGTCGCCCCACTTTGGTGGTGCATTTCACCACTTCTGGGGAAGAGCCACCCCTGGTGGGTTTCGTGGTGAGTAAGGCCGTCGGTGGCGCGGTGACCCGGAACAAGGTCAAACGACGGCTCCGACACCTGATGCGGGACCGACTCCACCGGCTGCCGCGAGGTAGCCTGCTTGTGGTACGCGCCAATCCACCGGCCGCGTCCGCGCGATTCGAGCAACTGGCCGCCGAACTCGACCTCGCGCTGGAACGTTGTCTCAGGCGGCGCGAGTCCTCGACGGGTGGACGGAAATGACGGAGCAACCGCAAGGAGTGGCGGCGCCGAGCCTCGCTGCTCGGGCGCTGATCCTCCCCATCCGGTTCTATCGGGCGTTCATCAGCCCACTGCTCGGTCCACGCTGCCGGTTCTACCCCTCGTGCAGCGCATACGGGCTCGAAGCGATTGCCGTACATGGAGCACTGCGCGGCATATGGCTGACTGTCCGGCGCATCGGGCGGTGCCATCCATTTCATCCCGGAGGTATAGACCCGGTGCCCCCACGCCCGGTCCCGTCCCACGAAACGCAAGGGAGATAGCTCGGTGGAGCTGTCCTGGCTCAATTGGCTGTATACAGCCGTCGCCCAAGTCATCACCTGGATCCATACCGCGTACAGCACGGTTCTCGATCCCAACAGCGGTCTGACCTGGGCGCTGACCATCATCACGCTGACCATCTTCATGAGGATCCTGATCTTCCCGCTGTTCCTCAAGCAGATGCGATCGTCGCGAAAGATGCAGGAGCTGGCGCCGAAAGTCCAGGAGCTCCGCAAGCGCTACAAGAACGACAAGCAGCGCATGAACCAGGAGGTCATGGCGCTCTACCAGGGGGCGGGGGCCAACCCCCTGGGCGGCTGTCTGCCGATCGTGGCGCAGTTCCCCATCTTCATCTCCATGTTCACCGTGCTCCGCGCGATCGCGGCCGACGAGGCCAAGTTCGGCATGACGCAGGAGCTGGTCGACAGCGCCAAGCAGGCCCTCATCATCGGCGCGCCGCTGCCGGCGACGTTCTTCGAGGCGCCCGCCATCAGCGAGAAGATCGTCATCGGCTTCTTCGTCGCGGTCAGCTCGCTGACCACGTTCCTCACCGTCCGGCAGAGCGTCACCCGCTCCATGGCCCAGATGCCGGACAACCCCATGGCGCAGCAGCAGAAGATCCTGATGTACATCTCGCCGCTGTTCGCCTTCTTCAGCCTGAACTTCCCGCTCGGTCTGATCCTCTACTGGGTCACCACCAACGTGTGGACCCTCGGTCAGCAGCACTGGTTCTACAGCCGGCACCCCATGCCGGAGTACGACGCCAAGGGCAACCCCGTCCCGGTGCAGCCCAAGCCCGGCCTGATCGCGAAACTCCGCAAGACCACTCCGGAAGAACAGGCCCCTCCGCCCCCTCCGGAGCCTAAGATCATCAGGCAGCAGCCCAGCAGGCAACCCCGCAGCAAGCGCACCGGCAGCAAGAAGTCTTGAACACGAAGGAGAGGCCGGCCATGACCGAGGCCGAGCAGGAGAAGGCTCCTGATCTCACTGCGCTGGAGCAGGAGGGCGAGATCGCTGCCGACTACGTCGAGGGCCTTCTCGACATCGCCGACATCGACGGCGACATCGACATGGACGTCGAGGGCGACCGCGCGCTCGTCTCCGTCGTCGGGCTCAAGAGCACCGAGCTGGTGGGGCCCGAGGGAGAGGTGCTCGAGGCGCTCCAGGAACTGACCCGCCTCGCCGTGCACCGGCAGACGGGCGAGCGCTCGCGGCTGATGCTCGACGTCGCCGGCTACCGCGAGCGGCGGCGGGCCGAGCTGACCAAGCTCGGCACCGAGATCGCCGACCAGGTCAAGGATCGGGGCGAGCCGAAGTCGCTGCAGCCGATGACGCCGTTCGAGCGCAAGATCGTGCACGACGCGGTAGCGGCCGCGGGGCTGCGCAGCGAGTCGGAGGGCGAGGAGCCCAACCGCTACGTGGTGGTCCTCCCCGCCTGAGACCCTCGCTGCCGGGCGCCGGCGGCGCTGTGGCCGGGCGACATGTCCCCGTCTCACCGGCCGTACCGACCATGTCGGACCGGCCGTCCAGGTCTCTCCCGGTCGGCCGGCCGGACCTCTCCGGCCCGCCGACATCCATCCGGCCGGTCCTTCGGGACCGGCCTTCGTGGTCCCGGCCGCTGCTCCGGTAGCCGGAGGACCGGCCAACCAGGTCTCTTCCAACCGGTCGGCGGGACTTCTCCGAGGCGCCGACATCCATCCGGCCGGTCCTTCCGCACCGCCCTCTTCTGAGTCGTCGAACCGGCCGTCCAGTCTCTTTCGACCTGGACGGCGGGACTTCTCCGAGGGGCCGACATCCATCCGGCCGGTCCTTCAGGACTGAGCCGTTGCGCCCTGGCTTTTGCGCCCCGGCCGGTCCTTTCGGGCCGGCCTTTGTGCCTGCTCCGGAAACTGTCGGATCGGCCGGCTGTTGGGACCTTCTCCGAGCGGCCCGATCGAGGCTCGCTCGCAGCGGACGCGCCCGGCCAGTGCCCTCCGTCCTGCGCGAGGGACGGCCGGTGCACATTCACCCCTTCCTCCTGTATGGCCTGTACGGCCTGTACGGCGACCAGTCACCCACATGGATCGACCCCGTATACCGACATGTCACGCTTTACTTGCCCACGCAACGTTGCACTGACGGCGTGCTCACAGGCCACCTTCACCAAGGCCCGCTAGGCTTCCCTTGTGATCTCACCCCGTAGCCTTGGGTGGAGACCGGACCCTGTCGCCGCAGCCTGATCGCGCCCGGCGACCATCACCCCGATCACGCGGGCCACGAGCCCCAGAAAGGCCACCAACCAGTGAGCGATGAGCTTCCGGAGCCGCCGGAGATAGCGCGGGACGTCTTCGCGGGGGAGGCCTGGGATCGCGCCAACACGTTCGCGGACCTGCTGGCGGGTCCCGGTGTCGTCCGCGGGCTGCTGGGCCCGCGGGAGGTGCCCAGGATCTGGGATCGCCACCTGCTCAACTGCGCTGTCGTGGCCGAGGCCGTGCCGCCGGACGTGCGGCTGGTCGACATCGGCTCCGGCGCCGGCCTGCCCGGGCTGGTGCTCGCCATCGTCCGGCAGGACATCACGGTGACGCTGCTGGAGCCGTTGCTGCGCCGTACCGTATTCCTTGAGGAGTGCGTGCAGGCGCTCAAGCTCGACAACGTCGAGGTGCTGCGCGGCCGGGCGGAGGAGCTGGCGGGCAAGCGCGAGTTCGACGTGGCCAGCGCCCGCGCGGTGGCGCCGCTCGACCGGCTGCTGACCTGGGCCATGCCGCTGCTGCGCGAGGGCGGCGAGCTCATTGCCATGAAGGGGGAGCGGGCGGCGGGCGAGCTGGCCGAGGCGCAGGAGCAATTGCGCGCCAGCGGGGCCCGAACGGCCGAGCTTGTCACCGTCGGGCGCGGTAAGGTCGAGCCGCCTGCAACATTGGTTCGGGTGGTAGCGGGTCGCGCGCCGGAGCGAGCCAGGCGGCGACGAAGGAGGTGACGGTTGTGCCAGTCGCGTCAAGTGGTCTTGGCTGGCCGGACAGCCGTTCGTCCGAGAGTCCAACCGGGGTTGGCTGGCCCGAAATGGGCGTGTCGCGACAGCAAATTCCCGGCACCGGCACACCACTGGTTGAAAGGATGGCCATCGTGACCCAGACCCCCCTGAACCCCGGTGATTCGCCGTTGGTACGAGAGGCGCTCAGCTCAGTGGTTTCACGTGAAACATCTGCAACCCAGACGGCCGCCCAGACCGGCGAGACCTCCGGCGACGGCGACGGCACCTGGCCGCGCCCGTCCCAGACCCGAGTGATCGCCGTGGCGAACCAGAAGGGCGGCGTTGGCAAGACGACCACGTCGGTCAACATCGCCGCCGCGCTGTCGATGCACGGCCAGCGCGTCCTCGTGGTCGACCTTGACCCGCAGGGCAACGCGTCCACCGCGCTGGCGACCGAGCATCGCGGCGATGTGCCTGACGTTTACCAGGTGCTCGTGGACGACCTGCCGATGGCTGACATCGTCAAGCAGGTGCCCGACATGCCCAACCTCTATTGCGCTCCCGCCACCATCGACCTGGCCGGTGCGGAGATCGAGCTGGTGTCCCTGGTGGCCAGGGAGGCGCGGTTGCGGCGGGCGTTGGCGGCGTACGAGGCGGTGAACTTCGACTACATCGTCATCGACTGCCCGCCGTCGCTCGGCCTGCTCACCGTCAACGCGCTCGTGGCGGCCGACGAGGTGATGATCCCGATCCAGTGTGAGTACTACGCGCTGGAAGGGCTCGGGCAGCTGCTCCGCAACGTCGACCTGATCAAGGCCCACCTGAACCCGACGCTACGACTCTCGACGATCGTGCTCACCATGTACGACGGCCGCACCCGCCTCGCGTCCCAGGTGGCCGATGAGGTGCGTGCGCACTTCGGCGACACGGTGCTGAACACGGTCATCCCGCGCAGCGTGCGCCTGTCGGAGGCGCCCAGCTATGGGCAGTCGGTGATGACGTACGACCCGGGGTCGAGCGGCGCGATGGCGTACATGGACGCAGCCCGCGAGATAGCCCACCGCGCCACAGTCTCCTGACCACCAACGATCACCCGGCCACTATCGGTCGACTAACCACCAACGGCCATCCGGCCACCGGCCATCAACGGTCGCTCGGCTACCAACGGTCGGCCAACCACCGCAACTACCGACGGCCGCCCGGCGACCGACGGCTGGTTAACCACCGAAGGTCACCCGGCCACCAACAGCCAGCCGGCCACTGATAGTCGGCCAGCCACCGACGGCCGCTCGGCCGCTTAGGGCCGGCCAACCACCGACGGCCGCCCGCTTAGGGTCGGCTAGCCGCTGACGGCCACCTAGCCGCCTACGGTCGGTCAGCCACTGGCAGCCGCCTGGGCGCCACCGGCTGCTCGGCCACGGACGGCCGTCTGGCCGCCCCGGCCGGCCAACTACTGACCGGCTGCCTGGCCGTCTACGGCCGGCTAGCCACTCACCGGACGCCTAGCCGTCCCCGGCTGGCTAGCCACTCACCGGACGCCTGATCGTCCACGGCCGGCTAGCCACTCACCGGACGCCTAGGCACCAACAGCTGCCCGGTCACAGACAGCCGCCTGCCTACCGATGATCGCGGGGCCGCCTACGGCCAGCTGACTACTGATGACCGCCTAGCCACCAACCTCCGCCTGGCCGCCCGCAGTCGGCTGACCACGGACGACCGCTAGCCACCAACAGCCGCGTAACCACCAACGCCCGCCCGCCCGCCTGGCCGCGGACCGCGCCAGTCAACTTCCTGCCCAACGTGCATCTGCCCGCACTGGCCATCGCGTGAGGGCGGCTTGCGCGCCGCGTGGCGGTACCCCAGGCGCATTCTGTGACAGCGGTTGCGGCTGGCCGCCCAGTGCCACTGTCACTCATCCGCACGCCCAGTTTCGACTGGACGACACGGTTGAACCGGACGCCACGCCACGCCACACAAGGCATGCCCCGAGCCGAGCCCCAATGCAGTCCGCTTGAGTGAGCCGGCAAGGCGCGTCTCCGGAGCGCCGTTCCAGACCGTGCCGCACCCTCAGAATCGGATCCCCAAGTCCGTGCCCCCGGGATCGCGCCCCCAGGACCGCGCGCCCGGACCGCGCCCCGGGGGAGCACGCCCCCGGGATCGTGCCCCCAGGACTGTGCCCCCAGGACCGTGCCCTCGGGGTCGTGCCCTCGGGGTCGTGCCCCAGGACCGTGCCCTCGGGATCGTGCCCCAGGACCGCGTCCCCGGGGAGCACGCCCCCGGGATCGTGCCCCCGGGACCGCGTCCCTGGAGCCGCGCTCCCGGGATCGCGCCTCTGAGGTCGTGGCCTTTGAAGCGTGCCCCAGGTTCGTGTGCCCGGGACCGGACGGCCGGATTGCGTCCTCTGGGCGCGTCCTCCAACTTCCTTGGCCCGCCTCCTCACCTCCCGATGTTCCTGCCTTCCGACGGCGCTTTTTCGGTCGTTTTCCGTGACGCCGTTGCGGCGCGTTCTGGCTCTTGGGCAAGGGGGTTTTGGTGGCGACGCCCTCGCAGGCCGAACGGAGGTGGGTGGGGGGAGGGCGAAACAGGGGTGGGGTGGGGTCCAGTCACGGGTTGGGCAGGTTTGTGACCGTGTCGGTGTAAATCCAACCGGACGGTGTGTGGCGAGGGGGCACTCGGTCGGGCCCGCAACGGTAACCTCTCCTGGAGTGACCGGAATCGACCGGGTGGATGAGGAGACGCAGTGAGCCAGCAGCGGCGGGGATTGGGCAAGGGACTCGGGGCGCTCATCCCGACCGGTCCCATCGTTGACGGCACGGGGGCGGCGCCGGCCCCGGCCAACGGGTCAACGGAGGAGATGGGTCCCAAGCCGATCGCCGGAGCGTACTTCAAGGAGGTCGCGCTCAAGGCGATCGTCCCCAACCCCCGGCAGCCGCGTGAGATCTTCGATGAGGAGCGCCTGGAGGAGCTGGCGGCGTCCATCCGTGAGGTCGGGTTGCTGCAACCGATCGTGGTGCGCTCGATCGGCGGTGGCCAGTATGAGCTGATCATGGGGGAGCGGCGCTGGCGGGCGTGCAAGCAGGTCGGCCTGGACCCGGTGCCCGCCATCGTGCGCAACACCCAGGACACCGACCTTTTGCGGGACGCGCTGATCGAGAACCTCCAGCGTGAACAGCTGAACGCCCTTGAAGAAGCGGCGGCGTACCAGCAACTTCTTGACGACTTCCAGGCGACGCACGAACAGCTGGCACAGAAGGTCGGTCGCTCCCGCTCCCACATCACCAACACCCTGCGTCTGCTGAACCTCCCTCCTGACGTCCAGCTGAAGGTCGCCGCCGGGACGATCAGCGCCGGACACGCGCGGGCGCTCCTCGGCCTCGACAACGCAGAGGAGCAGATCCAGCTCGCCAAGCGGATCGTGGCCGAACTGCTGTCGGTACGAGCGGTGGAAGAGATCGTCGCCATGGGCAGCGCCAAGGCGGCCAAGAAGGCACCCCGCGAACGCCAGCCCGTCAAGCCCACCGCCCCCGGCCTCACCCACCTCGCCGACCGCCTCTCGGACCACTTCGAAACCAAGGTGAAGGTGGACCTGGGACGGCGAAAGGGCCGCATCGTCGTGGAGTTCGCCACGATCGACGACCTGGAGCGCATCATCGGCACGATGGCCCCGGAGGCAGCCCGAGCAATGCGAGAAACCGAGGACTGACCCCCGAAGTTCCGGCTCTGGGCCCGTCTGTCACTCGCATCAGGTCTAAGGACACGAGCGATACGCCCGCCGCACTGAGGAGATTCGAAGACCGCACCCCCGGGACTGAGACCGGAACCGACGGCATGGGCGCAAGGGCGAGATGCACGGCGACGGCGACCCCGACTCGGCATCTCCCACGGACACCGCGTCCGAGCCGTCAGCGCCTTGCCGAGACGGTCCGGGCCGGTTAGTGGTTGAGGACCGACCGTCCGGGGTGCTGACCATTCTGGGGATCAGGCCGGTCACCTGTTCTCAGGATGTCTCGGGGACCGAGGCCAGGCTCTAAGGCCCAACAAGGGTGAGCGCGGCATCTCGGTGTTTCACGTGAAACACGTTGCTCAGCGCGTGGTGGGCGGGGGCGGCAGCTGGGCGGGTAGCCCGCCTTTGTAGCCGTCGGTGGGTCGTGTGCGGTGGCATCCGCAGCGCGCGAGCAAGGAGAGGCACGCTGACCGAATCGGTGAGCCGAGCGGAGGCGTGGCGTCTTGGAAGGCAGCGCCGGGGTGCGCGGCATCGCCAAGCGGAGTAGTGCGGGAGGAGGCAAGGGCGAGGTGAGCCATCCGAGGGGTGAGTCATCCCGAAGGGTGGACCACTCTGAAGGGTGAACATGCCGGGGAGCCGGGGAGCCGGGGAGCCGGGGAGCCGGGGAGCCGGGGAGCCGGGGAGCCGGGAGGTGTGCCTTGGCTCAGACATGGGGTGGGGCGGCTTGAGGCGTGACATGTGGGGGCGGAGGGGCCGCGGGGCGGGGAGTGTGCGTTGGCTCAATCGGGGTGCAGGGCGTTGCGTGCCCCCCCGTGTGGGTGGGAAACGTGGGGTGGCGACAGCCAGGTGGGTGATGGTGAAGCGGGGGAGGAGGGAGACGGCGAGCGGGAGTCGGTCAGGCGGTGGGGTTAGCGGGGACAGGGAGAGGTGCCGGCTGGTTGGTGAGTGGTGGGCCAGTTGTGTCCGGGCCACCGACACCGACCCCGAATCCGGGCAGGAGCACCTATGCGAACCGCACGAGCTGTTGCTGCGGTGCTGAGCAGAGCGCCGTGTGTCTGGGGAACCGGTTCTTGAGAAGTCCCTCAGCGGTGGTGTGGTTGGGCGTGTTTCACGTGAAACGTTGCTGTGGTTTAGTCGCCGTCGCCGTCGCCGTCGCCGTCGCCGTCGCCGTCGCCGTCGCCGTCGCCGTCGCCGTCGCCGTGCGGTACCCGTGCCGTGCGGCGCCCCTGCCCGTGCCCGTGCCCGTGCTCGTGCGGTGCTCGTGCCCGTGCTGTTTGCTCCATGCCGTTGCCCGCTGTCGATGGTCCATTGCCCGTTGCGGTTCTGGTTTTGGTCGGGGTTGCGGTTCGGCTGGAGCTGAGCTGGGGCTAGGGCTGGCGCTGCGGCGGCGGGTGCGTTGGAGGTTGAGTGGGAGTGCTCGGTTTCTGCGATCCTCGGCCGTCGGGGGCGAGTGCTTGCCCTCCCGCCGCGCCCTCTCGCTGCCTTGTTTCACGTGAAACGAGGCAGCGGGAGACGGCGGGTTGTTCGTCTCATGCGGGTGCCGGTGGTGGGGGGTAGCTGGCCTCAGGCGTGGGCGGGTCTGTGGGTTCGTGGTTGCGGCTCTTGCCCTCGTGGTGGTGGAGCTCAAGAGTTCGGCTTTGGTGGAGAGTGGGGGAGCTGCCGCTGTGGGAGTGGTTTCACGTGGAGCCGGCGGTGCCTTGGGTTAGCTCGTGGAGGCTTTGCGGAGGGAGTCTAGGAAGTCGTCCACGTGGTCCTCTGTTGTGTCGAAGGCGGTCATCCAGCGGACGGTGCCGGCGGGCTCGTCCCAGAAGTGGAACAGGTAGCGCTGCAGGAGGGATTTCGCGACCTCGTGGGGGAGGGTGGCGAAGACGGCGTTGCTTTGTACGGGGTGGGCCAGGGACACGCCTGAGATGTCCTTCAAGCCGTCCGCTAGGCGGATGGCCATGTGGTTGGCGTGGGTGGCGTTCTCGCGCCAAAGGTCGTCCGTTAGGAGGGCCGTCAGTTGGGTTGAGATGAAGCGCATCTTGGAAGCCAGTTGGAGGGACTGGCGGCGGAGGAAGGGGATTGCGGTTGCCAAAGATGGGTTCAGGACCACTACGGCCTCTGCGGCTAGGGCGCCGTTCTTGGTGCCGCCGAAGCTGAAGATGTCCACGCCTGCGTCGGTGGTGATCGACCTCAGGTCACAGCCCAGGTACGCGGCGGCGTTCGCGAGGCGGGCGCCGTCGACGTGGAGCCGCAAACCTGACTCGTGGGCTGTCTCGGCGAGGGCGACTATCTCCTCGGGGGAGTAGCAGGTTCCTAGTTCTGTTACCTGGGAGATCGAGACGACCGTGGGCTGGGGCTCGTGGTGGAGGCCCAGGACGTTGAGGCGGGACTTGATGTCCGCAGGGCGGAGTTTGCCGTCTTCCGTGGGGACCGTCAGGAGCTTCACCCCGAGCAGGCGTTCCGTGGCGCCCGTCTCGTGCGTGGCGATGTGGGCGGTCTCGGCGCAGATGATGCCGTCGTAGCGGCCGAGCATGGGGGCCAGGCCGACCATGTTGGCGCCTGCGCCGTTGAGGACGGGGAAGCCTTGGGCGGTCGGGCCGAAGACTTCCCTGATCTTGTCCTCGAAGGTGGCCGTCCAGGTGTCGTCGCCGTAGGCGGGGGCGTCCCCGTGGTTCGCGGCGGTCATGGCGGCGAGGATCGTCGGGTGTACGCCTGCGTGGTTGTCGCTGGCGAAGCTCTTGGGGTACATGGAATCGAACAGCACACCGTAAGGCTACTTAGGTCACTGACACCGAGTCGGTGCCAAGCCAACCTCGCGCGAAGCGCCCCCCCTAGCGGCCCACTGGGACCGGTTGGCACCCCCCCTTGCGCGAAGCCCCTGCCCGCCCACTGCGCCACCTTGCGCGAAGCGCCCCCTACGCAGGTGCCCACCACGGCAGGCGCCCCAATGCAAGCGCGCCAATGCAAGCGCCCCTCAGCGACTGGCGCGGCTGGCGGCGTTCTGGAGCAGGGCGCGGCAGAGCTCACCCAGGTCCTGCCCGGCCGCCTCCGCCGCCATCGGCAGCAGGGACGTCTCCGTCATCCCCGGCGCCACGTTCACCTCAAGGAAGTGGGGCACGCCGGCGGCGTCCACGATCAGGTCTGTACGCGAGACGTCCCGCAGCCCCAGCGCCGTGTGCGCCGTCACGGCGGTCTCGGCGCACGCCGCGGCGGCCGCGGCGGACAGGCGGGCGGGGGCGAAGAACTCGGTGTGGCCGGCGGTGTAGCGGGCGGCGTAGTCGTAGACCCCTTCGTCGGGCACGATCTCCACGGCCGGCAGCGCGACCGGGCCGTTGCCGAGGTCGACGACGGAGACCGCCACTTCGACACCTTCGACGTACCGCTCGATGAGCGCCGTGTCGCCGTACGCGAAACAGCCGACCATGGCGGCGGGCAGCTCCTCGGCCGTACGGACGAAGGAGGCGCCGAGCGCCGAGCCGCCACGTGCGGGCTTGACGAACAGCGGCAGCCCGAGCCGCTCGACGATGCGCCCGAGCACCACGGTCGCGCCGAGGTCGTGGAAGGTCTCCTTCGGCAGGGTGACGGACTCGGGGGTGCGGAGGCCGACGGAGCGTACGACGGCCTTGGCGGTCGGCTTGTCGAAGGCGACCCGGCACGCGTCGGGGTCGGCGCCGACGTAGGGGACGTCGAGCAGCTCAAGCACGGAACGGATGGCGCCGTCCTCGCCCGCGCCGCCGTGGAGCGTGACGAAGACCGCGTCGGGCGGGTCGGCCAGGATCGAGGGGACGAGCGAGGCATCGGTGTCGCGCGCCTCGACGTCGATGCCCGTGGCCCGCAGCACCTCGCTGACCCGGCGACCTGAGCGCAGAGACACCTCTCGCTCGTAGGAGAGACCTCCGGCCAGCACGAGCACGTGGCCCAGATCGCTCATCACAACTCCTCCGCTGACGACACGCTGTCCAACCGTACCGGCGCTGGGGATGGGGGGTGTACGTGAGGTGCTATGTGCGGCGATCCCATCCCATCTCAGCCGGATTCCTTGGGGAAAAGGAGAACGGGAGGGCGCATGAAGCGCCCTCCCGTTCCGGCGGATCAGCCGGCTAGGCCAGGTCGGGCCCTGGCGTGTCCACGCCCTGGTGCTCGCGCGTGGACCCCGTGCCGAACGTGTCGCGCAGCTGCATCTCCTGCTCGATCACCCCGGCGAGCCTGCGTACGCCCTCGCGGATGCGGTCGGGCTGGGGGAAGCAGAAGGACAGCCGCATGTGGCGGGCCCCGCTGCCGTCGGAGAAGAACCCGGTGCCGGGCACGAACGCGACCCGTTCGGCCACGGCTCGCGGCAGGATCGCCTTGGAGTCGAGCCCTTCGGGCAGGGTGGCCCACACGAAGAAGCCGCCTCCGGGACGGGTCCACGTCACCTCGGGCGGCATCAGCGATTCGAGCGCGTCGAGCATCGCGTCGCGGCGCTCGCGGTAGAGCTCGCGGAAGGATTTGATCTGCTCGCGCCACGGCTGCGTGGCCAGGTATTGGCCGACGGCGAGCTGCGTGAACGAGGAGTGGGACAGCACGGCCGACTCCATGGCGAGCACGAGCTTGTCGCGGATGGCGTGGGGCGCGAGCGCCCAGCCGACGCGGAAGCCGGGGGCCAGCGTCTTGGAGAAGGAGCCGAGGTAGACGACGCCGTCGGGGTTGTCGGCGCGCAGCGCGCGCAGCGGCTCGCCGTCGAAGCCGAGCAGTCCGTACGGGTTGTCCTCGATGACCAGGATCCCGGCCCGCTGGCAGATGTCGAGCACCTGCTGGCGGCGGGCGATGTTGAGCGTGACACCGGCCGGGTTCTGGAAGGTCGGGATGGTGTAGAGGAACTTGACGGGCGCGCCCGCGGTTTCGAGGGCGTAGATCGTCTGGGCCAGCGACTCGGGCACGATGCCCTGGTCGTCCATGGCGATGTGGACGACCTTGGCCTGATAAGCGGCGAACGTGCCGAGGGCGCCCACGTAGGAGGGGCCCTCGGCGAGCACCACGTCGCCCGGGTCGATGAAGATGCGGGTGATGAGGTCGAGGGCCTGCTGCGACCCCACGGTGACGACGACGTCGTTCGCCCCGGCGTTGATCCCCTCCAGCTTCATGACCTCGCAGATCTGCTCGCGCAGGTGCGGGTCACCCTGGCCGGAGCCGTATTGCAGCGCGACGGGGCCGCGCCGCGTGACGAGGTCGGAGACGAGCTCGCCGACCATGTCGAGGGGGAGGGCCGTGACGTACGGCATGCCGCCGGCGAGCGAGACCACCTCGGGCCTCGACGCGACGGCGAAGAGAGCTCGGATCTCGGAGGCGACCATCCCGGTAGCTCGCGCGGCGTACCGATCGACGTAGGCGTCAATGCGCGACCCTTGGGTCGCGGGTGTCTGACCGTGATCCAGCTCTTCTGTCACGGCCCACCTCCTAAGTGTCTATATCGGACTGAAATACCAGATTACGCCAGACGGACATGTCGCCCGTGACCGGGCTGGACCGTCGTGGTGTCCGCTGACGACATCTGTACTGGGCTACGATGCCACCTGTGGACGCGGTTTTCGCGCGCTTTTCCGGGTCAACGATAGGGGCGGTAGTTGTCGCGCCGGCTGGTCAACATAACCCTGGACAATCTTGAAGATCTGCCGCGCCGCTGCCGGCGGTGCGTGTTCTGGGAGCTGGATCCCGTCAACGGGGAGCGGGCGCTCGGCTCGGGCGATCCGGGCCTTGAGAAGGAGGCGTGGCTCTCAGGCACGCTGCTGGAGTGGGGCAGCTGCGGCAAGATCGTGTACGTCGACGGGGTGCCTGCCGGGTTCGTGCTCTACAGCCCACCCCTTTACAGCCCGCGCTCGGTGGCCTTTCCCACCTCGCCGGTCAGCGCCGACGCGGTCTTGCTGATGACGGCCCACATCATTCCGGAGTTCTCGGGTGGCGGGCTCGGGCGCATGCTGATTCAGGGTGTCGCCAAAGACCTGACGCGGCGCGGGGTGAAAGCCATTGAAGCTTTCGGGGACTTGAAGTGGGAAGAACCAAGTTGCGTAGTTCCAGCGGAATACTTGCTTTCTGTGGGGTTTAAGACCGTGCGTCCGCATTTGCGTTTTCCGCGCTTGCGGCTGGAGCTCAAGAGCGCTGTCTCGTGGCGTGAGGACGTCGAGGTGGCTCTCGAACGCCTCCTGGGCTCCATGAGTCCGGAACGCGCCCTGCGTCCCGTCTGACGGCTTCACAGGCCCGTCCAACCGCTTCACAGGCCCGCCTGACCGCTTCACGGGCCCGCCTGACGGTGCCGCAGGCGCCACAGCGTCACAACCCCCTACGCACACCCGCCAAGCGGAAAGCCCCTCGCGGACCGAACCACGAGGGGCTTTCGCAGGGCGCAGCGCGTCCCCCGAGGGGGCAACCCATCCGCCGGAAGACGAGCTAGATGATGCCCTCGAGCTCGCGCAGCAGCATGGCCTTCGGCTTGGCGCCGATGATCTGCTTCACGACCTCGCCGTTCTTATAGACGTTCAGGGTCGGGATCTGGAGTACACCGAACTGGCGCGGAACTTCGGGGTTGGCGTCGATGTCGAGCTTGACGATCTCCAGCTTGTCGCCGTGCTCCTTGGCGATCTCCTCGAGGATGGGCGCGACCTGACGGCACGGGCCGCACCACTCGGCCCAGAAGTCGACCAGGACGGGCTTGTCGCTCTTGAGGACCTCGGAATCGAAATTGGCGTCGGTGACAGCCTTCACGGTGCGCTCCTTACTTCTCGTTGTTGGCCAGCCAGCGCTCGGAGTCGAGCGAGGCGGCGCAGCCGGTGCCGGCCGCGGTGATGGCCTGGCGGTAGGTGTGGTCGACGACGTCGCCGGCGGCGAACACGCCCTCGATGTTGGTCGCGGTGGAGGGGGACGCCACCTTGATGTAGCCGTTCTCGTCGAGGTCGATCTGGCCCTTGACCAACTCGGTGCGCGGGTCGTGGCCGATGGCGAGGAACAGCGCGTCGGTCGCGAGCTCGCACTCCTCGCCGGTCTTGACGTTGCGCAGCTTGACCGCCTCGACCCTGGACTCGCCGAGCACGTCGACGACCTCGGAGTCCCAGACGAAGCGGATCTTGTCGTTGGCGAGCGCGCGATCCTGCATGATCTTGCTGGCCCGCAGCGTGTCGCGGCGGTGCACGACGGTCACCATGCGCCCGAACCTGGTCAGGAACGTGGCCTCCTCCATCGCGGTGTCGCCGCCGCCGACGACCACGATGTCCTTGTTGCGGAAGAAGAACCCGTCACAGGTCGCACACCAGGACACGCCGCGGCCGGAGAGCCGCTTCTCGTTCTCCAGTCCGAGCTCGCGGTAGCCGGAGCCCATGGCCAGGATGACCGACTTGGCGTAGTAGGTCTCGGTGTGGGTCTTGACCACCTTGGGGTCAGCCTGCAGATCGACCTCGACCACGTCGTCGGCGACCAGCTCGGCGCCGAAGCGCTCGGCCTGCTTGCGCAGGTTGTCCATCAGGTCGGGACCCATGATGCCGTCGGGGAACCCGGGGAAGTTCTCCACGTCGGTGGTGTTCATGAGCGCGCCACCCGCGGTGACGGAGCCCTCGAAGACGAGCGGCTTGAGCTCGGCACGAGCGGAGTAGACGGCCGCCGTGTAACCGGCAGGGCCGGAACCAATGATGATCACGTTACGAACGTCGCTCAACGCTCCCACGCCTTCCTCGTCTGTCGATGCCACCGGCGACAACAGATCCTAGGCCGCAGTGATTCCCGCCCTACCCCACAACGCCGGGACAAACGAAAGAGCCCGCGAGAAGCGGGCTCTGACGTCGGGCTTCGCAGCCGGCGGACCTGGCCGGTGACGGTGGTCTACCAGCGGCCCAGGGCGGGCTTGCGCAGGTTCTTGCAGTTGAACGGATCGACGACGTCGATGCGGATCCTCTTGGTCGACTGCTGCTTCCAGCTCGCCACCAGCAGCGCCTCCTGGCCGTTGTACTGGCCCTGGTCCACCGCGAACACGTCGAGCTTGGAGCGGTTGGAGACCGCGCTGACGCACTTGGCGACCTTGTCGGCGTCGTTGGAGTCGCCGTGCAGTATCGGAGCGGGCGCCAGGAACAGCTCGAGCGGCCTGCGCAGCTCGGGGTCGCTGTAGTTGTGGTCGCTGTTGGTCAGGGCGTAGCCCCGCGGCGGCTTCGACGGTGTCGCCCGTACCGAGCTCCGCTCGGGCTGCGGGGCGGCGGAGGACGACGAGGGAACCGGCAGCGCCACCGGAGGCGCCGGCGACTCACCGCCACTGGCCAGCAGGGCCGTTCCGGCCACCGCGGACCCGGCCACGACGGCCGCCGCGGCGGCTGCCGCGACCGCGGGCATCGCCCACCGGCGCCGCCTGATCGACCGGCTCTTCGCCGGGACGACCGTGCCGTCGTCGGAGACCACGCCGAGCCGCACCGGCTCAGGCACGCCGGCCGGTCCGGTCGAAGCCGGCTCGGGGACCTCGGCGGGCGAGTCCCCGGACAGACGCGTCGGCTCCGGGACCTGAGCAGGCACGTCCCGATGGAGCCGCACGGGCTCGGGGACCTCCGCCGGCCGCTCCCACGGGGCGTCCCGCATGAGCTCATCCCAGTCCGGTGGTTCCGCGAGGCCGACACCCCCGCCACGCCTGGACTCGGCCTCGGCGGCCAGCGCCTTGTCGATGCGCAGTGCGACACCCATCGGCATGGCCGGTGTGGGCGTCGCGGCCAGCACCTCGCGAACCGCCGCCAGGTCGGCCAGTAGCTCCCCACAGGGGTCGCAGACCGCGAGATGCTCGCGGACCTGGCGTGCCGTGTCGGCGTCCAGGAGACCCTCGGCCAGCTCGGCGAGGATTTCCAGATCGTAGTGCGTATCACCCGTCACGAAGTTCTGCTCCCTTCGCGGATGAGACGCGGTTCAGGTCGGTTCGGTTCCGCAGATGCGAAAGAATTGGGGCAAGTTTCGCGCGCCCTCGGGCGCACCGGCTCTTCACCGTGCCACTCGGCACTTGCAGCACCTGAGCTGCGTCTTCTACTGAGTAGCCCATCATGTCCACCAGCACGAGCGCGGCCCGCTGGTCGGCGGGCAGCATTTTCAGCGCGGCCGAAACCTCCATCGACACCTCGCGCTCGACGGTCTGGTCGGGCAGCGGGGTCTCGCGCTCCGCGGCCTCGATCAGCTCGTCGTCGGCGACGGGCCGGACGGATTTACGGCGCATCCTGTCAAGGCAGGCGTTGACCACGATGCGGTGCAGCCAGGTGGTGACGGCCGCTTCGCCGCGAAACGTGGCGGCCTTACGGTAAGCGGAGACGAAGGCGTCCTGCACGGCGTCGGCGGCCTCGTCGGGGTCACCGAGCGTGCGCAGGGCGACCGCCCACATGCGGTCGCGGTGTCTCTTGACGATTTCGCTGAAGGCGTGTGGATCCCCGTGGATATGTGCGGTCAGCAGCTCGGCGTCTGTGACCGCCGGCCGCTCCGCTGCTGAGGGTGTCTCGGGTGGGGAGTTCACAAGAGAGTTTCCTGATTATGCCGATCCGGGAGAGTGCACCACTACCTCATAGATGGTGCCATGAAAAGTGCCCGCATCTGTCGGAACGCGCGTAAACCAGATCAAAACGTACTGGCCGGTCACCGCCTGTTCCGGAGCGAGGGTGGTTTTACCTGCGGCGTTCTTCTTCGTGGCGACTGTCTTGAGCGACCCGAGCTCAGGGGAGTCGCCCACCTTGAGCTCGACGGTCGCGCCCGACGCGTCGGACAGCGTAGCGACCACGTCGCTGATCTGCACGGACTTGCCCATGTCGAGCAGCAGGCCCACGCCGTCCTTGAGTCTGCCCAGGTCGGCGCTGGTGTAGGTCTCGGTCTTCCACAGCGTGCTGGGCTTGCCGTCGATGGCCAGCTTGGCGAGGTCGGGCTTCTCGTCGCCGTCGCCGAGCGGGTCGAAGCCCTGCGCCTTGACCGGCTTGACGGCCTGCGTCTCCGCCGGCGCGGAGGCCGATGCGGTGGGGCTGGCGCTGGTCGTCTGCGACGTCGTCGGGCTGCCCAGGCTGCGGCCGATCGTCCACGCGCCCACGCCCACGGCGGCGATGACGAGCAGCACCACGAGCGTCATCAGCACCCGGTTGAGCGTGCTGCCGCCCCCGCCGGACGGCCGGCGCGGCTGCATCACCGGCGGCAGGGGAGGCGGCGCCGACTGCTGCCGGTGGGCGATGTCGAGGCCCTCGGTGTGGGACGCCGAGGCGACCGCCGGGGTGGAGGGGTAGGAGATCGGGATCGGCATCGGCCTGGCGACGTCGGCCAGCGCCTCGGCCACCTCGGACGGGCTCGACAGCGCGCCCTGCCCCCTGCGCGACTCGGGCAGGCAGGCCCGCACGGTGACCGTGTCGAGGTAGCCGGGCACGCCCGCGGTCACCTGGCGGGGCGTGCAGAAGTGGCCGTCGTTCATGGGGGCGGCGGGCAGCCCGCCCTCTTCCTCGTCGCCCGGCCAGTGGCCCGTCAGGCCCGCGTACAGCAGCCGGCCGAGGCCCTCGGCGTCGTCGAGCGCCGGCTGGTCGGTGGTCAGGCCCCACATGGCGGCGTCGACCGCGACGCCGAGCACCTTGACCGTGTTGCCGGTCGTCCACACCAGGTGGGAGGGGCGCAGGCACAGGTGGTAGAGGTGGGCCTCGTGGGCGTGTGAGAGCGCCTCCGCGGCCTCGGCGATCAGCCCGGCCGCACGCTCGGGCTCCAGCGGGCCGGCGGCGAGCAGGTCGGTCAGCGACTCGCCGGTGACCCACTCGCTGACGACGTAGGCGGACTTGTCGTCCTCGGCGGCGTCGAAGACCTGCGTCAGCCGGGGGTCGGTGAGCCGGCTGGCCGCGCGGGCGGCCGTGACGACCTCGTGGACGCGCGGGAAGTCGGGGGCGAAGGTGTGGACGGCGACGGGACGGGCGAGGATCTCGTCGATCGCCTTCCACAGGGTGGCGCCGTCGGACTCGCTGACGCGATCTTCGAGCCGGAAACGCTCGGCGAGACGGGTGCCGGGTGCGACGGCCGACGTGCTGCTCACTGGCTCACTCCGCTTGGCCGATCGGGCGTGCTCATGGTTCGACTCACCTGCGTGGTGGTGTCCCACGAAGGCACGCTATGCCGGGTGGATCCGCCCACGCCCCTCCTGCTTCCATTCGCGCGTGTCGGGCTCCATGGTAGTGCCGAGGAGATTCCGCCCGCGTTCTTTACCGACCTACCCGCCTCGCGACCATCCCAACGATCGAGTTGACCTCCGGGATGCGCATTCTGTGGGCTACGCCGAGATAGAGCAACATTCCCAGGCCACCGCCGATCGCCAGAACGATCACGGAGTTGAGGAAGTCGAGCCCGCCGAACACCGTGGTGATCACCCAGACCGTGGCGAGCGCGAGCACGGCGGTGGGCAGCGCCGCGAGATACATCCTGGTCATCGCCATGCCGACGGCCCAGCCGTCCAGCCCCTGCACCCGGCGGGCGGCCAGCCACCAGGCCAGCACCGCGCCCAGCCCGTAGGCCACCGTGTACGCCAGCGCCAGTCCCATCACCGCGTACCTGGCCGGCAGCAGGAGGTGGAACAGCACCATGAGCACCGCGTTGACCGCGGTCGTGCCGGCCCCGATGAAGACGGGCGTACGCGTGTCGCCGAAGCTGTAGAAGACCCGCAGCAGCAGCTGGAACACCGCGAACGGCACCAGCGCGAGCCCGTAGACCTGCAGCACGTTGCCGATGTAGACGGCGTCGGCCACGGAGTTGGCGCCGTGGCCGTAGATGGGTACGGTGATCGCCGGCCCGACCACCATGAGCAGCAACGACACGGGCACCATGAGCGCGCAGACCAGCCGTACGCTCGACCCGAACTCGGCCCGCACGTCACCGAAGCGCCCGTCGGCGACGGCCCTGCTCATCCTGGGCAGCATCGCGGTGATCACGGAGACGCCGATCACGCCGTAAGGAAGCTGGAAAAGCTGGAACGCCAGCGTGTACGGGCTGATGCCGTGCCCCGCCACCTCGTCACCCGCGGCGCTCGCGAGGTTGGTCGTCAGCATGAAGCCGGCCTGCGTGACGATGACGTAGCCGATCGTCCAGACGCCGGCCTTGCCCATCTCGCCGAGCCGCGCGTTGCGCAGGTCGAAGCGCGGCACGAACTGGAACCCGGCCCGCCGCAGCGCCACGATGAGCACCGCCGCCTGCGCCACGATGCCGGCCGTGGTGCCGACGCCGAGCAGCGCCAGATCGCCGGTGGTGACGCGGGAGATGTCGTTGCCGGGACCGGCCACCGCGTAGAGCAGGAAGACGCAGATGACGACCAGGTTGTTGACGACCGGGGCCCACATGGGGGCGCCGTAGCGGTCGCGGGTGTTGAGGATGGCGCCGGCCACCGCGCCCACGCCGAAGAAGGCGAGCTGCGGCAGGATGAACCTGGCCAGCGTGACCGCGACGTCGTATTCCCTGCTGCCGTGGTCCCAGACCGTGTAGAGGTCGATGAGCAGCGGCGCGGCCAGCACGGCGATCGCGGCGACCACGATGAGCGCGCCGGTGGAGAGCGTCAGCAGCCGCTGCTCGTAGGCCCTGCCGCCGTCGGCGTCGTGCTGCTGGGCCCGCACGATCATCGGCACCACGACGCTGCTCAGCACGCCGAGCAGCAGCAGGTCGAGGATGCTGTACGGGATCGCGTACGCGGCGTTGTAGGCGTCGCCGAGCGCCGCCGTGCCGATGGCGTAGGCCAGCACCATCGTCCGCACGAACCCCGTGACCCTGGACACCATGGTGCCGGCCGCCATGATGGCGCTGGCCCGCAGCATGCGGCTCATACGGTCTCACTCTCCCGGGTCTTGGTACGCGCGAGCTTGCGCTGCGACCTGCGCCGCAAGAGCCGTGTGACGACGGCGGCGAGCATCACGGTCAGCGCGGCGCCCACGATCACCAGGGCGATGCCGGTGTAGCCGGTGGTGCGGATCGTCAGCCGCTGCGGCTTGCCGTAGGGCTGGCCGTCGGGGGTCTTGAGCTGCACGGTCACGGTGGCGTCGCCGCTGGTGTCGGGGGTGGCGTTCATCGTCACCTGGAACGTGGTGCTCTGGCCCGGGCCGATCGTCCGCGTCTCCTCGACGATCTTGATCTGCAGCAGCTCGGGGTTGTCGGACTTGACGTCGATGTAGAGGGCGACGGGGTGACCCATGCCGTTCTTCACGCTGATGGGCACCACGCCGCTGCTGCCGGCCAGGGTGCGGGGGCCGCCCACGCCGAAGATCTGGATCTTGTTGGTGGTGTTGGTGACGGCGGTGCCGACCATCTTGGCCGCGGCGCGTCCTGCGCGGGTGCTGTCGCGCCAGGCCGACGAGGTCAGGCGGAGCACGGCGGCGTCGAAGCTGGACGGCGCGCCGTCGGTGGTGACCCGGGACAGCAGCTGCGCCATCGACCACGACTCCTTCACCGAGTCGAGGTATTTGCCGGACAGCTCCTGCTTGCGGTTCTGGTCGGTGTAGGTCAGCCCGGCGCGCGGCACGGACGTCTTGCCCGGCTTGAGCGACTCCAGCGTGGTCAGCTGCAGCCAGGGCAGCCGGCCCGCGGTCTTGAGCAGCGAGCTGATCAGCGCCGGGTTGGGGTTCCACCGCCGGGAGGGCGCGACGACCAGCGACCGCGGCACGGTCTGGCCCGGCTCCGCGGCGATCATCGCGGTCTCGGCGATGAACCGCTGCCTGGTCAGCGCCTGCGAGGTGGGCCCGGCCGGCTCGAACAGGCGGCTCAGCTCGGGGTCGGCGACCAGCGCGGTGACCGGGCCGTTGACCGAGTCGAGCGTCGCGGCGGCGTCGGGCGTGGTGGGCACGGGCGGCTGCGGCGGCAGGTTGGTGGAGTTGAGCAGCACGGTGTTGACGCCGCTGACGGCGAGCAGGTCGAGCGCGTCGGGGTCGAGCACGCCGGCGGCCGGCCAGTTGAGGTTGGTCTTGGCCTTGGCGCTGAGCAACTGCTGGGCCTTCTGCCCGCCGAGCTCGACTGCCCTGCGGGTCTGCGGGTCGAGCCCCTGGTGGGCAAGCGCCGCCACGTCGGGGTCGGCGTAGGGGAGGGCCACCACGGGGGAGGCGGCCAGCGAGGTGCGCATGTCGGTCAGCCACTGGCCCGCCGCTGCGCTCGGCGGCTGGGAGCGCTTGCCGTCCTTCGTCTTGACCTGGTAGCCCTTGGTCATCGCGCTGAGGTCGTCGAGCAGCGCGGGATCGACCACCCAGGTGACGCTGCTCGGCGCCGACTGCGCGATGCTGAGCAGGTCGGCCAGGCGGCCGCGGCCGGTCACGGCCTGGCTCAGCTTGTCGTCGAGGAACAACGGGCCCTTGCCGGGCGCGTCGGGGTCGGTGTCGGTGGCCCGGCGCGGCTGGTCGATGACGGGCAGCACGACGGCGAGCTTGTTGCGCGGCGGGCGCGGCGTGGTGGGCGGCGCGTACGTCAGGAAGGTGCGCTGCGCGCTGAGCGGCACACCCCATTGGGCGACGTCGACCGCGATGGGATAGACGCCGAACTGCCGCAGGCCGAGCTGCACGGGTGTGGCCGTGATCTCCCAGCGCGCGGTGCCGCCCACATCGAGCGGCTCGAGATTCTGGAACGAGTTGCGCGTGGAGACGCTGCTCGGCAGCGTCGCGTTGTTCTGGTCGGCCTGGTAGGTGGCCATCGAGGCGCGGTCGGTGAAGGGCAGGGCGCTGTAGCGCAGCCGCACCTGGAGGCCGGACATCGCGGTGCCCGTGTCGTTGCGCACGGTGCCGGTGATCTTGATCACATCGGTCAGGCTCTTCGGCACCTCGGGCGTGATCGACGTGATCGACACGGCGAGCGTCTGCCGCCTGATCTCGGTCAGGACCGGTGTCGCGGCAGCCTCGCCGGGCGTCACCGCCATCGTGGGGGCGAGCAACGCGGCGGACAGCGCGGCGAGCAGCGTGGTCTTACGGATCACGCGCAGGCCCGAGCCGGACGAGGACGACACACGCCCGCAATGGTACGGGTTCAGTGCCGTCGCGCGACCGCCGCACGTGATCCTCGCGGGCGTGTGCCGCGGAGGTCCACCATCTTCCCCGGCAGGACGGCCAGCAGGTCGAGAGCCCTCATGGCGAGCGCGGTGTGCCGCTCTCCCGTGGGCGTGTAGAGGAGTTCGTCGTCCGCGTGCAGCCGGTCGTCGATGAACATCGGCAGCGCGGCGGGCAGCAGCAGCGGGCACACGAGCCCGTCGGCGTAGTCGGTGGCCGCGTTGACGACGTGGGCGGGCGCGGGGCGTACCTGGCGGGCGCCGAGCAGCCCTCCGACGATCCCGGGCTGCGGCGGCGACGAGACGGGGGTGGTGACGGCGATGACGACCTCGCTGCCGACCCTGGTCGTGACGTCCAGCACCGTGACCATGAGGCAGCGCCCGGCGGCCGCGAAGACCGTCTCCGGCAGCTCTTCCGCGCATGTCATGGGACGCGGAAGGCGTACGATCTCATGATGGACCTGGTGTGCGAGGAGCCAGCGGTGGAGCGCGAGGGCGTCCTTCATATAGTCCTCCTTGCCGCATTCCAGTGCCCCCCGACGGTCCCTTGACCGACGGTAACCCGGACCTGGTGTGGCTCGGGGGATATGTTCCGGAAGCACACTCAGATAAGGCCGATCGCAGTTTGTCCGACTCAACTCTGACCGAAAGCCAGCAGCAGGCCATGAACGACCTGTTCCGCAAGATCGCCCCCGTGGCCGACGAGCTCGGCCGCCTGTTCGCCGCGCAGGGCCACGAGCTCGCCCTCGTCGGCGGGCCCGTACGCGACCTGTTGCTCGGGCGCGCAGGCAACGACCTCGACCTGACCACCGACGCCCGCCCCGAGCAAGTGCTGGAGATCGCCAGAGACTGGGCCGACGCCGTGTGGACGATCGGCATCGACTTCGGCACGGTCGGCCTGCGCAAGGGCGACCGGCTGATCGAGATCACGACGTACCGCAGCGAGTCCTACGACCCCAAGTCGCGCAAGCCCGAGGTCGTCTACGGCGACACCCTTGAGGGCGACCTGGAGCGGCGCGACTTCGCGGTCAACGCGATGGCGGTGCGGCTGCCCGCGCACGAGTTCGTCGACCCCTACGGCGGCCTGTCCGACCTGCGGGCGGGGCTGCTGCGCACGCCGGGCACCCCCGAGCAGTCGTTCGGCGACGACCCGCTGCGCATGCTGCGCGCGGCCAGGTTCGCCGCGCAGCTCGGCTTCAGGGTCGATCCGGCGGCGGTGACGGCGATGACCGAGATGGCCGACCGCATCGAGATCGTCTCGGCCGAGCGCATCCGCGACGAGCTCGACAAGCTGATCTGCGGCGCCCGCCCGCGTGAGGGCCTGCGGCTGCTGGTCGAGACGGGGCTGGCCGCCCACGTGCTGCCCGAGCTGCCCAAGCTGCGGCTGGAGATCGACGAGCACCACCGGCACAAGGACGTCTACGAGCACACGCTGACCGTGCTCGACCAGGCCATCGCGCAGGAGGAGGACGGCCCCGACCGCGTCCTGCGCTGGGCGGCGATCATGCACGACATCGGCAAGCCCAAGACGCGCCGCCACGAGGCGGGCGGCCGGGTCTCGTTCCACCACCACGAGGTGGTCGGGGCGCAGATGACGAAGAAGCGCATGACGGAGCTGCGCTTCCCGAAGGACGTCGTCGCCGACGTGTCGCGGCTGGTGGAGCTGCACCTGCGCTTCCACGGCTACGGCACGGGGGAGTGGACCGACAGCGCCGTACGCCGCTACGTCCGCGACGCCGGCCACCTGCTCGACCGGCTGCACAAGCTGACCAGGGCCGACTGCACCACCCGCAACAAGCGCAAGGCGGCGGCGCTGTCGCGCACCTACGACCACCTGGAGGAGCGCATCGCCAGGCTGGCCGAGGAGGAGGAGCTGGCCAAGATGAGGCCCGAGCTCGACGGCAACGAGATCCAGCAAGTGCTCGGCGTCGGCCCGGGGCCGGTCGTGGGGCGGGCCTACAAGTTCCTGCTCGACCTCAGGCTCGACAAGGGCGTCATCGGCAAGGAGGCCGCCACCGAGGCGTTGCTGGAGTGGGCGAGGTCAACCGACCTCGGTGCGTGAGGGCGCGGTGATCAGGCGGTAGCCGAGGGCGGCCAGCGGGTAGCCGAGCGAGATGATGGCGACGGCGGCGTACGACTTGCCGTCGGCCGGCAGGATCGCCGCCGACAGGGCCGCGGCCAGCACGTACATGCCGTTGAAGAGCATGTCGTAGATGGAGAAGGCGCGGCCCCTGTAGATGTCCTCCACGTCGCGCTGGACGGTGGTGTCGGCGCAGATCTTCACGCTCTGCCCGGCCACCCCCAGCACGAACCCGGCGACCGGCAGCCCCCACTCCTGGAAGGGCAGCACCAGCACCGCGGTCAGTGCCCCGGCCGCGACCAGCGCGATCTGCACCCACCGCTCGATGCCGAACCACTCGGTCGCGTACGGCGTGATGACGACGGCCAGCGCGGTGCCGAGCCCGGCGGCGATCACCACCAGGCCGATGCCGCGCAGCGCGGCCTCGGCGTCGCCGTGGGCGAAGTAGTAGCGGTAGAGGATGATGCCGAGCGCGGTGCACATGCCGAACAGGAAGCGGTGGGTGGCCATCGCGCCCAGCGTCGCGGCGGCCACGCGGTGGTGCAGGAGGTGGCGGGCGCCGTCGAGGAGCCCGGTGACGACGTTGCGCAGCTCCTGGCGGGCCTGCGGCCGGTCGGGGTCGGGCCACGGGCCGAGCAGCTGCCGCTCCATGGTGCGCGCCACCAGCGCGCTCATCGTGAACACCACGCCGGACGTCACCAGCAGCAGCGCCACGCCCAGGTCGTCGCCGCCGAACAGCTCGCGCAGCAGGAAGCCCACGCCGGCGCCGAGGAACGTGGCCACCGTGCCCGAGGTGGGCACGACCGCGTTGGCCGAGATCAGCCGCTCGGGCGGCACCACGTGGGGCAGCGAGGCGCCGAGGGCGGCCAGGAAGAACCGGTTGACGCCGAGCACGGCCAGCGCCGCCGCGTAGAACGCGGGATCGGGCACGTCGGCCGCCACGAGCGCGGCGGCGACGAGCAGCAGCCCGCCGCGGATGAACGGCGCCACCATGAGGATCTGCCGCCGCGACCAGCGGTCGATGAAGACGCCGACGAAGGGCCCGAGCACGCTGTACGGCAGCAGCAGCACCGCCAGCCCGGCCGCCACCTCGACGGCGGTCGTCTGGTTCTCGGGGCTGAAGAAGGCGAACCCGGTCACCCCGAACTGGAAGATGCCGTCGGAGAACTGCGAGACCAGCCGGGTGCCGAACAGCCGCCTGAAGTCCCTGCCCCGCAGAACCGTGCGGAGATCGGCGACGAAAGACACGCCGTCAGCCTAGCCCGCGCTGGTCGGCTGCCACGCCGGGGTTCCAAGTGGTGGCCATGATCTCGTACGCTTCAAAGCGTGACGAGCGACGAACACGTTGTGCTGGTAGATCGCGACGGCCGGGCGCTGGGCACCGCGCCCAAGACGTCGGTGCACGGTCGCGAGACCCCCCTCCATCTGGCTTTCTCCAGCTACGTCTTCGACTCCGACGGCCGCGTGCTGCTCACCAGGAGAGCCGATCACAAGCTGACCTGGCCGAGCGTGTGGACCAACAGCTGCTGCGGCCACCCCCTTCCTGGCGAGGCGCTCGACCGGGCGGTGGTGCGCCGCCTGTCCTACGAGCTGGGCCTGGCCGTCGAGAGCGTCGATCTGATGCTGCCCTCGTTCGCCTACCGCGCGGTGATGGCCAACGGCATCGTGGAGCACGAGCTGTGCCCGGTCTATCGCGTCACGGTCGACGCGCCCGTCACGCCGAACCCCGACGAGGTGGGGGAGACGCTGTGGATGCCGTGGAAGGAGTTCGCCGAGGGGGCCCAGAACGGCCTGCTGGCGATCTCGCCGTGGTGCAGGGAGCAGGTGCCGCTGCTGACCGAGCTGGGCGCCGACCCGCTGTCCTGGCAGCCGGCCGGCGCCGACGCGCTGCCGCCCGCCGCACGTCCCTGACAGACGAACGGCGCCGCGCCCCTCGATGAGGAGTCGCGGCGCCGATGAAGGTCAGCGCTCGACCTCGCCCCTGATGAACTTCTCGACGTACTCGCGCGCCTGGTCGTCGGAGTACTGCTCCGGCGGCGACTTCATGAAGTAGGACGACGCCGACAGGATCGGCCCGCCGATGCCCCGGTCGAGGGCGATCTTGGCGGCCCGCACGGCGTCGATGATGATGCCGGCCGAGTTCGGCGAGTCCCACACCTCGAGCTTGTACTCCAGGTTGAGCGGCGTGTCACCGAACGAGCGCCCCTCCAGGCGGACGTAGGCCCACTTGCGGTCGTCGAGCCACGGCACGTGGTCGGACGGGCCGATGTGCACGTCGGCCTTGCCCATCTCGTGCGGGATCTGCGAGGTGACCGACTGCGTCTTGGAGATCTTCTTCGACTGGAGGCGGGTGCGCTCCAGCATGTTCATGAAGTCCATGTTGCCGCCGAAGTTGAGCTGGTACGTGCGCAGCAGCTCGACCCCGCGGTCCTCGAACAGCTTGGCCAGCACGCGGTGCGTGATGGTGGCGCCCACCTGCGACTTGATGTCGTCGCCCACGATCGGCACGCCCGCCTCGGTGAACTTCTCGGCCCACACGGGGTCGGAGGCGATGAAGACCGGCAGCGCGTTCACGAACGCCACCTTGGCCTCGATGGCGCACTGCGCGTAGAAGCGGTCGGCCTCTTCCGAGCCCACCGGCAGGTACGACACCAGCACGTCCACCTGGTTGTCACGCAACACCTGGACCACGTCCACGGGGTCCTCGTCGGACTCCTCGATGATCTCGCGGTAGTACTCGCCAAGGCCGTCGAAGGTGTGCCCACGCTGCACGGTGACCCCGGTCGGGGGCACGTCGCAGATCTTGATCGTGTTGTTCTCGCTGGCGACGATCGCCTCGGACAGGTCGCGGCCGACCTTCTTGGCGTCCACGTCGAACGCGGCGACGAACTCGACGTCGCCCACGTGGTAGTCGCCGAACTTCACGTGCATCAGGCCAGGGACCCGTACGTCGGGATCCGCGTCCCTGTAGTAGTGAACCCCCTGGACCAGCGACGACGCGCAGTTGCCGACACCGACAATGGCGACGCGAACCGAACCCATCGCACTCGCTCCCTTACTCATCAGTTGACGTGGTATCTCTCTCGGGCCTGTCCTCGGACGAGGCCCGACGCTCAGTTGCGATCAGCTCGTTCAGCCAGCGCACCTCGCGCTCGACGGATTCGAGCCCGTGGCGCTGCAGCTCGAGCGTGTAGCTGTCGAGCCGCTCCCTGGTGCGTGCCAGCGCGGTGCGCACCGCGTCGAGCCGCTCCTCGAGCCGGCTGCGGCGGCCTTCGAGGATGCGCAGGCGCACCTCGGCCTCCGTGTGCCGGAAGAACGCGAAGTGCACGCCGAAGCTCTCGTCCTCCCAGGCGGACGGGCCCGCCTGGGTGAGCAGCTCCTGCAGCCTTTCCTTGCCCTCGGCGGTCAGCTTGTAGACGATCTTCGACCGGCCGCCGACGATCGTGGACGGGGCCGGCTGCTCCTCGGCGATGAGGCCCTGAGCCAGCAGTGATCGCAGACAGGGGTACAGCGACCCGTAGGAGAACGCACGGAACATCCCCAGCAAGGCGTTGAGCCGTTTGCGCAGCTCGTAGCCATGGAGCGGCGTCTCGTGCAGCGACCCGAGCACGGCCAGCTCCAGAACCCTGCCCTGTCCGCTGGCCACTGGAACCGCCCCCTCTCGCGTCGATGTATCGAGCCGATACATCCTGAGGATACGTCGGGGCGCTATATGGCCGCAATCTGCGAATCCGGCAAGTCGTTGGGATCAACCTCCGAAACGCCGTAGTCTGGCGCTCATGTGGTCACAGAGAAGGGTGGTGGATTACGGCCTGGCGAAAAGGGCGGTGGTCCGCTCCCTGCGGGCGGGGCGATCGTCGCGCCGCGACGTCTGTGACGCACAGCCCTACCTCCTTCGCGCGGCCCGCCACTTCGGCGAGCCGACCGAACGCCTCTGCCCGGTCTGCGAACAGGAGAACGTCACCAACGTGACCTATGTCTACGGCGACGCCCTCGGGCGGCATGCCGGTCAGGCAAAGGTCACATCAGAACTCGTCGCCATGGCTCATGATTACGATGAGTTCCGGGTGTACGTTGTCGAGGTCTGCCAAGGTTGTTCCTGGAATCACCTGACGGTTTCGTACGTCCTCGGGAACGGACCGCCTGACCTCGTCGATCAAGCGTGAAGACCGAGGGCGGCGAGCAGCCTCACGCCCGACCGCCGTTTATGTTCCGACGACGTTGCGAGGACGTGTGAGTAACAGCATGAATGAGGGGACGGCCCGCCCGGGGAGGCGCCGTCGCTCCAGCTCATCCCGTTCTGTGCCCCAGAGTTCTCCTCCCCAAACCGGCGATCCGGCTTGGGGCGCGGCTCAGCCGCCGCGTCGTCCTGAAGCCGCATACGAGCAGACCGGCGCCATGGCGGCGCAGCCGTACGACGAGCCGCCGCCACGCCGCCGCGCGCGTGCCGAGCATCCGCAGGAGCGCGGCGACCACCCGCCGCGCGAGCGGCGCACCGCCGCATACCCGCAGGAGCGCGGCGACCAGCCGCCGTCGCGCTCCCACGCCCGCCCCGACACGCGCGCGATGAGCAACCAGGAGACGATCGTCAGCGACGCGCCGCGCCGCTCGCGCCGGCGCGGCTCCGGCCCGCCGTCAGAACCTCCGGAGCCGCCGGTCCAACGAGGCGGCGGCCGCGGCGGCTGGCGCAGGTTCATACCTAGCTGGAAGATCGTCGTGGCCGGCGTCGTGGTGCTCGCGGCCGGCCTGTTCGGCATGATCATGGTCGCGTACGCCAACACGCCCGTCCCGACCGAGGCCCAGGCCGAGGCGCTGGCCGAGCAGAGCACCATCTACTACCGCGACGGCAAGACCCCGATCGCCACGCTCGGTTTCAAGCGCGAGAGCGTGCCGATCACCGAGATGGCCGACAGCGTGAAGGACGCCGCCGTCGCGATTGAGAACGACACGTTCTACGAAGACTCCGGCATCTCCATCTCCGGCATGGCCCGCTCGGTCTGGATGACCGCGACCGGCCAGCAGCTCCAGGGCGCCTCGACCATCACCCAGCAGATGGCCCGTAACTACTACGACGGCCTCAGCCAGGAAGTGTCGATCAAGCGCAAGGTCATGGAGATCTTCGTCGCGGTCAAGCTCGATGACGAACTGTCCAAGGACCAGATCCTCGCGAACTACCTCAACACCATCAACTTCGGCCGCGCGTACGGCGTCGAGGCCGCGGCGAAGGCGTACTTCCCGGGCAAGAACGTCCACGCGAAGAACCTCACGCCCTCGCAGGGCGCCTACCTCGCCGCGCGCATCCAGCAGCCCAACTGGGACCACGACTCGCCCGCGCTGAAGGAGCGCTGGAAGACCGTCGTCGACTACATGTCGAAGCAGTGGCCCGACAAGTACGGCGATCTGCCGAAGACCGCGAAGTTCCCCAAGACCAAGAAGAGCGCGACCGACAACGAGCTCGGCGGGATCAGGGGCTACATGGTCGAGCAGGTGCTGCAGGAGCTCGAGGGCCGCGGGCTGACCCGCGACAAGGTCAGGAGCGGCGGCTACAAGATCATCTCCACCTTCGACCGCAAGATGATGCAGCACGCGAAGACCGCGGTCAAGGAGACGATGAAGGCCTACAACATGTCCACGGAGTACCACGCAGGCCTGGCCGCCGTGGACCCGAGGAACGGACGGGTGCTCGCCTTCTACGGCGGCGACAACTACCTCAACGACCCGTGGAACGAGCCCTTCCAGTCCACCAAGCAGGCCGCTTCGGCGTTCAAGCCGTACGTGCTGGCCGCCTGGCTGCAGGCCGGCTACTCGCTCAAGAGCTACGTGCCGGGCAACGAGACCGTGCCGAAGGAACTGCCGGGCCAGCAGGAGGGCGGCATCAGGAACAGCCACAACGTGGGCGTCGCCGTCGACGTGGTCAAGGCCACGGCGCAGTCGGTGAACACCGCGTTCGTGTCGATGGCCTACGCGCTGCCCAACCAGCTCGACGACGTCAAGAACCTGGTCGAGGAGGCCGGCTTCAACCAGAAGCGCATGGAGGAGGACGTCAAGGAGCACCACTACCAGTTCGCCATCGGCAGCGCCCTGGTGACGCCGGTGGAGCAGGCGGCCGGCTACGCGATCTTCGCCAACGGCGGCAAGTACACCCGCTACCACGTCGTACGCCAGGTCAAGGCGCGTGACGGCCGGGTGGTCTACCCCGAGATGGCGGCCGCCAAGCGGGTCATCGACGAGGGGGTCGCCGCGGACTCGACGATCGCCATGCAGGAGGTGCTCAAGTCGGGCACCGCGGCGGGCAAGGGCCTCGGCTCCCGTCCGGCGGCCGGCAAGACCGGCACCAACAACGACGAGAAGGAAGCCTGGTTCGTCGGCTACACGCCGCAGATCTCCACGGCGGTCGGCTTCTACCGCGAGCAGTGCGTGACGAAGACCGGCAAGGTCGTCCCGCCCCAGCACTCCAACTGCCCGATCACCCGTGGCACCAGCAAGAAGTACGGCCCGAACAACCCCTACACCAGGGTCAAGGAGGTCTCCCTGGGCTTCGAGGGCGCGGGCCCGCCCACGATCGTCTGGCAGAAGTTCATGCAGCTCGCCCACGAGGGCATGCCGGTCGAGCAGTTCCCCGACCGGGCCGAGGTCGGCACGCCGGAGAACATCGTGCCGAGCCCGACGCCCACGCCGACCCCGACGCCCGAAGCCGACGACAACCCGCTCGGCACCGGCGACCCGTTCGACCAGGGTGACGACTGCTTCATCAACTGCGACAACGACGACCCCGGCATCCCCGAGGGTGACGTGAACGACGACGCCGGCACCGAGACCGACCAGCTCGGCCTGCCGGACAGCGATGTGGACGTCGCGGGAGGCGGATCGGCGCCCAACGCCAGACCCAGCGGCAGCCGGCCGATGCCAGGCAGGCCCGAGGATCAGTGACGGAACCAGTGACGAGCACCGAGGCACGCGCCCCCTGGGTGGCGCGTGCCGTGCCGTATCTGCCCCTGGGGCTCATCGCGGCCCTGGGGGCGAGCCTCGCGTACGTGGTGCGGCTGCCGTGCCGTACCGGCGGGTGGAACGACCAGGTCACCACGTACACCAACTTCTGCTACACCGACATCTACCCCCTCTACTTCGACCGCGCCCTCGACACCCAGAACCCCTACTTCGCGGCGGTGCCGTTCGACAAGCAGGTCGAGTACCCGGTGGTGCTGGGCGAGGTCATGCAGGTGTTCGCCTGGATCGCCCGCGCGCTCAGCCCCGACAAGGTCGTGCAGGCGGTGCGCTTCTACGACCTGACGGTGATCCTGCTCGGCCTGTGCCTGGTGGCCGGGGTGCTGCTGATGGCCGCGGTGGCCGGCCCCGCCAGGCGCTGGGACCCCCTCTGGTACGCGATCTCGCCGGCCGTCGTGCTGGCCGCGTACATCAACTGGGACCTCGTCGCCGGCGCGCTGTCCATGGGCATGCTGCTGGCCTGGAAGCGCGAGCGGCAGGTGGCCGCGGGCGTGCTGCTCGGCCTCGCGATCGCGACCAAGTTCTATCCGCTGATGTTCGTCGGCGCGCTGTTCCTGCTGACCTGGCGCACCGGGCGGTGGCGGCCGTTCCTGGAGACGATGGGCGCCGCGGTGGCGGCGTGGATCCTCGTCAACGTGCCGTTCATGGTCTTCGCGTGGGACGGCTGGCGCCGCTTCTACGTCTTCTCCCAGGAGCGCGGCGTCGACTGGGGCTCGCCGTGGCTGTTCTTCCAGAACAAGGGCTGGCCGATACTCGGCGAGACCGACGTGAGCACGCTCGGCATGGTGTCGCTGGCCCTCATGTGCCTCGGCATCGCGGTGCTGACGCTGGGCGCGCCGCAGCGGCCCCGGCTGGCGCAGATCTGCTTCCTCGCGCTGGCCGCGTTCATGATGACGAACAAGGTGTGGTCGCCGCAGTTCGTGCTGTGGCTGGTGCCGTTCGCGGTGCTGGCCAGGCCCAACTGGAGGCCGCTCGCGCTGTGGCAGCTCGCCGAGGTGTGGTACTTCGTCGCGATCTGGCTCTACCTGCTCTCGCAGCCGCCGCTGGAGCGCGACGACCTGGGCATCGGCGACGACACCTACTTCACCGCCGTCTGGGGACGGATCATCACGATCGGCATCATGATGGCGTTCGTGGTGCGCGACATCCTGCGACCCGAGAAGGACGTCGTCCGCGCGACCGGCGTCGACGACCAGACGGGCGGCGTGTTCGACGGCGCCCCTGACCGGTTCACGCTGGCGTCACTGAACAGATGATCACCCGCTCGGCCACCCGGGACGCGCTGCTGCTCTGGTTCGGCTCGCGTGCCGGGTTGCTGGTCGCCACCCTGCTCGGCGCGACGCTGGCCGGCTACCCGCACCGGTGGAGCAAGTGGGACACCACGCTGTTCGTCACGATCGCCGAGTACGGCTACGACGGCGAGCCGGGACAGCCTGCCGACGACGGCCTGCCGGCGTTCTTCCCCGGGCTGCCTCTCGCGCTGCGCCTGGTGCACCTGGTCGTCCCCGACTGGGCGGCGGCCGGGCTGGTGGTCTCGCTGGTCTCCGGCGCGGTCGCCATGGTGGCGCTGGCCCGGCTGGCCGAGACCGAGGGCGCCCACGGGTGGGCGGCGGTGCTGGGGCTGCTGGCCTTCCCCATGGCGGTGTTCCTGGCCGCGGGCTACAGCGAGTCGCTCTTCCTGGCCTTCGCGATCCCCGCGTGGCTGGCCGCCAGGCAGGGACGCTGGCCGCTCGCGGTGGTGCTGGCCGCGGGGGCGTCGTGCGTGCGGATCACCGGGTTGTTCCTGGCCGCCGCGCTGCTCGTGGAGTTCGTCATGCGCGGGGAGCCGGTGCGGCGGGCCGGGTGGCTGGTGGTGCCGTTCGTGCCGCTGGTGGCGTACGCGTTCTACCACTTCCGCAGGACCGGCGACTGGCTGGCGTGGAAGCACGCGCAGGAGGCCGGGTGGGGGCGCGACTTCGCCTGGCCGTGGGAGGCGTGGCGGACGACCTGGCGCTCGGCGATGGGCTCCGACGACTTCGCGGTGGCGTTCAGGATGGAGATCGCCGGCGCCGTGGTGGTCGTGGCCGCGCTCGTCTGGCTGCTGGTGCTGCGGCGGTGGAGCGAGGCCGTCTACACGGGCCTGCAGGCGGCGGCGCTGATGACGTCGGCCTATTACCTGTCGATCCCGCGCTCGCTGCTGCTGTGGTTTCCGCTGTGGGTGCTGGTGGCTCGGGTGGCGACCAGGCGGCCGTGGCTTTTCGTGCTCTATCTGCTGATCTCGGGCCCGTTGATGCTGGTCAACACGGCCCGGTTCCTCAGCGGCGCCTGGGCGGGCTGATCTTTCTACCCGCTTTCTTCTCCTGGTAATCCAGGGAAGTTATCCACAGGCTGTGTGTAAACGCTAGAGGTTCTTCCTCAGGAACGCGATGTCGTCCGCCTGGCCCGCGCCCGGCGTCTCCACCACGATCGGCGCGCCCGCCGCCCGGCACACCGCGAGGATCAGCTCGGGGTCGATCTTCCCCTGACCGAGGTTCGCGTGCCGGTCGGCGCCCGAGTCGAACTCGTCGCGCGAGTCGTTGCAGTGGACGAGGTCGATCCGGCCGGTGATGGCCTTGACCCGCTCGACCAGGTCGATCAGCTCTTCCCCGCCCGCGTGGGCGTGGCAGGTGTCGAGGCAGAAGCCCACGTCGAACCCGTCGAGCGCGTCCCACAGCCGCGCGATGCGGTCGAGCTTGCGCGCCATCGCGTTGCCGCCGCCCGCGGTGTTCTCGATCAGCACGGGGATCGGGCACTCCATGCGCTCGAACACCTTGCGCCAGTTGTCGAAGCCGGCCTGCGGGTCGTCGCTCTTGTTGACGTGGCCGCCGTGCACGACCAGGCCCTTGGCGCCGAGCCCCGCCGCCGCCTTGAGGTGCTGCTCCAGCAGCTTGCGGCTGGGGATCCTGATGCGGTTGTTGGTGGTCGCCACGTTGATCAGATAGGGGGCGTGGATGTAGACGTCGACGCCCTCGACCGGCTTGTCCGGCAGCACCGGCTTGGCGTAGCCCTGCGGATCTCCGAGGAAGAACTGCACCACCTCGGCCCCCACCTCGGCGCCCCTGGCGGCGGGGTCGTCCTGGTCGACATGAGCTCCGATTCGCACCATGCAGGTAAGGCTATCCGCCGCCCGAGCAGGGTACGGCCGGGTTTGCCCGGCGGGCTCCAGGGCAGTCGGGAGGCACCCCCTACCCGAGGAGAAACCGCCATGAGCCGCTGGCGCTTACGGGCGCTGATCGTTCTTGTCTACGTCGTCGTCGGCATCTACGTCGCCTGGGTCTACGACTACATCACGCCGGGACTGCTCAGGGATCTCGCGGAGGCGCTGCTCGCGGTGTTCCTGTGGTTCCTGGTCCTGCTCGGCATCGACCTGCACATCGGGTGATCCACATATACAACGGCCCCGGACCATGCGCCGGGGCCGTCGCTCATGCACGGGGGGATCACGGGTGCGGGAGGAAACCGCCGTGCGCGATGCCGAGCGCGGCCCCCACGAACGACCCGACCAGGCCCACCACGTTGAGCGAGCGCTGCGGCGTGGTCGCCGAGATGTACTGCGAATAGAGACCCACGCCGAAGCCGAGCGTGCCGGCCCACGACGCGATCATGTGCGCCGAGGTCCAGAAGGTCGCGACGAACGCGACCACCCCGCACACGAGCGTGATGACGGCCAGGGCGTTCTCGGCCCGGTGCGGGCGTCCGTCAGTGTTGAGCGTGAACCTGAACCGCTCCCTCTCGGAGGGCTGAAGCACATGTGGCACAGCCACCACCCCCTTGGTTTCCTAAGGGCCTTCCCACCTACCTGTGGCTGGTAACCTGGGGCACGCTGCGTTGTGATGGGTGATCCATCGCCCCGGGGTGCCGAAAGGGGCCCGCCCGGGTTCAAGCGTCAGCGTCCTCCTGTCACGGCAGAGTGTCGTGACCGCAAGAGTCCAGAGGAGGTTGGAGTCCGCATGCGTCGTTACGAAGTAATGGTCATCCTGGACCCTTCGCTCGATGAGCGCACCGTCGCTCCGTCCCTCGACCAGTTCCTCACCGTCGTCCGCAACGACGGCGGCACGGTCGAGAAGGTCGACGTCTGGGGCCGTCGCCGGCTCGCCTACGACATCGACAAGAAGTCCGAGGGCATCTACGCCGTCATCGACCTGTCCGCGGAGCCCGCGACGGTCAAGGAGCTCGACCGCCAGATGAACCTCAACGAGGGCATTCTGCGCACCAAGGTCCTGCGTCCGGACGTGCACTAACCTCCGGCTTTTGTCGGGGAAGCCCCGTACTCTGAGCCGTAACCCAAGCGAAGGCGTGCAGGAAGGCGAGCGCTAGCCATGGCAGCAGGCGACACCGTAATCACCATCGTCGGCAACCTGGTCGACGACCCGGAGCTGCGCTTCACCCCGACGGGGCAAGCGGTGGCTCGATTCCGCATCGCGTCCACTCCGCGGTACATGGATCGACAGACCAACGAGTGGAAAGACGGCGAAAGCCTCTTCCTGACCTGCAACGTCTGGCGGCAGGCGGCGGAGAACGCCGCCGAGAGCCTCCAGCGCGGCATGCGGGTCATCGTGCAGGGGCGGCTCAAGCAACGGTCTTACGAGACCAAGGAAGGCGAGAAGCGCACGGTCTACGAGGTCGAGGTCGACGAGGTCGGCCCGTCCCTGCGTAACGCGACCGCCAAGGTCAACCGCACCTCCCGTCAGGGTGGCGGCGGCGGCTTCGGCGGCGGTCCCGCCGACGACCCGTGGGCCTCCGCGACGCCCGCCCCGCCTCAGGGCGGCGGCTTCCAGGGCGGCGGCGGCGGTGGCGGCGGCTTCGGTGGCGGTGGCCAGCAGGGCGGCGGCGGCGGCTTCGGCGGCGGCGGCGGCAACGACTTCAGCGACGAACCGCCTTTCTAAATCCTGTCCACAAGCCCGAGTCCATTCCCGCTCTGACGGCGGGGCTCTGAAAGGAGCACCACGATGGCAAAGCCGGCACTGCGCAAGCCGAAGAAGAAGGTTTGCCTGTTCTGCCACGACAAGATCTCCTACGTCGACTACAAGGACACGGCGCTGCTGCGGAAGTTCATCTCCGACCGCGGCAAGATCCGTGCGCGCCGGGTGACGGGCAACTGCACCCAGCACCAGCGCGACGTGGCGACGGCGATCAAGAATGCCCGTGAGGTGGCTCTGCTGCCTTACACGAGCACGGCGCGCTAAGGGAGGTTCGTCGACATGAAGCTCATCCTCACCAACGAGGTCTCCGGCCTCGGCACCCCCGGCGACGTCGTCGAGGTCAAGGACGGCTACGGCCGTAACTACCTCATCCCGCGCGGCTACGCCATGCGCTGGACGCGCGGCGCCGAGAAGCAGATCGAGACCATCCGCAAGGCGCGCGACGCCCGCGAGATCCGTGACCTCGGCACCGCCAAGGAGGTCGCGGGCCAGCTGGGCGCCCTGCGCGTGCGGCTGTCCACCCGCGCGGGCGAGTCGGGCCGGCTGTTCGGCTCGATCACCACGGGCGACATCGCCGAGGCCGTCAAGGCCGCCGGCGGGCCGCTCCTCGACCGGCGGCGCATCGAGATCGTCAACCCGATCAAGAGCGTCGGCTCCCACCGGGTGACCGTCAAGCTCCACCCGGAGGTCTCCGCCTCGGTCGACGTCGAGGTCGTCGCAGGCTGACCTCAGCAGCAGCGGGCCCCCTCTTCGAGGGGGCCTTCTGTATGTCCAGGCCAGGGCACCCTGGCGGCATATTTCCGACATCAACCGCGTAGAATCGCCTCGTTCTTTCGCACGTCCCCCTGGAGGCAGAGGCCATGGCCCGTCCCTCGATGCTGCTCGCCATCGGAGCCCTGGCGGTGGCGAGCGTCGCCTGCGCACCGGTCGACGACCCGGCGAGCATCGCGGCCGCTCCCACCACCTCCACCGCGTGCACGAAAGACCAGCTCAAGCTGATCACGCCGGGCAAGCTCACCATCGGCACCGACAAGCCCGCCTACGAGCCGTGGTTCAAGGACGACGACCCGAGCAACGGGCAGGGCTTCGAGAGCGCGGTCGCGTTCGCGGTGGCGGGGGAGCTGGGCTTCGACCGCAGCGAGGTGCAGTGGACGACGGTCAAGTTCGACGTCGCCTTCGCGCCGGGTGACAAGAAGTTCGACTTCGACATCAACCAGATTTCGATCACCCCGGCGCGGGCCAAGGCGGTCGACTTCAGCAACGGCTACTACACGGTCAAGCAGGCCGTGGTGGCGGCCGAGGGCGGCAAGGTCGCGGACGCGAAGAGCCTGGCCGAGCTGAAGGATGCGAAGATCGGCGTACAGGCCGGGACGACCTCGTTCAACGCGGTCAGGGACGTCATCAAGCCGTCGTCCGACCCCAACGTCTACAACGACCAGATCGACGTCGTGAACGCGCTGAAGAACAAGCAGATCGACGCGGCGGTGGTGGACCTGCCGACGGCGTTCTACGTCACGGCCGCGCAGGTCGAGAACTCCACGATCGTCGGCCAGTTCAGCTCGACCGGCGGCACCCCTGAGGAGTTCGGGCTGGTCATGGGCAAGGGCAGCCCGATCAAGCCGTGCGTGGACAAGGCCGTCGACGCGCTCAAGTCCAAGGGCGAGCTGGCCAAGATCGAGGAGCAGTGGCTGGGATCGGCGGCGGGCGCGCCCGAGCTGAAATGAGCGAGTGGGTCAAGTCAGAGCGGCAGATCGAGCGGGAGCGCGTCCGCAGGTCGCGTGGCCGCCGCTCGGCCTCGATCGCGACGGCCTCGACGGTCGTCTTCCTCGTCCTCGTCGTCTGGGGAGTCACCAGCTCCCCGGGCTGGCCGGCGGTGCGCGCGACGTTCTTCGACGGTGAGCAGTTCGTCGCCGCGCTGCCCGACGTGCTGAGCGGGTTCCTGCTCAACGTCAAGATCTTCCTGATCGCCGAGGTGCTGGTCCTGGTGATCGGGCTGCTGGTGGCGCTGGCCAGGGGCATCACCGCGCCGGCGTTCTTCCCGATCAGGGCGCTCGCGACGCTCTACACCGACCTGTTCAGAGGCGTGCCGACGATCCTGGTCATCTACCTGGTCGGTTTCGGGCTGCCCGCGCTGCGGCTGCAGGGCATCCCGTCCGATCTCGCGACGCTGGGCATCATCGCGCTGACGCTCTCGTACGGCGCGTACGTCGCCGAGGTGTTCAGGGCGGGCATCGAGTCCGTGCACCCCAGCCAGATCGCGGCGGCGCGGTCGCTGGGCCTCAGCCACGTCAAGACCATGAGGCACGTGGTCGTGCCGCAGGCCGTGCGCCGGGTCGTACCGCCGCTGCTGAACGACTTCGCCTCGCTGCAGAAGGACACGGCGCTGGTGGCCACGATCGGGCCGCTCGAGGCGCTCAGGCAGGCGTACATTCACACCGCCGACACCTTCAACTACACCCCCTACCTGGCGGCGGCGCTGCTGTTCATCCTGCTCACCATCCCGATGGCCAGGCTCACCGACCACCTGGCCGCACGCACCCGCAGGAGGCGCGGCGCATGAGCGTCCTGACCATCGAGGGCGTGTGGAAGAACTTCCACGGCCACAGCGTGCTACGCGGCATCGACCTGGACGTGGCCCCGCACGAGGTGGTGAGCCTCATCGGCGCTTCCGGTTCCGGCAAGTCCACGCTGCTGCGCTGCGTCAACCTGCTGGAGACGGTGGACGACGGCGCCATCTACCTCGACGGCGACGAGATCACCGACCCCGGGGTGAACGTCGACCAGGTGCGCAAGCGGCTCGGCATCGTCTTCCAGGCGTTCAACCTGTTCCCGCACATGACCGTGCTGGACAACATCACGCTCGCGCCCCGGCGGGTGCACGGCGTGGCCAGGGCGCAGGCGGAGGAGCAGGCGCACGAGCTGCTCACCACGTTCGGGCTGGCCGACAAGGTGCGGGCCTACCCCGACCAGCTCTCCGGCGGCCAGCAGCAGCGCGTGGCCATCATCAGGGCACTGGCCACGCAGCCCAGGCTGATGCTGCTCGACGAGGTGACCTCGGCGCTCGACCCGCAGCTCGTGGTGGAGGTGCTGGGGATCATCAGGGAGCTCAAGGAGTCGGGCATGACGATGATCCTGACCACGCACGAGATGAGCTTCTGCCGGGACATCTCCGACACCGTGTGCTTCCTGGACGGCGGCGTGCTCGTCGAGAAGGGGCCGCCGGAGAAGATCTTCAGCGAGCCCGAGCATCCCCGCACGCGCGAGTTCCTGCGCAGCGTGCTGGACTCGGGCCGGCTCTAGCGGCGGTGCCGGCCGCCCTGGGCGGGCCGCGCCGGTTCGGTACGCGGGCGGGCGAGGAGGCTGTGGCGGCGGCCGTACACGAGGTAGACGAGCAGGCCGAAGGCCATCCACAGGACGAACCACGCCCAGGTGAGCACCCGCAGGTTGATCATCAGCCAGAACGTGGCGACCAGCGAAAGCGCGGGCAGCAGCGGCGAGAGCGGCACCCGGAACCCCCGCTCCAGATCGGGCATGCGGCGCCGCATCACGATCACCCCGGCCGCCACGAACGCGAAGGCGAACAACGTCCCGATCACCACCAGCTCCCGCAGCGGCACCACAGGGACGAACTCCGCCAGCACGATCGCCACGGCCCCGATCACCAGCGTCACCCGCGTCGGCGTGTGGTAGCGCCGGCTGACCGTGGCCAGCCCGCGCGGGATCAGCCCGTCGCGCGCCATCGAGAACAGCACCCGCGTCTGCCCCACGATCAGCACCAGGATCACGGTGGTGAGCCCGAGCACCGCGCCGACGTCGATGACGTGCGCCATCCACCCGAGGTCGGCGGCCTGGAAAGCGCTGGCCAGCGGCGCCTGCTCGGAGATCCGCGTGTAGGGGACCATGCCGACCATGACCAGGCCCACCGCGATGTAGATGACGGTGGCGATCACCAGGCTGCGGATCATGCCCTGGGGGATGGCCCTGCGGGCGTTCACGGTCTCCTCGGCCGAGGTCGCGACGATGTCGAACCCGATGTACGCGAACGCGATCGCCGAGGCCGCCGCGAAGATGCCGAACCAGCCGAACGCCTGCCCCTCCCCGATGAGCGTCTCCAGCACGGTCGCGGGCGGGGTGTCGAGCGTCTGCGGCGGGACGAAGAAGTCGCCGAAGTTGGCCGCGTCGATGTGCGGCAGGCCGACGACGATGACCGCGCCGACGGCCAGCAGCTTGGCCGACACCATGATCCACAGGGCGCGCAGCCCGACCCTGGCGCCGAGCGAGACGACGCCGGTGAGCAGCACGAGGATGACGAGCACGAGGAAGTCCTGGGCCGGCCGCTCGTCCGGGACGCGTACCCCGAAGTTGGCGAGCGCGCCGACCGTGATCGCGCCCCACGCCCTGGCCACCAGCGCGGCGGCGAACTGCAGCTCGAGGATCAGCGCCCAGCCGATGATCCACGCCCAGACCTCGCCGAAGATGACGTACGTGAAGGTGTAGGCGCTGCCCGAGGTCGGCATCGTGGACGCCAGCTCCGCGTAGCACAGGCAGGCCAGCAGGCACGCGATGCCGGCGATCATGAAGGACAGGATCACACCGGGGCCCGCCGTGGTGGCGGCCTGCTCGCCGGCGATGCTGAAGATGCCGGCGCCGATCATCGCGCCGAGACCGAGCACCACCAGATCGGCCGGCCGGTAGACCTCGGCCAGACTGTGCCGGGCGCCCGTACGCAGCCCGGTGGCCTCCGAAGGCGGCAGTCTTCGCAGAATCGTGGACAAAGCACACCCCGCTCAGGGAACGCGCCCACTCTGTCCCACCTCTTGGACAACGGCAAGCACAATACGGTTACGCGCCGGTCACCAGCCAAGCGGTGCCGGCGGCGCGGCGTACGAGGGTGACCAGGCGCGCCACCATCCACACGCCGAGCGCACACCACAGGGCGACCACGCCGAGCCCCGACGCGAGCAGCGCGGCCGGCAGGTACGCGAGCGTCGTCCACACCCCGGCCCACGCCAGGTAGCGCTGGTCGCCGGCGCCGATGAGCACCCCGTCGAGCACGAACACGATCCCGCAGATCGGCTGGAAGAGCGCCACCGGCCACAGCAGGTCGAGCAGCATCCCGGCCACCGCGGGCTCGGCGTCGAACAGGCCGGGCACCAGCGGCCTGGCCGCCAGCACCAGCAGGCCGAGCAGCGCGCCCGACCACAGGCCCCACGTGACCATGCGGCGGGTGGCGTCCCTGGTGGCGGGCACGTCGCCGGCGCCGAGCGAGCGTCCTGTGATGGCCTGGCCGGCGATCGCGATGGCGTCGAGCGCGAAGGCGAGCAGCGTCCAGACCTGCGTGGCCAGCGCGTAGGCGGCCAGCTCCGCCTCGCCCATCCTGGTGGCGATCGCGGTGGCGGCCAGCAGCACGATGCGAAGGCACAGGGTGCGGACGAACAGGGCGATGCCCGCCGTACCGGCCTGCCTGACGCCGTACAGGGAGGGGGTGAGCGGGGTGCCGTGCCGGCGCGCGCCGCGCGCGACGACGACCAGGTAGACGGCCGCGCCCAGGGTCTGCGCGATCACCGTGCCCCACGCCGACCCCGCGATGCCCCAGCCCAGCCCCAGCACGAACCAGGCGTTCAGCGCGGCGTTCGCGGCGAACGACCCGACGGCCACCGCCAGCGGGGTCACCGTGTCCTGCAGCCCGCGCAGCACGCCGGTGCCGGCCAGCACGACCAGCATCCCGGGCGTGCCGAGCAGACTGATCCGCAGGTACGTCACCGCCTGCCCGGCCTGCGTGCCGCTCGCGCCCAGCCAGCTCACGATCTCCGGGGCCAGCGGCCAGATCACCGCGATCAGCGCCACGCCGAGGCAGATGGCCAGCCAGATGCCGTCCACGCCGCTGCGCATGGCCCGGCCGTGCTCGCCTGCGCCGGTCTGCCGCGCGACCTGGGCGGTGGTGCCGTACGCGAGGAAGACGCACAGGTTCACCAGTGCCGTCAGGACCGTGCCCGCCACGCCCAGAGCGCCGACCGCCGTGGTGCCGAGCCCGTGCCCGACGATGGCGTAGTCGGCGAGCAGGAACAGCGGCTCGGCCACGAGCGCCCCGAACGCGGGCACGGCAAGCCGCAGAATCTCCCGGTCTCTGGATGTAATGGGCATTTGTCCATTATGGACATTACACGGCGTGTCACGCCAACTTTCTTTCCTCCACAGCCGGTGGATACCGTTCGCCCTGCTCAGCCGAGCTTCGGGGGATATCAGAAAGAGTTATCCCCAGCCCCGTCCACAGGCCGTTCACACCCTCGGGGCACTCGTGCACAGGTTGACCACAGGGTTGTCCACAGGCCACGTTGCCGAGTGGCCAGGACTCCGCGAAACTGTCACACCGGTCGACTACAAGTGGGGGTGGTGCGACCATCTGCGAGGTGCACGAGGGGGCGCGGTGAGCATTGACCAAGAGGCCGTCGGCAGTCCGGGGTTCGAGCGCACCCCTCCGCACAACATCGAGGCGGAGCAGTCGGTCCTCGGCGGCATGCTGCTGTCGAAGGACGCCATCGCCGACGTCGTCGAGATCCTGCGCTCCGACGACTTCTACCGCCCCGCCCACCAGATGGTCTACGACGTCATCACCGACCTCTACGGCAGGGGCGAGCCGGCCGACGCCGTCACCGTCTTCGACGAGCTGCAAAAGCGCGGCGAGATGGCCCGCGTGGGCGGCGCCGCCTACCTCCACACGCTGACCGCCGTCGTCCCCACCGCCGCCAACGCCGGCTACTACGCCAAGATCGTCCGCGAGCAGGCCATCCTGCGCCGCCTCATCGAGGCCGGCACCCGCATCGTCTCCTTCGGCTACGGCGGCCAGAACGAAGAGGTCGACGAGCTGGTCGACCGCGCCCAGGCGGAGATCTACCAGGTCACCGAGCGCCGCACGTCCGAAGACTACGCGCCGCTCGCCGACATCATGCCCGGCGCGCTCGACGAGCTCGAGGCCATCGGCAGCCGCGGCGGCCAGATGGTCGGCGTCCCCACCGGCTTCGCCGACCTCGACCAGCTCACCAACGGCCTGCACCCCGGCCAGATGATCGTCGTGGCCGCGCGTCCCGCCATCGGCAAGGCCCTCGCGCTCGACACCCCGCTGCCCACGCCCTCGGGCTGGACGACGATGGGCGAGGTCCAGGTGGGCGACCTGCTCATCGGCGCCGACGGCCGGCCCACCCGCGTGGTCGCGGCCACCGGGGTGCTGCGGGGGCGGCCCTGCTACGAGGTGGAGTTCGCCGACGGCACGGTGATCGTGGCCGACGCCCATCACCAGTGGCTCACCAGGCACGACGGGGGAGAGGCGCGGATCCGTACGACGGAAGAGCTCGCCCGAGGCCACACGATCACCAACACGAGCCCCCTGGCCCTCCCCGAGCGCGACCTCCCTGAGCCCCCCTACACCCTGGGCACCCGCCTGGTCACCGCGGGCACGGACGGCGGCTCGCTGCGCATCCCCACGGCCTACCTGCGCGCGTCCGAAGACCAGCGCAGAGACCTCCTGGCGGGCCTGCTCGACACGGCGGCCACCATCGACGCCGCAGGAACGGTGCACCTCGACCTCACGGACCCCGGCCTGGCCGAGGAGGTCCGCGAGCTGATCCACAGCCTCGGCCACACGGCGGCCATCGCGGAGACGGCGGTCACGTTCACCCCGCCCGACAAGGTCTTCCAGCGCCGCACCGACGCCAACGTCCGCATCGACACCGCCGCCGCCCCCCTCCACCGCACGATCACGGAGGTCCGCCCGGTGCCCTCGGTGCCGGTGCGCTGCGTGGAGGTGGACAACGCCGACCACCTCTACCTCGCCGGCCGCACCCTGATCCCCACCCACAACTCCACGCTCGGCCTCGACTTCGCCAGGTCCGCGGCGATCAAGCACGGCATGACCACGGTCATCTTCTCCCTGGAGATGTCCCGCAACGAGATCACCATGCGCCTGCTGTCCGCCGAGGCCCGCGTCGCCCTCCACCACATGCGCTCCGGCATGATGGGCGACGACGACTGGACCCGCCTGGCCCGCCGCATGAGCGAGGTGGCCGAGGCCCCGCTGTTCATCGACGACTCGCCCAACATGTCGATGATGGAGATCCGCGCCAAGTGCCGCCGTCTCAAGCAACGCAACGACCTGCGCTTCGTGGTCATCGACTACCTCCAGCTGATGAGCTCCCCGAAGAAGGTCGAAAGCCGCCAGAACGAGGTCTCGGAGATCTCCCGAGCCATCAAGCTCCTGGCGAAGGAGCTGGAGGTCCCGGTCATCGCGATCTCCCAGCTCAACCGAGGCCCGGAACAACGCACCGACAAGCGCCCACAGGTGAGCGATCTACGTGAATCGGGCAGCATCGAGCAAGATGCCGACATGGTCATCCTTTTGCACCGGGAGGACGCGTACGAGCCGGAGTCCCCGCGGGCCGGTGAGGCCGACCTGATCGTGGCCAAGCACCGTAACGGCCCCACGGCCACGGTGACGGTCGCCTTCCAGGGTCACTACAGCCGGTTCGTGGACATGGCCCAGCACTGAGCCGTCCGACCGTACCGCTCTCCTGTCACCGCCGAGAGATGATGAGCCAGGACCGCCGGGCGGCCCCCCTCGACGGAGAGACGGGTGGGCCGCCGGTGCGGTCTATGCTCAGGCCCATGGCACTGGAATGGGAACAGATCATCGTCGACTCCGCCGACCCCGTCGCTCTCGGGCGCTGGTGGGCCGAGGCTCTCGGCTGGGTAGTGGTCGACGAAACCGAGGAGATCATCGAGATCCGGCCTGAGCCGGACCAGATGCCGGGGCTGCTCTTCGTGCCTGTTCCCGAGGGCAAGACGTCGAAGAACCGGCTCCACCCCGACTTCCGCCCCGACGACCAGGAGGCCGAGGTCGCCCGGCTGCTCTCCCTCGGTGCCCGGCGCGCCGACACCGTGCAGGACGAGCAGCACTGGGTGACCCTCCTCGACCCGGAGGGCAACGAGTTCTGCGTCCTGAGCGAGCGGAAGAGCTGAGCGGAGGCACTGGCGGAAGCGCTGAGCGGAGGCCGGGCAATGGTCCGGGGCGGCACGACGTCGCGACGGCCTGGCCCAAGATCATCTCGTGGCGGGTTCGGAGCCTATCTGGGTCACACCCCAGAGGAGCTCACACCTGAGGAGAGTGACATCACCGTGAGACGAACAACCGTGCCAAGCCCCTGAGACACCACCATGCTCCGCAGGTCAGACGCTCGGCGGGTGACACAGAGACTGAGACCCTACAGTCCGCTCGGACGCGGGGACGCCTCCCACCGATGAGTTCTGTGCGCGTCCGTGGTCGATACGGGTGAATCGACAGGGGCGGGAAGCGCATGGAGGCAGTGATGAGCGTTGGCGGCTCCGAGCAGGGTCCCAGGGTGCTGGTGGCGGGGGCGAGTGTCGCGGGGCCGGCGCTGGCCCACTGGCTGCGCCGGCGGGGAGCCGAGGTGACCGTGGTGGAGCGGGCTCCTGAGCTGCGTCCCGGCGGGCAGGCGGTGGACGCGCGCGGGGTCGCCAAGGACGTCATCGGGCGCATGGGGCTGGACGCGGCGGTGCGCGCGGCCCGTACCGACACCGCGGGCGCGTACATCGTGGACGCGGACGGGAACGTGCTGGAGACCCACCGCGCGGACGACCACGGCGGCGACGGGTTCATCGCGGACATCGAGATCCTGCGCGGGGACCTGTCCCGCGTGCTCTACGACGACACCAGGGACGGCGTCGAGTACGTCTTCGGCGACCGGATCGCCGAGCTCGGCCAGGACGCGGACGGGGTCGACGTGGTCTTCGAGGGCGGTGACCGGCGGCGTTTCGACCTGGTGATCGGGGCCGACGGGCTGCACTCGCAGTTGCGCGGGATGGTGTTCGGGCCGCGCGAGCAGTTCGTCCGCCACCTCGGGCTCGTGCTGGCCTTCTACAGCGTGCCCAACGAGTTCGGCGTGGACCGCTGGATGATCGACCACCAGGAGGGCGGACGGTCCGCCGGTCTGCGGCCCGTCCCTGACGCGACCCGGGCGATGGCCATGTTCTCCTTCCCCGCGGCCGACTTCGACGTCGATCACCGCGACGTCGCGGCGCAGAAGCGCCTGCTGCGCGAGCGGATGGACGGTTTCGGCTGGCTGACCCAGCGCATGCTGGCGCACGTGGACGACGCCCCTGACTTCTATCTGGACCAGGTCGCTCAGGTGGTGATGGACCGCTGGTCGAGCGGTCGGGTGGGGCTGCTCGGCGACGCGGCGTTCTGCGCGTCGCCGATGTCGGGGGCGGGCACCGGGCTGGCCCTGGTGGGCGCCTACCTGTTGGCCGGAGAGCTGGCCGCCGCCGGGTGGGACCCGAAGGCCGGGTTCGCCGGGTATGAGGCGAGGATGCGCCCGTACGTGGAGGCGAACCAGGAGATGGGCCGGCTGCACGTCCACAGCCTCGGGGACGCCGAGCCGGGCCCCGATTTCTCCGGCGCCTGGTTCGCCGACCTGATCGAGCGCGCGATCAACGGCGTCGACCTTCCCGACTACGAGGCTGTGACCTAACAGACAAGTCGCCACGGAATGGCGGTTGATCGCCTCAGTGCTCTACGAGAGGACTGAAGCGAAGGGAAACACCATGACCATCCTCGTCGCCTACGACGGCTCGGCCGACGCGCGCGCCGCGATCGAGTTCGCCGCCAAGCACCTCACGGCCGAGCCCGCGGTCATCGTCACGGTCTGGGAGCCGCTGCTCGTCCAGCTCAAGAAGTATCCGCTGGCCGCGGGGGCCATCGACCCCGGCACCGAGGACGAGGCGCACGCCCAGGCGGAGCAGCACGCCAAGGAGGGCGCTGAGCTGGCCGTCGCGTCGGGGCTCTCCGAGGTGACCTACCGGGCGGTGGCCGACAACGAGTCGATCTGGAAGACGATCGTGGACGTGGCCGACGAGATCGACGCCTCGCTGATCGTGACCGGCTCGCGGGGGCTGGCCGGCGTACGGTCGGTGCTGCTCGGCAGCGTCTCCAACCACGTGCTGCACCACGCCCACCGCCCGACCCTCATCGTCCCGCCCGCCCCCAAGAACTGAGGGTCAGGAGGCGCAGCACTGCTGGGGCGGGCACAGGCGGGTGTCGATGCGGCGCGCGCCGGGCCCTTCTTCACCCAGCCGGTCGTACGGGTTCGCGACAGGGCACCGGTCGAGCGACAGGCAGCCGCACCCGATGCAGTCGGTGAGGTCGTCACGCAGGCGCTGCAACTGCTCGATCCGGTCGTCCAGCTCGCCGCGCCAGGCCGCCGACAGCCGGGCCCAGTCCTCGCGGGTGGGGGTGCGCTCGTCGGGGAGTTCGCTGAGGGCGTCCTTGATGACCTTGAGGGGGATGCCGATGCGCTGGGCCAGTCTGATGAAGGCGACCCTGCGCAGGCTGTCGCGGGGGTAGCGGCGCTGGTTGCCCGCCGTACGCCGGCTGGTGAGCAGGCCCTTGGCCTCGTAGAAGTGCAGGGCGGAGACGGCGACGCCGCTGCGCTCGGCGAGCTGCCCGACGGTGAGCTCCTTGGTGTTCCAGGCGACCTTCGTCATACCTCGACATTACTTCAGGATCGTAGGGTGGTCGCCATGACGGACACGCTCCCCACTGAGTTCGAGGTCCTCGACGAGCGCATGGCCGCGATCGGCGGCGACACGAGAATCGAGATCCTGTACACCGGCACCCGCTGGGGCGAGGGGCCGGTCTACTTCCCGGCCGGCCGGTTCCTGGTCTGGAGCGACATCCCGAACGAGCGCATGCTCCGCTGGGACGAGATGACCGGCGCGGTGGGCCCGTTCCGCCTGCCGTCCGGCTACGTCAACGGCAACACCCTCGACCGCGAAGGCCGGCTGATCTCCTGCGAGCAGGGCCCGCGCCGGGTCACCCGCACCGAGCACGACGGCTCCATCACCGTGATCGCCGACCGCTGGCAGGGGAAGCGCTTCAACAGCCCCAACGACGTCGTCGTACGCTCCGACGGCTCCATCTGGTTCACCGACCCCCCGTACGGGATCCTCAGCGACTACGAGGGCGTGGCCGCCGAGCAGGAGATCGGCGGCTGCCACGTCTACCGTGCCGACCCGGTGACGGGCGAGGTGCGGCGGGTGGCCGACGACTTCGACCGCCCCAACGGCCTGGCGTTCTCGCTGGACGAGCGGCACCTCTACGTGGCCGACACGCGGGCCAGGCACATCCGCGTGTTCGAGGTCCAGGACGACGGCAGCCTCGCCGGCGGCAAGGTGTTCGCGACGGGCGGCGAGCCGGACGCGTACGACGGCCTGCGCCTCGACGACAAGGGCCGGGTGTGGGCCGCGGCCGGCAAGGCCCTGCTCTGCTACGACCCCGACGGCACGCTGCTCGGCCGCCTGCGCCTGCCCGAGCCGACCGCGAACCTGGTGTTCGGCGGCCCCAAGCGCAACCGGCTGTTCATCGCGTCCGCGACCTCGCTGTACTCCCTGCTGACCAACGTCACAGGAGCGCGCCCGGTGTGGGCCACCGGGCGCTGACTCCTCCCGCCGCGCCCCCGCGACGGCGGGTGCGCGGCTCACTCCCATCGGAAGAGCCGTACGGCGAGACCGCCGAAGACGACCAGCCCTGCCGTCACCACCACCAGGTGGAGGACCTGCGGTGGGTGCCCGGCCCAGGTGTCCCTGAGCGCCGCGGCGAACGGCCCGGCCACCGAGTAGTCGCTGATCGTGCGCAGCACGTCCGGCATGACGTCGCGCGGCACCCACATCCCGGCGAGGAACATCAGCGGGAACATCACCGCGGACCCGATGCCGGGCGCGACCTTGGCGTTGGGCGCCAGGGAGGCGATGACCAGCCCCATGGCGAGCAGCGCCGCGGTGCCGAGCAGGAACACCAGCACGAACCAGGCGAGCTGCCGCGGCGGCGCCGAGCCGAACACCGCCGCCCCCGCGACGACCAGCAGCGCCGTGGTGACCACGCCGATGCCCAGGTTGATCAGCAGCTGCACCCCCAGCATCCGCGCGGGACCGACCGGGGTGGTGGACATCCGCCTGAGCACCCCCTGCTCCCGGTACGTGGACAGCGTCGCGGGCAGCACGCTGCACGCCAGCGTCAGCAGCGCGAGCAGCACCATCATGCTGGGCCACTGCGCGTCCACGTACCGCTCACCGCCCGCGCCCGCCTCGGTGAAGAACGGGATGCTGAGCCCCAGCACGACCAGCAGCCCGAGCGGCAGCCCGATGGTGAAGAACAGCAGCGGCCACTCCCTCAGGTGCAGCCTGGTCTCCGTGACGAGCAGCTTCATGACAGCTTCCTTCCGGTCAGCGCGAGGAACGCGTCGTCCAGCGTGGCCTGCTCGATGCGCAGGTCTCCCGGGACGATCTGGTGGTGGGCCAGGGCGAGGGTGACGGCGGGCGCGAGGTTGCCCGAGCCGCTGACGATGACCTGTTCGCCGCTCCGCGTGACCTCGCGCACCTCGGGCAGCGCCAGCAGGACGGCGTCGTCCACCGGCGCGGACGGGCGGAAGCGCAGCCGCTGGTCGCCGCCCACCTGGGCGATGAGCCCCTCGGGGGTGTCGGTGGCGACGACGCGGCCGGCGTCGATGAGGGCGAGACGGTCGCAGAGCCGCTCGGCCTCCTCCATGAAGTGGGTGACCAGCACGATGGTCACGCCGGATGCGCGTACCTGCTCGATCAGCTCCCAGGTGTCCCTGCGGGCCTGCGGGTCGAGCCCGGTGGTCAGCTCGTCGAGCACGGCCACGCGCGGCCTGCCCACCAGGGCCAGCGCCACGGAGAGCCGCTGCCGCTGCCCGCCCGACAGGTTCCTGAACGTGGTATCGCGCTTGCCGCCGAGCCCCACCCGGTCGATCAGCTCGTGCCAGTCGGCGGGGTCGGGGTAGAAGGAGGCGTACAGGTCGAGCGCCTCGCGTACTTTGATCTTCTCCGGCAGCGCGGCGCTCTGGAGCTGCATGCCGATCACGCGGCGCAGCTCGTCGCGGTCGGTCGCCGGGTCGAGGCCGGCCACGCGTACGGTACCGCCGTCGCGCTGCCGCAGACCGGCGACGCACTCGACGGTCGTCGTCTTGCCGGCCCCGTTGGGCCCGAGGATGCCGAAGATCTCGCCCTCCGCCACCTCGAACGACACGTCGTCCACCGCGAGGTGATCGGGGTACTGCTTGCGCAGGTTCCTGACCTCGATGATTTTCATGCCATTGACGCTAGGGACGCGGACAAGAGGGCGGAATCTCGCTAGATGCCCGGCAAGGGTGTACTTAGGTGCAGTGACCTGACCCCTCCTGGTGCCGCAGACTGATGTCATGCTCAAGAGGTACGGTCACGTCGTCACGCTGCTGGCACTCGGTGTCCTGCAGGTGCCCATGATCGTCGTGAGCGGTTTCCTGCTGATGCTGTCGTTCGCGCTCGGCATGGTGTTCCTGTATCCGACGCAGGTGATGCTGGTCAGGCGGATGGCCGAGCTGCACCGCAGGCTGGTCACCGAACGGCTCGGCGTCACCATCGAGTCGCCCTACCTGCCCGCGCCCCCGCCTCCCGTGCCGCAGCCCGACGGCTTCTACCGCGCCGACCGTACGCTCTACAAGACGCCCCGCGTGCCCGAGTGGAACAACCGGTTCAAGTGGCTGCTCGGCGACCCGGGCACCTGGCGCGACCAGAGCTGGATGCTGCTCGACCCGCTGGTCAAGCTGCTGCTCCTCCCGGCGCTCCTGCTGGTGCCGAGGCGCGGCCTGGCGATCTACGCCCGCTGGTGCCGGCTGCTGCTGGACGCCACCGCCGCCAGCCGCCTGGCCGGCCAGGTCAGCCATCTCACGCGCACCCGCAACCTGGCCGCCGACTCCCAGGCGGCCGAGATGCGCAGGATCGAGCGCGACCTGCACGACGGCACGCAGGCCAGGCTCGTCGCCATCGGCATGACGCTGGGCGCGGTCGAGGAGCTCGTGGAAAAGGACCCGGCCGCGGCCAAGGCGCTGCTGGCCAGGGCCAGGGACGCCTCGTCGGAGACGCTGACCGAGCTGCGCAGGGTCATCCGCGGCATCCACCCGCCGGTGCTGGCCGAGCGCGGCCTGATCGACGCCGTACGCGCCCTCGCCATGGACCACCCGATGCACGTCACCGTGGACGCCGACCTGCCGAAACGGGCGGAGGCGCCGGTGGAGGCGGCGGTCTACTTCGCGATCAGCGAGCTGCTGACCAACGCCGCCAGGCACGGCGACGCCCAGAAGGTCAGCGTGGACATCAGCGCCCACGGCGCCGACCTGCGCGTCACGGTCATGGACGACGGCATGGGCGGCGCCGACCCGTCCAAGGGCAGCGGCCTGTCCGGCATCGAGCGGCGGATCGCGGCCTTCGACGGCGTGCTCGCCCTGCGCAGCCCGCCGGGCGGCCCGACCACGGTCACCATGGAGCTGCCTCGCGTGCTGCCGGTGCCCGAGGCCGCGGCCCGCAAGATGCCGCGCTGGAAGATGGTCGTCGTGACGGCCCTCTGGGCCACGGCCTGGTGCCCCACCTTCCCCCAGGGGATCGTGGCGGCCGTCTTCAAGATCTTCGGCGTCGAGGAGAAGACCTGGTTCCTCGCCCTGCACCTGCCGCTGCCCTGGCAGTGGCCGACGATCATCGGCATGATCGCGGTAGGTGTCTTCATGCACGTCATGGCCATCCGCATCCCGGCGACCCACGACCACGGGCGTCTCATGCAAGACTTCTCCCCGCTCACGCTCGTCAAGCCCTGGAAACCATGAACCGCGTCCTCGTCGCAGAAGACCTCTACCTGCTCCGTGACGGCCTCGTCCACCTGCTGCAGGCCCACGGATTCACCGTCGTCGCCGCCGTCGAGAGCGGGCCCGAGCTGCTCAAGGGCCTGCTGGAGCTGCGCCCCGACGTCTCCATCGTCGACGTACGGCTGCCGCCCACCCTCACCGACGAGGGCCTGCAGGCCTCGCTCACGGCCAGGCGGCAGGTGCCCGGGCTGCCCATCCTCGTGCTGTCCCAGCACGTCGAGCAGCTCTACGCCCGCGAGCTGCTGGCCGACGGCTCAGGCGGCATCGGCTACCTGCTGAAAGACCGCGTCTTCAACGCCGAGCAGTTCATCGACGCCGTACGCCGGGTCGCCGCAGGCGGCACCGCCATGGACCCGGAGGTGATCGCGAAGCTGCTGGCCAGCAACGCCAAGCGGGAGCCGCTCGGCGGCCTCACCCCACGCGAGCGCGAGGTCCTGGAGGCCATGGCAGAGGGACGCTCGAACGCGGCGATCTCCCAGCGCCTCTATCTGAGCGAGAGCGCCGTGGCCAAGCACACGGCCTCCATCTTCGCCAAGCTCGGCCTGGCGCCGTCCGACGACGACAACCGGCGGGTGCTCGCCGTGCTCGCCTACCTCAACAGCCGCTGACCGCCTGTCCCCGAACTGCGCTGAGTTGTCGGTGGCACCGGCTATTTTCATAGGGCAGGCGGCGACGAGAAGGTGGTATGAGGTGAAAATCCGGGTTAACCGCGATGTTCTGGCAGATGCGGTGGCATGGGCTGCCCGAGTCCTGCCCAGCCGTCCCGTGGTGCCCGTGCTGTCCGGGCTGCTGCTGGAGGCGACCGACGAGCTCACCCTGTCGGCGTTCGACTACGACGTCTCCGCGCGCGCCGCGATCGAGGCCGAGGTGTCCGAGGAGGGCCGCGTGCTCATCCCCGGCAAGCTGCTCGCCGAGATCAGCCGCAGCCTGCCCGCCGACGACGTCGAGCTGGTCACCGAGGGCGCCGAGGCGGTGCTCACCTGCGGCAGCGCCGAGTTCGGCCTCATCACCATGCCGGTCGAAGACTTCCCCGCCCTGCCCGCCATGCCGCCGGCCATCGGCGCCATCGGCGGCGGCGTGTTCGCCTCCGCGGTCGGCCAGGTCGCGCCGGCCGCCAGCCGCGACGACACGCTGCCCATGCTCACCGGCATCAGGGTCGACATCGAGGGCGAGTCGGTGGCCATGGCCGCCACCGACCGCTACCGCATCGCCGCCCGCGACTTCACCTGGCGTCCGGCCGCCCCCGACGTCGCCGTCTCCGCCATGGTGCCCGCCCGGGTGCTCGTCGAGGTGGCCAAGTCGCTGCGCGGCGGCGAGGTCTCCGTGGCCATGGGCGACGGGGTCGCCGGGTTCGAGAGCGTCGGCCGCAGCACCACCGTGCGGCTGCTCGACGAGCAGTTCATCGACTACCGCGCGCGGCTCACGTCCGAGTGGTCGATCAGGGCCGACATCGCGGTGGCGCCGTTCGTCAACGCGATCAAGCGGGTGGCCCTCGTGGCCGAACGCAACACCGCGGTGCGGCTGTCGTTCAGCCAGGGGCAGGTGCTGATCCAGGCGGGCGGCGGCGACATCGGCCGCGGCACCGAAGTCGTGCCGTGCGAGCTGCGCGGCGACGACATCCAGATCGCCTTCCAGTCGCAGTTCCTGCTCGACGGGCTCACCGGCATCGAGACCGAGCTGGCCCGCATCAACCTCGAGTCGCCCACCAGGCCCGCGCTCATCCAAGACGTGCCGGGCGACGCCCAGCCGGCCTTCCGCTACCTCGTCATGTCCCTGCGTCAGACGTGAGCGCCGCCTGACGGGCGGCGACCAGCCTGAAGACCCGCTTGAACTCCGCGTACGCCTGCTCGCCCACGGCCCGCGCGTGGGCCGCCTCCAGCTCGGCCAGGATGGCGTCGGAGCGCACGATGAAGTCGCGCCCCCTCTCGGTGGGCACGATCAGCTTGGCGCGCCGGTCGGCGGGGTCGCGCCGGCGCTCCACGTAGCCGAGCTCGACCAGCTCGTCCACCAGCGTGCCGATCACCTGCTTGTGCCGGCCCGAGCGCGCGGCGAGGTCCGTCGCGCGGCTGCCGTCGTCGTCGAGGTAGGCCAGCACGGCGCCGTGGCGCGGCCGCAGCCCCGGATGTCCCTGCTCGGCCAGCGCGGCGAACAGCTCCCGCTGCAGCCCGAACAACGTGCGCCCGCTCAGCATCCCCAGATCGGGGTCCTCCTGGGTGCGCCGGCTCCTGTCCATGCTCCCCGCGCTCCCCGCGAGCGGCTCAGGACTCGGTGAGCGCGATGAGGATGTGCTCCATGCAGGCGTGACCGGCACGCTCCGCCGCCGCGGCGTCGCCGGCCGCGATGGCCCTGGCGATGGCCTCGTGGGGGATGTAGTTCTTGTTCAGCGACGTGCCCGCGGCCGTGATGCTGGCCCGCAGGGCCGCCGAGAAGTCCTCGTAGAGGTCGATCAGCACGAGGTTGTGGGTCGCGTGCGCGACCGCCATGTGGAAGGCCAGGTCGGCCTCCACGAAGAAGTCGGGGTCGTCGAGCTCCCAGGCCCGCTCCCGCTCGGCCAGCGCCGCCTCGATGCGCCGGATATCCTCATCCGTACGCCGGGTGGCGGCCAGCCGGGCGGACTCGACCTCCAGCGCACGGCGTACTTCGAGGATCTCCAGCTGCTCCGCCTGGCGCAGCCGTCGCAGCATCGCGCCGGACAGCTCGCTCGTCGCGCGGACGTAAGTGCCGTCCCCCTGACGGCACTCGAGCAATCCGGCGTGCGTGAGCGCGCGCACGGCCTCCCGAACGGTGTTGCGACCCACTCCGAGCTGCTCGGCGAGCGCGGTCTCGGTCGGGATCTTGCCGTTCATCGGCCACGACCCTGAGGTGATCTGCTCTTTGAGCTGATCGATCACCTGGTCGACGAGCGAAGCCCGCTGCGCCGTACGCAGACTCACAGTCCGCCTCCTCCGGGAAAGCCAATCATCCTATGAGTCAATGACTGGTAGACCCTAATTATTCCAGACTCAATAGGCCAAATCTGGAGCTCCCGGAGGGTCAGCGAGAAACTGTGGCGTCAATCGTCACCCCTGCCATGGCGGAGCGAACTCCGGCAGCTTCGAGGGCTTTACGATATGCCGCCGTCTGAAGTGCCCTGGACTCGCCCCTGCCATAAAGGTCGCCCAGCTCACGCCAGCACCGCGCGGCCTGCCGATCGGAGCCGAACACCGGCCGGTCGAGGGTGTCGAGCAGCTCGTACGCGTCGCGCAGCTGACCGGAGGCGTCGCCCGCCTGCTCGAAGGCGACGGTGGCCAGCACCAGGTGCGCCTCGGCCGCGGTGGTGCCGCTGCCGTCGTGGTCGAGCCCGGACGCCTTGACGGCCAGCTCGCCCGCGCCCACCAGGTCGCCGGCACGCAGCTTCACCCGCGCGTGGACGATCAGGCTCTCGCCGTATTCGCGCGCCGTGGCGGGGAAGACGGAGAACGCGCTGACGGCCTCGCCGGCCAGCCGCTCGGCCTCTTCGATCGGTCCCACGCCCATCCTGGCCCAGTGCATGGCGGCCCCGGCCAGCACCAGCGCGAGCCGGGTCGGCCGCCCGGCCATGATGGCGTCGTCGGCCAGCGCGACGGCCAGCGCGGAGTCCTCGCCCGCCGCGGCGGCGGCACTCGCGTGCCACAGAGCCCGGATCTCGGCGGAACGGTCCACAACCTGAGGGACGCCCGCCGTGTCGAGCACCTGCTTGACGTAGGCCAGCGCGGGGGAGTCGGTCTCGCTCTCACCACGCGCCTCGACAAGGGCCGCGGCCAGCTCGACGGCCAGCTCGCCCTGGGTGATCCGCAGCCGTTCGGCCTGCGCCAGCGCCGTGGCCGCGAGGTCGCGGGCCCGCAGCCGGTCGCCGGCCTGCTGGTAGCAGCGGCTCAACGCGATCGTGAGCGGCAGGTCGGCCAGCCGCTCAGGGTGAGCCGCCGCCTCTCTGCGCAGCCTCTCGAACGCCTCCACCGCCTGCCCGAGCCGCCCCTGGGCCTCGAGGGCACGCGCCCTGCCGAACCGCGCCTGCGCGGTCAGCATCGCGTTCTCCTCGTCCGCGGCCTTCACGATCTCCGTGAACCGGTCCGCGGCGGTGGCGGGGTCGCCGTGCTGGAGTTCTAGCTCGGCATGGCGCAGGCCGAGCTCGGTGTCGATGCGCTGGCGAGGCTCGATCCCGTGAAGGAGGAACTCCGTCGTGCATCCGAGCCGCTCGGCCAGGAGCCGGGCAACCACAGGAGTCGGCGTACGCTTACCCGACTCAATGAGCGAGACATAACTGTCCGACAGGTCGGGTCCGGCCAGCTGGGCCTGAGACATCCGCCTGTTCAGCCGCAATCCACGGACGCGGTCACCGATGGTTCCCTGACTCGGCATCTCATCTCTCAAGGCGGGGAAGGGTCAACAACACGCAATGATTGCATGAAGTACCCGAATCTGGTATCCCCGCGTGAAGAATTTGACCACGTCGAGATTAATCGTCCCCGTCGTCCTTGCCGGGGAAAAGCATCTGGCAGACCTCTAGGTAGAGCGTCTCCGGATACGGAATGTATTCGACCGTTGACAGAGCCTGATCCTGACCGGCCGATTCGAGGATGAACTCACCGTAACCGAGCATGCGCCCAAGCAGAGATCTCTGGAAGCTCATGTCGGTGACCTTGCCCAATGGCATCATCGCGACCTTGCGCGTGATGAGGCCGGTGGTGAGCAGCATTCGCTTGGATGTCACCACAAAGTAATCGACCGACCACTCCGCGGCTTTCCACACGAAGCGGATCAGCAACAGCAGCCACAACCACCAGACGACGACCAGGGCCGTGCCGCCCGCCTCGCCACCGCCGAAGAATCTGCTGAGGAGCCCGGCGACGATGAGGCCGCCGAGCACCTCGGCGACCGGGCGCAGCAGAATGGCGGGATGCCGCCGCACCATGATGACCTGTTGTTCCTGGGGGAGGAGGTAGCGGTTGACCGACGATGGAGCAGAGTCCCCGTGGGTCACAAGTCTCATGAGAGGCTGTTCACGAATTGGGCCAGCGAGTCGGCCGCGTTGAACACCGTGTCGAACGCTCCCTTCACCGCGTCTGCGGCGTCAGCTGGTCGCGCGAACAGGTAGTACGCAACAAATGCGATACCACCGTATGTGAGGACCTTTTTGACCTGCACCGTCGCCTCCGTACCCACTTACCCACTCCACCCGCCCTATACATTACCCACCCGGATGCCGGGGTAAAGGTAACTTGGCAGGTAAGTTCTGATCTTGCTTAGCCGCGGTCGCTGGCCACCAGAGCCAGGACGTGTAGATGTTTACGCGCGATGCGCTCCACGAGGCTCGGATGGGCGTAGCCGGTGACCTCCAGCGCGCCGTAGTGCGCCGCCTCCACGCAGCGCGTTACCGTGGTCGCGGAGTGGATGCCGGCGAACTCGTCGCACAGCACCGTCTCCACGTCGGCGTACGGAGTCGGGTCCGCCTCGGTGTGCTCGCTCATCGTGCCCCCACGCGCATGCGGAAGATGTCTTCCAGTCTCTTCGTACCCACCCAACCACAGTATGTAACGAAGTGATGACGTGTCGTGACGGGTCGTGGACTTTTCCGAGAGAACTTTCCCGGGGCGGATGGGCGCCGCTCCGGAGGGGGCGGCGCGTGGTGAGGCTCGTGGGGCGGGGGTTCGGACGTGGGGGTGAGGCTCGGAGAGTGCGTCAGACGACGCCGTAGAGGCGGTCGCCGGCGTCACCGAGCCCGGGAACGATGTAACCGTTCTCGTTGAGCCGCTCGTCCAGGGCCGCCGTGACCACCCGGATCGGCTTGCCGGAGTTGGCGAACACCTTGTCCATGTACGCCAGCCCCTCGGGGGCCGCCAGCAGGCACAGGGCCGTGACGTCGACCGCGCCCCGGTCGAACAGGAACTGCACCGCCGCCGCCAGCGTGCCACCGGTGGCCAGCATGGGGTCGACGACGTAGCACTGGCGCCCGGACAGGTCGTCGGGCAGGCGCGTCGCGTACGTCTCGGCCTGCAGCGTCGACTCGTTGCGGATCATGCCGAGGAACCCGACCTCGGCCGTCGGCAGCAGCCGCATCATGCCGTCGAGCATGCCCAGCCCGGCCCGCAGGATGGGCACCACCAGCGGGTACGGCTTCGCCATCCGCACCCCCTCGGCCTGCGCCACCGGCGTCTGCACGGTGACCTCGCTGACCCGGACGTCGCGCGTGGCCTCGTAGGCGAGCAACGTCACCAGCTCGTCCGCGAGCCTGCGGAAGGTGGGCGAGTCGGTGCGGACATCACGCAACGTGGTGAGTTTGTGGGCCACGAGCGGATGATCGACGACGAGGGTCTCCATGGCACCCAACGCTATCTCCTGCCCAACCCTGCTATCGACCCCCCACCAGCCCCTCAACCCGCCATGCCAGCAGCACGGGAAAGACCAGCCTCCGCCCCTCCTTGGAGGCCGGAAGGTCCCCCGTTCCGGGGAAGCGGCCTCCTCTTCTGCCCAAAGGACGGAAGTCCCGCGTCCGGGAGAGTGGCTCTCCTCTCCAAGGGACGGAGAGCCGCGTGCCCGGGGGAGTGGCCTCCTCTCCTTCTCAAAGGACGGGAAGTCTCGCGGCCGGGGAGTGGCAGGCGTGCGGGTGGGGGCGCTGGGCTGCGCTTCCTCCTCCCTCCCCCCGAAGGCCGGGAACCGGCGCGGCGGGGAGGGTCGAACGTGACGGGAGGGGTGCGGGGGCATCACATCTTTGGTTTTGATCACAATTTGGTCGGAGAGGCACACGCCCGGTGGCCGGTTCTGGAACGATTGGGTCCTGGTGATATCTGCCGTGTCAGAGGTCGGGTGGGGATGGCGATGACAGACGAAGACGCTCTCGACTTCGCCATCGTGGTTTATCGCGAGGACGAGTGCTGGCAGGCCGAGCTCCTGCCGGTCACGCTCACGTCCGACCTGCACGGGCTCATCCATGCCCTGAAGCAGCAGCCGAGCGAGAGCGGCACGATCGGGCTGATCGCGGTCGGCGACGAGTTCTTCGTGGCGCTCAGGGTCATCGGCGACCGGGTCGACGTGTTCCTGTCCGACATCGCCGCCTCGTGGGACTTCCCGCTGGCCCGTCAGGTCCTTCACTACCTCGACGTCCCCGTGCCGGACGAGGAGGAGCTCGACGAGATCCTCCAGGACGAGGAGACCGTGCTCCCCGCAGGAGATCTGTCGATCTTCGCCGATCTCGGGTTGGACGAGATGGAGCTGGGCATCCTCTCCGGCGACATTGACCTGCTTCCCGAAGATGTGCTGTCCAGCATCGCCGCGCGGCTGGGGTTCTCCGAGCCGTTCGAGCGTGCCATCGAATCGGTCTTCGGCTGACCCCCCTGGAGCGCGGACATGGCGTCCAACACCTTCTCTGCGGCCTTCGTCAGGACCTCTGACGGCTGGAACGGTGCCGAGGTCGATCTCGGGGACGCCGAGATCGTCGACGACTTCGGTGACGCCGTCACGGAGACGCTGGGACTCTCCGGCGACGAGCTAGCCCTGCTGTGCGTCGAGGTCGAGGACGAGTGGTTCGCGATCGCCCGCTATCACGGCATCGAGGAGCCGCGGGTCTTCCTGTCCGACGTGCACGCCGTCGTGGCCGACAATCTCGGCGAGCTGTTCGCCGAGTTCGCCGGGGTGGCGCCCGACAAGGAGGGCAACGGGCTCGGCGTACGCCCGGCGGGCGACTTCGAGCTGCTCAGCGACCTGGGAGTGAGCTCCGAGGAGCTGCTTGAGCTGAGCATGGAGGAGGGCATGCTGCCGGCCGACATCCTGTCGGTGATCGCCGAGCGGCTGTCGTTCGCGGACGAGCTCGACCGGTTGCGGTGACGTACGAGGACGCCATGCGTCTGGCCCTGGCGGAGGCCGGTTCGGCCGCCGCGAGGGGTGAGATCCCCGTCGGCGCGGTCGTGCTCGACGAGCACGGCGAGGTGCTGGCCAGGGCGGGCAACGATCGCGAGTCCACGGCGGACCCGACGGCCCACGCCGAGGTGCTCGCGCTGCGCGCGGCCGCCGCACGGCGCGGCGAGTGGCGGCTCGGGGGCTGCACGCTCGTGGTGACGCTGGAGCCGTGCACGATGTGCGCGGGCGCCGCGGTGCTGGCCAGGGTGGAGCGGATCGTGTACGGCGCCACGGACGAGAAGGGCGGCGCCGTGGGCTCGCTCTGGGACGTCGTACGCGACCGCAGGCTCAATCATCGGCCCGAGGTCGTCATGGGCGTGCTCGCAGAAGAGTGCGGTGCGGCCCTAAAGCGGTTCTTCGCTACGCGCAGGATCCGGTAAGCTCTTCCGCGGTGGTGTCGCCTAGTGGCCGAGGGCGCACGCCTCGAAAGCGTGTGATGGGGCAACTCATCCGTGGGTTCAAATCCCACCACCACCGCCACGCCGAAGGGCCTCCGAGATCTCGGGGGCCCTTTCGCATGTCCGAGGACCATGCGGCGGGCGACAACCGTAATCGTGTTCACCGGTCGTTCACGGCCGGAAAATGATGTTGGCGGAAAAAAATCAAAGGGGGCGCCGCGAGATTCGCGGCGCCCCCCTTTCTCAGTTGGGCAGTTCGAGGACCCTGGCGTGCAGGATCGATCGTTGGTGCAGCGCGGCCCGCAACGCTCGGTGCAGGCCGTCCTCCAGATAGAGCTCGCCCTGCCACTGCACCACGTGCGGGAAGAGATCCCCGTAGAACGTGGAGTCGGCCGCGAGCAGCGAGTGCAGGTCCAGCATGGCCTTCGTGGTGATCAACGAGTCGAGCCGGACCTGCCGTGGAGGGATTTGGGCCCAATCGCGGTTCGTCAGACCGTGGTTGGGATAAGGGCGTCCGTCGCCGACCAGCTTGAAGATCACCCCCCCGATTTTAGGAGAGAATCCGATTCCTCGCGTTGTCCGGTCGCGTCAGGCCGGGTTCTGGAGATCGCAGTCGGTGGGGGCGCCGTTTTCGTATCCGCGCTTGAACGCGGCCACGCGCTGCCCTGAGCTGCCGTGGGTGAACGATTCAGGATCGATTCTTCCGGTCGTGCGCCGCTGGATGCTGTCGTCGCCGACCGCCGCGGCGGCGTCGAGCGCCTCGGAGATCTCGGCGGAGGTGAAGGGCTGCTCGTAGAAGCCGGTGCTGACCGCGTTGCGGGCCCAGACGCCGGCGTAGCAGTCGGCCTGCAGCTCGACCGCGACCGAGCTCCCGCCGTCGAGGGCGCCGAGGAGATTCTGTACGTGGTGTCCGTACTCGTGGGCGATCACGTACGCCTGCGCGAAGGGCCCGCCCTTGGCGCCGAACTGGGATCGGAGCTGGTCGAAGAAGCTGAGGTCGAGGTAGACGCGCTGGTCGCCGGGGCAGTAGAAGGGGCCGGCGGAGGAACTCGCGGAGCCGCAGGCGGTCCTTAACCGTCCCGAGTAGAGGACGGTCTTCGCCGCCCGATATTCCGAAATGTCCTGCTTCCAGTAGTCCTGGATGCTGTTGACCACGCCCACCACCCGGCACTTCTCCGACTGGTCCGCGTCCTTGCCCTTCTGACACCGCGCCGACAGATCGGCGGGCGGCCTGCCCTGCCCCGGCTCGGCGCTCACGTTGTTGAGGACGAACACCAGCACCAGCACGATCAGGCCGACGATCCCGCCACCGCCGACCACCACACCCCCGGGGAAACCGGAGAAGCCGGAGAAGCCGCCGCCTCCTCCCGCGTCCTCCACCTGCGAGGCGTCGAGGTCCGCCTGGTCCCTGAAGTCCATGCTGACATCCCTTTCTGGGGTATTGCCCGCAGGACAGACTGCCCCGAACCAGGACCTCTCTATCGAGCCAGGCTCAGATCCGCCCGGAGAACGTGTCGCACCGCTGGGGGTCGCCGCTGTCGTACCCGGTGCTGAACCACTTCTCGCGCTGCTCCGACGTGCCGTGCGTGAACGCGTCCGGCGTCACGCGGCCCTGGGAGCGCCGCTGGATGCTGTCGTCGCCGACGGCCGCCGCCGCGCTGAGCGCCTGCTGGATGTCGTTCTGCGAGAACGGCTGCTCGTAGAAGCCGGTCTTGACCGCGTTGCGGGCCCAGACGCCGGCGTAGCAGTCGGCCTGGAGCTCCAGACGTACGGAAGGGCTGTCGGCGCCGGGCCGGCTGTCGCGGCCCCGCTGGTCCATGGTGCCGAGCAGGTTCTGTACGTGGTGTCCGTACTCATGGGCGATCACGTACGCCTGCGCGAAAGGCCCGCCCTCGGCCCCGAAGTCGCGCTGGAGCGTGTCGAAGAAGGTCAGGTCGAGGTAGACCCGGCGGTCGGCCGGGCAGTAGAACGGCCCCACCGCCGAGTCCGCCGCGCCGCAGCCCGTCTCGATGGCCCTGGTGAACAGCACGGTCTTGGCCGGCCGGTACGTCTCCCCGCCGTCGCGCAGCGCCCGCCGCCAGTACGTCTGGATGCTGTTGACCGTCCCGACCACCCGGCAGTCCTCCGACTGGTCGGCGTCGGCGCCGGTCTTGCAGCGCTCGGCCAGGTTGCCGGTGGCGGGGGCGCTCGGCGCCTGCCCGCCGCCCTGCCCGCCCGGATCGCCCTGCTCGCCAGGATCTCCGGTGAAGGACGTCGGGATGATGCCGAACAGGAACATCGCCCCCACCGCCAGGATGAGCAGCAGGCACCCGCCGCCCCGGCCGCTGATCGGCAACATGCAGCCGCCGGGCATCCTGCCGAACCCGCCGCCGGGCCGGGGGCCCGACGCGCGGGCGTCCTCGACCTGCGACGGGTCGAGCGGTTTGTCGTCGTCGAACTGCATCGAAGCCTCCGGCCGCAGTCCTGCCCCGTAGTGGAATGATTACGCAGAGCAATCTGTACGGATGCGATTTTTCCCGATATGTCAGTTACTCTGCCGCTATGACTGCTGGCATGATCGGGATCGCGCTGGTCTCATTGGGCATGGTGCTGACGCCCGGGCCCAACATGATCTACCTGGTGTCGCGCTCGATCACCCAGGGCCGCAAATCGGGGTTCATCTCGCTGGTCGGGGTGTTCCTCGGGTTCACGACGTACCTCATCGCGACCTGCCTCGGACTGACGGCGGTCTTCGCGTACGTACCGGCCGCCTACACCGCGCTCAAGCTCGCCGGCGCCGCGTACCTGCTCTGGCTGGCCTGGAACGCCGTCCGCCCGGGCGGCGCCTCCGCCTTCGAGCCGCGCGAGCTGCCCGTCGAACGCCCCGGCAAGCTGTTCACGATGGGCCTGCTGACCTGCCTGCTCAACCCCAAGATCGCCATCCTGTACCTGTCGTTGCTCCCGCAGTTCATCGACCCGTCGATGGGACACGTCCTGCTGCAGAGCATCGCGCTCGGCTCGGTCCAGGTGGCCATCGGCACCCTGGTCAACGGCCTGATCGTGATCACGGCCGGCAGCCTCGCCGCGTTCCTCGCCCGCCGCCCCGTCTGGGTCCGCGTCCAGCGCTACCTCACCGGCACGGTGCTCGGCGTCTTCGCCGTCACCATGGCCACCGACCGCTCCAAGGCCATCGTGGCCTCCTGAACGCTCACGAGGCGAGTGCCGCGCGCAGCAGGTCGGCGTAGGCGCGGCGGCGGTCGGCGGGGAGCCAGTCGGGCTGCGGGGGTGTGCGGTAGAGGTCGTCGCCCGGGTAGCGGGGGAAGAGGTGCTGGTGGAAGTGCCAGACGTCCTGGTTGCCCGCGGGCTCGTTGTGCTGGCGGGTGGAGACGCCGGCACAGTCGTACGCGGTGCGCATGGCGCGGGCCAGCAGCTGGGTGGCGTCGAAGATGGCGTGGCCGTCGGCGGCGGGGAGGTCGTACAGGTTCTCGTGGTGGGCGACGGGGATGATCAGCAGGTGCCCCGGGTTCCGCGGCCACCAGCGCGGACAGATCATCGCGAAGACCCGCTCGTCGCGGTAGACCACGTCGGGCTCGCGCTCCGAGGGGAGGTCGCAGAACGGGCAGTCGTAGTCGACGGGTGCGTGGTTGTGCACGGGGGCACCTCCCAGTGGCGTTCGTCTCGGCTGCGGATCATGGTGTCAGGGGCTCAGCGAACGGCGTCGTCCGGCCCGCTGTCAGCAGTTGACCGCGACCGTGGTCTTGGGTCGGCCGGATGCGGGATCCAGGGACACGGGGAACGTCCGCTCATCGTTCACTCTGATCTCGAATGAACTCGTCCCCGTCCACCTGACCGACTCGTAGGCGTCGGCCGGGTCGTCACCGTTGAAGCAGGCGACGTGCCACTCCCTGCTGAGGAGCCCGTCGTCCCTGCGCAGGCTGAGCCACGTGATGCTGTCCGGCCCGAGCCCGGCCATCGACTGCTGGAGCCGGACCCGGTACGGGTCAGGGCCGTCCACGAAGCCGATGTCCTCCTGCGAGCCGAGTGCGGCGAGGAACAGGCCGATGAGCAGCGCCCCACTCCCGGCCAGCCCGGCGAGGATGATGACCAGTGCCCGTAGCCACTTCCACCGGAGCCCGAGCGCGGCCAGCACGACCAGCGTGCAGGCCAGCACGCTGAACGCGAACGGATGATTGAGATGCTCCCGCAGGAGCACCAGGCTCGAGTCCTGGACGTATGCGAAGGCCGCGAGGCCGCCCAATAAGAGCGCGGCGATCAGCAGCACGAGCGAGCGAGCAGGCATCGGGGATCCCATCGACGAGGCGCCACCGAGATCATGACACCACCCCCCGGGGGGCGGTCCTGCAGTTCGTCACGCGGTACTTCAGCTGGAGTTCGCCGGCAGATCGTTCACGGCCGGGAGCCGTCGGTGAAGTGGTCGGCGCCGAGCGGATCGAGCGCCGGCTCCGCTGCATGCGGCCGAGGCCGGGAACGACGAAGGGGCCGACTTGGATGGGGTCGGCCCCTTCGCGTTACTGCCTCAACCAGGCGCGGAGGATGGGGGATTTGAACCCCCGATAGGTTGCCCTATACACGCTTTCCAAGCGTGCGCCCTCGGCCACTAGGCGAATCCTCCGCCGACGAGCTTACCGGACTTCCAGGGGTGCCAAGACCATGAATTTCCGGCCGGGCGGGTTCGCGCGGGGTGGAGCGAGCACTGCGGCATCCGGCTAGACTGTCCAGGGACCCCTCGCGCGGCGTCATCCTGTGAACCTCCCCAGGGCCGGAAGGCAGCAAGGATAAGCGGGCTCTGGCGGGTGTGCGGGGGGTCTCTTCGTTGAGAGCCCCCTCGCAGGCGGGATGGTCGCATGAGCCTTGCGCTTTACCGCAAGTACCGACCCGGGACCTTCGCCGAGGTCAAGGGTCAGGAACACGTCACCGACCCGCTGCGGCAGGCGTTGCGTACGGGCCGCATCAACCACGCTTTCCTCTTCAGCGGCCCCCGAGGGTGTGGCAAGACCTCCAGCGCGCGCATCCTGGCGCGTTCGCTCAACTGCGAGCAGGGCCCGACGCCCGACCCCTGCGGCGAGTGCGAGTCGTGCGTCGCGCTCGCCCCCACCGGCCCCGGCCACCTCGACGTCATCGAGATCGACGCCGCATCGCACGGTGGCGTCGACGACGCGCGCGACCTGCGTGAGCGGGCCTTCTTCGCCCCCGTGTCCGCGCGCTACAAGATCTACATCATCGACGAGGCGCACATGGTGACCCGCGAGGGTTTCAACGCGCTGCTCAAGCTCGTCGAGGAGCCCCCGCCGCACCTGAAGTTCATCTTCGCGACGACGGAGCCGGAAAAGGTCATCGGCACCATCAAGTCGCGTACCCACCACTATCCGTTCAGGCTCATGCCGCCCGCGACGCTCCGGGGGCTGCTGGAGGAGATCCTCACCTCCGAGAACGTGCCCTTCGAGCCCACCGCGCTGCCCCTCGTCGTACGCGCCGGCGCCGGCTCGGCCCGCGACTCCCTGTCGATCCTCGACCAGCTGCTCGCCGGGGCCGACGACGACGGCATCACCTACGCCAAGGCCGTCTCCCTGCTCGGCTACACCGACGGCGACCTGCTCGACGAGGTCGTCGGCGCGTTCGCGGCCCGTGACGGCGGACGGGTCTTCCACACGGTCAACCGGGTCATCGAGGGCGGCCACGACCCCCGCCGCTTCGCCTCCGACCTGCTCGAACGCTTCCGCGACCTGGTGATCCTGGCGAACGTCCCAGAGGCGGCCACCAGCGGGCTGCTCGACCGGCCGGCCGACGAGCTCGAACGCCTGGTCCAGCAGGCGTCCTCCATGGGCCCGGCCGAGCTGACCCGCGCGGCCGAGGTCTTCAACGCGGGCCTCACCGAGATGCGCGGCGCCACCTCGCCGCGGCTGCTGCTCGAGCTGATGTGCGCGCGCGTGCTGCTGCCCGGCGCCGAGCAGGGTGAAGGGGCGTTGCTCGCGCGGCTCGAGCGGCTCGAACGCGGTGGCACCGTGGCCCAGATGGCGGCCCGCGCCGCAGCCGCCCCGGCCGTCCCCGCTCCTTCCGCCGCGCCCGTGGCTCACGCCCCCGCGGCGGCCGCGACGGCTCCTGCCTCCTCCGCCCCCTCTGCCACGCCTGGCGCCTCCGCTGCGCACGCTCCCGTCGCTGCCGGTGCGCAGGGGCCGGGGGCGGGTGCGCGGGCTCAGGTGGCGGGTCCCGGCGGGTCGGACGGAGACGCGAAGGGCGCCGGGCAGGCTTCCGGTGATGACTGGCCCGAGGCGGTTCGTCCGGGGGCCGGTGCGGCGTCCGCAGGGACCGCTCCATCGAGCGCCGCCGCCAGTGCGGCTCCTTCCGGCGGTACGCCTCCGGCCGCGGCCCCGAGCGCCGGCGGAGCCGGTGGTCTCCAGTCGCAGTGGCCCGCCGTGCTGGCCGCGCTCAAGCAGCGCAGCATCGTCGTCTGGGCCAACGTGAGCACCAACGCTCAGGTGGTCGGCGTGGAGGGCAACCTCGTCACGCTCGGCTTCACCCAGGTCGGTGCGATGAAGAACTTCACCGGCGGTGGCAAGGACGCCGTCGTGGCCGCCGCGCTGGGCGACGTGCTCGGCGGCACGTGGCGGGTCGAGGCCGTGGTCGGGGGCTCCCCGATGCCGCAGGCGTCCCGTGGCCCCGCCCGTCCCCCTGCGCAAGGGGGTCCTCAGGGCACGCCCGGCGGTCAGGCGAACGGCCATCAGGGTGCGTCCGGTGGTCAGGCGAGCGGTCATCAGGGTGCGCCGGGCGGTCAGGCGAACGGTGCTCAGGGTGGTCACGGGCCCTCCGGCGGGCACGGGCCGAACGTCCAGAGCGCGCAGGGGTCCGCCGGTTCGCCCGGGGCCTCGGACGCCGCTCAGGGCGGCGGGCAGGGCGCGTCCGGCTCTCAGGGACGTACGGCCTCACACGGGTCCTCCGACGACGGCGGCGGGCAAGACGCCGACCAGCCTCCGGCCGGCCCATCGGCGGCGGCCCCCGCGACCACCGACGAGTCCTGGCCCGACGCCCCCGACGACGACCCGGGCCCCGGCTCCCCACCCGGGCCTGACCTGACGCAGACCGTCCCCGCCGGGCAGCGCGTCTCCAGCGGTCCGGGCAGCGGTCTCGCCGCCGCCCGTTCGGCCGCCAAGGCCGCGGCCGCGGCCGGTCCCCGTGCCCCGGGCGCCAGGGGCGGCGCGTCCACGTCCATGTCGACGTCCGCGTGGCCGAGCGCGATCCCCGGCCGCGGCACCAAGGCCACCGACTCCGACGACGTCGACCCACTCAACGACGCCGACGCCGACACGGTCGCCCTCTCAGGCATGGCCCTCCTCGAACGCGAACTGGGCGCCAAGGTCATCGGCGAGATCGATCACCCCTGACCCTCGCCGGGCGCTTCGGCGGGCGTCTTGAGAAGAGGGGGAGGGTGACTGCGGGCCGCAGCGGGCGGCCGAGCCGGCAGGCGACTGCCCGGTAGGAGGGGCGCGGTCCGTCTGGTAGCTCGGTCGGGCGGCCGGGGCCGCAGGTGGCTGCCGTATAGAGGAGTGGCTCCTAGGCCGGAGGCGGGTCGGCTGAGCGCGGCGGGGTTTCGCGTAGCCGGTGGTGGGCGGGGTCAGGAGAGCAGGCGGGAGCGGGCGGCGGCGCTGCGGGGGTCGGTCGGGGGGAGGGCGGCGAGGCGTTCCAAGATCTCGTAGTCGTCGCGGCCGTTGCAGGTCTGTGCGTACGTCCACAAGTCCTCGGGTGTCCCGTGCCGCAGGAGGCAGGCGCGGACCTGGGCTTCGAGTTCGTCGCGTTCGCGGCGGATCTCCGGTGACTCCGAGCGGGGCAGCAGCGGGCCGGGGTAGGAGCGGGCGAGGCTGGCGGGGTCGCCGGCGGGCAGCAGGCGGCGCAGCGCGAGGAAGTCGGCCTCGACGGGGCAGGTCAGCCGGTACGGCTTCGCCGCGATGGCGTCGCCGAGCTGGGCGCGGAGCCGGTGGATCTCGGCCCGGATGGTGACGGGGTTGCCGTCGTCGCCGTAGAGGTGGAAGGAGAGCTGCTCGGCGGTCAGGCCGTGGGGGTGGAGGGCGAGGAGCGTGAGGATCTCGGCGTGCCGCAGCGACAAGGGGCGGTCGCGGTCGCCGTAGGAGGCGGAGGGCGGGCGCTCGCCGAGGAAGGAAAGCGTGAGCAGCGGAGGGGCGGTGGGCAGAGCGGGCCGCAGGAGGTAGCCGTCGGAGAAGGGCTCGAGCAGGGCGACGCTGCCGTCCCTGAGGATCATGCGCCGCCCGGCGAAGTGGGTGCGCTCGTCGAGGTGGACGCGCTCGCCGAGGTCGCCGGCCGGGTCGCCGGAGATGACGCGGCCGGTGGCCGACAGCAGGACCCCTGGCCGGCTGCGCAGCGACTCGTAGCGGCGGCGCAGGCGTTCGTCGCGCTCGTGCATGCGCAGCGCGAGCTGCGTCTCGGCGAGCTTGGCCGTGGTGGCGACGAGGGCGACGGTGGCGGGGTGGAGGCTGCGGGAGGTGCCGCTGATGTCGACGCAGCCGATGACCCGGCCGGAGTCGGGGTCGGTGATGGGGGCGGCGCTGCAGGACCAGACGTGCAGCACCCGCATGAGGTGCTCTTCGGAGAAGACGTGGACGGGCCGGCCGGTGGCGAGCGCGGTGCCGATGCCGTTGGTGCCGACGTGCTGCTCGCTCCACTGGTGACCGTCGGCCAGGCCGATGCCGTCGGCGCGCGACAGCGTGGTGTGGTTTCCCTCGCGCCACAGCACGTGCCCGTCACCGTCGGTGACGATCATGACGTGGCCGCTGGCGTCGGCGAGCCCGGCCAGGGTCTGGGCGAGCAGCGGGAGCAGCGGGCGCAGCGGGTGGTCGTCGCGCAGGTCCCTGATGTGGGAGGGGTCGATGACGAGCGGCGCGCTCGTGCCTTCGAGATCGATGCCGGCGTCGAGCGAGCGGAGCCAGGATGCCTTGATCAGGCGGCGGGGCGCGTGCGGCCAGCTCTGGCCGGCGGCGACGGCTTCGTAGGCCCCGCGCAGCAGGCGGGAGTACGCGTCGAGATGGGGGTAACTCATCGGTCACTCCAAGTAGTCAAGTAGAGCATCCGTCTTATGAGCCATAAGCGCAAGTCGTTCGGGGGATTGCGGAGGGTGATTGAATGAACGCAACGTGTGTGCAACGTTGCCCCCGCTAGCTTTCTTGACCAACGCGTCGGCGTGGTGCGGCCGCTCCGCCGACGTGGTGGCCGGGTCTCGGACGCTGGAGGGGGGCCGAGATCCGGCCAGAACACGCCGACACACGACAGAACATGGTCATGAGGGCCTGGTCAGGACGGCGCTTCCACACCGGAAAAGCCCGCCATGAGGGGCATCGAGGAGCGCAATTCGCATCTCGTACGGGGAAAAGGCCACGAAACAAGGGGACACCCCAGTACATGACGCCGCCCAAACACCGTAGGCTCGTGGCAGTCAAGAACGCGGAGCCACGAGGAGCGCACGACGGTGAACCCAGGGGATGTCAACCTGCAGCAGCTGCTGGAGCAGGCCCAGCTCATGCAGCAGCAGCTCGTGAGCGCCCAGCAGGAGCTCAACGACGCGCAGATCGAGGGCTCGGCCGGCGGCGGCCTGGTCACGGCCGTCGTCAACGGCTCGGGCGAGCTGCTGGAGCTCAAGATCGACCCGAGTGTGATCGACGCGAGCGACGCGCAGGACACCGCCGACACGATCGCCGACCTGGTGATCGCGGCCGTCCGCGACGCCGTACGCGCGGCCGCCGACCTGCAGCAGGAAAAGCTCGGCCCGCTCGCGCAGGGGCTGGGCGGCGGCGGCCTCGGACAGTTGCCAGGGTTCTAGGCATGTACGAAGGGGTCGTCCAGAACCTGATCGACGAGCTGGGGCTGCTGCCCGGCGTCGGTCCCAAGAGCGCGCAGCGGATCGCGTTCCACCTGCTGGCGGCCGATCCAGCCGACGTCAAGCGGCTGGCGCACGCGTTGCTGGAGGTCAAGGAGAAGGTGCGCTTCTGCCGCGTGTGCGGCAACGTGGCCTCCGAGGAGGAGTGCCGCATCTGCCGCGACGCCCGCCGCGACACCCACGTCATCTGCGTCGTCGAGGAGTCGAAGGACGTCGTGGCGATCGAGAAGACGCGCGAGTTCCGCGGCACCTACCACGTGCTGGGCGGCGCCATCAGCCCCATCGACGGGGTCGGCCCCGACGACCTGCGCATCCGTGAGCTCATGACGCGCCTGGCCGACGGCCGGGTCACCGAGCTCATTCTCGCCACCGACCCCAACCTCGAGGGCGAGGCGACGGCTACCTACCTCGCCCGTCTGGTCAAGCCGATGGGCGTCAAAGTGACACGACTGGCCAGCGGTCTGCCTGTGGGCGGTGATCTCGAGTACGCCGACGAGGTCACCTTGGGCCGCGCGTTCGAAGGACGGAGGCTGCTGGATGTCTGACCAGTGGAGTGCTCTGGCGGAAGAGATCTCCGGGCACGCGCAGAACTACGTGGACGGTCTGACCAGGATGGCGGGCGGCGAGGGCGGCGACGCCATCTGGTCGATCCTGCTGGTGGAGGTCGCCCAGGTGAGCCTCGCGGGCGCCAAGCTGGGCGCGAACCGCGACGTGATCCTGTCGGGCAACTACGAGCCGCCGATGAGCGAGGACCCCGACATCGACGGGGTGCGCACGGCGCTGGCCGAGCGGCTGGAGGCGGTCGACGACTACGTCGAGGTGTTCGACCCGTACAAGGACACGGCCGTCACGCCGTACCGGCTCTCCGACGACCTGACCGCGGTCGCCGCCGACCTCATCCACGGGCTGCGCCACTATCACGCGGGCCGGCCGCACGAGGCGCTGTGGTGGTGGCAATACTCCTACTTCAACACGTGGGGCAACCACGCGGGCGCCGCGATGCGCGCGCTGCAGGCCCTCGCGGCGCATTCCCGTCTCGACGTGGCGGAGGAAACGACCTCGGTCTGAGTATCCACATACTGGTACGACCCACCAGCCGCACGAGACGCCCCGGATAGACTGGCAGCTCACAGTCCAAACCGGGAGACTCTCGTGGCGCTCGTTGTGCAAAAGTACGGTGGTTCGTCCGTCGCCGACGCGTCCTGCATCAAGCGGGTCGCGCAGCGGATCGTCGCGACGAAAAAAGCCGGCAACGACGTGGTCGTGATCGTCTCCGCGATGGGCGACACGACGGACGAGCTGCTCGACCTGGCCGAGCAGGTGTCGCCGCTGCCTCCTGCACGCGAGCTCGACATGCTGCTGACCTCGGGCGAGCGCATCTCGATGGCGCTGCTGGCGATGGCGATCGCCAACCTCGGCCACGAGGCCCGCTCGTTCACCGGCTCGCAGGCGGGCGTGATCACCGACTCCACGCACGGCAAGGCGCGCATCATCGACGTGACGCCGAGCCGCATCAAGGAGGCGATCGACCAGGGCCACATCGCGATCGTGGCCGGGTTCCAGGGCGTCTCGCAGGACACCAAAGACATCACGACGCTCGGCAGGGGCGGCTCCGACACCACGGCGGTCGCCCTGGCGGCGGCGCTCGAGGCCGACGTCTGCGAGATCTACACCGACGTCGACGGCATCTTCACCGCCGATCCGCGCATCGTGCCCGCGGCTCGCCAGATTCCGCGGATCTCGTACGACGAGATGATGGAGATGGCGGCCTGCGGCGCGAAGATCCTGCACCTGCGGTGCGTCGAATACGCGCGCCGCTTCTCCCTGCCGATCCACGTACGCAGTTCGTTCAGCACCAAGGAAGGCACGTGGGTCGTAGCCGACCCTTACACCGAAGGAACCGAGATGGAGCAGCCGATCATCTCCGGCGTGGCGCACGACCGGAGCGAGGCCAAGATCACTGTTGTCGGGGTGCCCGACAAGGTCGGCGAGGCTGCGACGATCTTCAAAACGCTGGCCGACGCCGAGATCAACATTGACATGATCGTGCAGAACGTCTCGGCCGCGGCCACGGGCCGCACCGACATCTCCTTCACGCTTCCTACGGCCGACAGCCAGACGGCGCTGGGGTCGCTGAAGAAGATCCAGCCCCGGATCGGTTTCGAGTCGCTGCTGTTCGACGACCAGATCGGGAAGGTGTCGCTGATCGGCGCGGGCATGCGCTCGCACCCGGGCGTCACCGCGACGTTCTTCGCGGCCCTCGCCGACGCGGGGGTCAACATCGAGATGATCTCCACCTCGGAGATCCGCATCTCTGTTGTGGTCGGGCAGGACGGTGTCGACGCGGCCGTGGCGGCCGCCCACCGCGCCTTCGACCTCGACGCCGACCAGGTCGAAGCCGTGGTGTACGGAGGTTCAGGACGATGAGCAAGAGGCCCAATCTGGCCCTGATCGGCGCGACCGGCGCCGTGGGCACCGTCATGCGCGACATCGTGTCGACGCGTGAGGACATCTGGGGCGAGATCCGTCTCGTCGCCTCGGCCCGTTCGGCGGGCAAGGTGCTGTCCGTACGCGGCGAGGACGTCGTGGTGCAGGCGCTGGCCCCCGAGGTGTTCGACGGCATCGACATCGCCATCTTCGACGTCCCCGACGAGGTGTCGGCCGTGTGGGTGCCGATCGCGGCCGAGCGCGGCGCGATCGCCATCGACAAGTCGGGCACGTTCCGCATGGAGCCCGACGTTCCGCTGGTGGTGCCCGAGGTCAACCCGCTCGACGCGCGTGAGCGGCCCCGGGGCATCGTCTCGACCCCCAACTGCACGACGCTGTCGATGATGGCGGCCATGGGGGCGCTGCACGCCGAGTTCACGCTCAAGGAGCTGGTCGTCGCCTCCTACCAGGCGGTGTCCGGGGCCGGCGTGGCGGGTTCCGCGCGGCTCTACGACGAGATCGAGGCGCTGGCCGGTGACCGTACGGTGGGGCAGAGCGCGGGCGACGTCCGCAAGGCGCTGGTCGACAAGCTGCCGGCCGACTCGCCGTTCCCCGCACCCATCGCGTTCAACGTGGTGCCGTGGGCGGGCTCCGACAAGGGTGACGGCTGGGCCTCCGAGGAGCTCAAGCTCCGCAACGAGTCCCGCAAGATCCTCGGCATCCCCGACCTGAAGGTCTCCGCGACCTGCGTGCGCGTGCCGGTGATCACCACCCACTCGCTGGCCGTGCACGCGCGCTTCGAGCGCGAGATCACGGTCGCCGAGGCGCACCGCGTGCTTGAGGCGGCGCCGACGGTGGTGCTGATGGACGACCCGGCCAACGGTGTCTGGCCGACGCCCGTCGACGTGGTGGGCACCGATCCGACCTACGTCGGTCGTGTCCGTCAGGCGATCGACTTCCCCAACACGCTCGACCTGTTCGTCTGCGGTGACAACCTGCGCAAGGGCGCGGCGCTCAACGCGGCGGAGATCGCCGAGCTGGTGGCGGCCGAGTTCCGGTAAGCCGTGTTCCGGTAAGCCGTGTTCCGCTGAGCCGTTCTTCGAGGTGGCGCCGTACGTCTTCGTGCGGCGTCACTTTCTTTTCCGGCGGCTGCGTGAGCCGCGGCCCTGTCACCGGAAGAGGATGTCCCAGTGGTCGCCCTCGTCGGCGAAGACCTTGCCTGAGCCCTTGTAGAGCCGGGCTCCGTCGCTGCGTACGCCGGCCTTGTCGTAGTGCTTGTGGATGTGCCGGTCGATGCAGGCGTTGTGGGCGATGTCCAGCTTGTAGCCGTTGCCGTGGCTGTAGTGGCCGGGCGCGTGGCCGTGCTCGGTGCCGCCGGTCACCAGGATCGGGCAGCCGCTCTTGTGCTTCAGCCGGATGATCTCAGCGATCGTGCCGGTCCGTACGCGCTCCAGCGACGTACAGTGGCGCATGTGCTTGCTGGTGCAGCGGCCGGTGGACTTCGTCTTCAGCCCGGCGTGCCTGAGCCAGTGGGCGGCGGTCGTGTGGGACATCGTCACCGCGGCCGTCCTGGGCAGGACCCGGGTCAGATCGACCTGAGCGTGCCGCTGCGCGGCGTGTGCCCGCATACGAGGCATCGTGGCGGCCCTGGTGTGGACGCGCTGCTTGTGCGCCTTCCTGGCCCCTGGCAGCGCCTTGGGGCGTGCCTTGGGCTTGACCGGCTTGGCCTTGGTCTCCGCGACGCCGGTCCTGACCGCCTCGACGGCGGCCGGCCTGGCCGGCTCCACGAGGTCGGACGCCTCTTCCCACGCGGGTTCCTGGGTGTCGTCGCTCTCGTCCCACGACGGCCACTCGCTCATCGCGCCGAGCTCCGCGCGGGCCTCGATCAGCCGCCGGTGCGCCCAGGCGATGCGCGGCCCGATCTGGTACGCGTCGGAGAAGACCGCGCTCAGCACGGCCGGGCTGTGCTCCCAGCCGCCGGGCCCGTGCAGGCCGCTCGGTGCCGGCACCTTTTCGGGGTAGGTGGCGGCGGCGGCAGCGGTGGCCAGCGCGATTATGGTGATCTGAATGCCGAGGAGCGCGACTATCAGGAGCCGCACTGTTCCACGTATCCACATGTCGATGCCTTTTCGCGGAAATAGCCCTTCCGCCTGAAACGACAATCCCACCATTCACTGGAGATAACTCGCACCGCGAGTGCAACTTTGCCTTGTGGCGGTGATCACCGTGCGGCTCCATGACCTAACCGTGTTCGACGACGTAAAGTGACGTGCGTGTCCGAAGCCCGAAACAGAGGAGCGGAGAGCACTCGAGAGGTCATCGTCGAGACGGCCTTGCGACTGTTCAGGGAGCGCGGCTTCGACGCGACCACCATGCGGGCCATCGCGGCCGAGGCCGGTGTGTCCGTGGGCAACGCTTACTACTACTTCGACAGCAAGGAGGCGTTGATCCAGGCTTATTACGACCGGGCGCAGGCCGAGCACGAAGCCGCGTGCCGGGAGTTCCTCGCCACGGAGGAGTCGTTCGCGGCCAGGTTGAGCGGGGTGCTGCGGGAGTGGGTGCGGGTTTCCGAGCCCTACCACGAGTTCGCCGTGAAGTTCTTCAAGCACGCGGCCGAGCCGACCAATCCGCTCAGCCCGTTCAGCAAGCAGTCCTCGCCCGCGCGCGAGGCGTCGATCGCCATCTACCGTGAGGTCGTCGAGGGCTCGCGCGACCGCATGAACGCCGAGCTGCGCGAGGAGCTGCCCGAGCTGCTGTGGCTGCTGTCGATGGGCATGGTGCTGTTCTGGGTGCACGACACCTCGGAGGGGTGCGCGCGGACGTACCGGCTGATCGAGGTGACGGTGCCGCTGGTGGACCGGCTGGTCGGGCTGTCGCACCTGCCGGGGTTGCGGGGCATCACGAAGGACTTCATCGCGGCGGTGCACGAGCTGCGGGCCTAGGGCGACATACCGAGCGGTTGGTATGGTCCTCCTGATGTGGCATCTGGGAGGCCGTGTATGACGCAGAACTGGGGCATGACGATCCCCTTCTACGATCGCTCGCTGTCCAAGGCGCAGGACCTCATAGCCGAGCTGCCCGCGCTCGGCTACACCGACGTGTGGTCCGCCGAGGTCAACGGCACCGACGGGTTCGTGCCGCTGGCGCTGGCCGCGCAGTGGGCGCCGCAGGTGCGGCTGGGCAGCGCGATCGTGCCCGTCTCGACGCGCGGCCCCGGGCTGCTCGCGATGTCGGCCGCGACGCTGGCCGACCTCGCACCCGGCCGGTTCGTGCTGGGCATCGGGGCGTCGTCGCCGGCGATCGTCGAGCGGTGGAACGCGGGCACGTTCGCCAAGCCGTACGCGCGCACCCGTGACACCCTGCGCTTCCTGAAGCGGGCGCTGGCGGGGGAGAAGGTCTCGGAGGCGTACGAGACGTTCGAGGTCAAGGGCTTCAAGCTGGAACGCGCGCCCAAGACGCCACCGAAAATCGTGCTGGCCGCGCTGCGGCCGCGGATGCTGCGGCTGGCCGCCGAGGAGGCCGACGGCGCGATCACGAACTGGCTCGCGCCCGCCGACGTCCAGAAGGTCCGCGCCGAGATCGGCCCCGACACCGAGCTGATCGCCCGCCTGTTCGTCTGCGTGGACGAGGACACCGAGCGGGTCCGCGAGACCGCCAGATGGATGCTCGCGAGCTACCTCACCGTCCCCGTCTACGCGGCCTTCCACGACTGGCTGGGCCGCGGCGAGGTGCTGCGCCCGATGCACGAGGCGTGGGCCGCGGGCGACCGGCAGGCCGCGCTCAAGGCCATCCCCGACGAGGTGGTGGACGACCTGATCGTGCACGGCGACGCCGCCACCTGCCGGGCCCGCATCAAGGAGTACGTCGCCAACGGCCTCGACACCCCGGTCCTCGCGCCGCTGCCCGGCGCGATGCCCATCGACCAGGCGGTCCGCGAGCTGGCACCGGAGGCGTAGGCGATGCGCGACTTACTGCGGCTGGACGCGACCGGCCAGGCCCAGGCGGTCAGGGACGGTCAGGTGTCGCCGCGCGAGCTGGCCGAGGCCGTGATCGCGCGCATCGAGGAGACCGACGGCGTGCTCAACGCGGTCGTCCACCGGCGGTTCGAGCGGGCGCTCGCCGAGATCGACGCCATCCCGGCTGGCGCGCCCTTCCGCGGGGTGCCGATCCTGCTCAAGGACCTCGGCTGGCGGGAGGCGGGCGAGCCGTACAGCGCGGGGTCGAACGTGCGCGACGGGGTCGAGGACGCCGCCGACGCGTACGGGGTCGTCCGGCTGCGCGAGGCCGGGTTCGTGCTGCTCGGGCGGACGAACACCCCCGAGTTCGGCAGCACGATCACGACGGAGCCCGTCGCGTTCGGGGCGACGCGGAACCCGTACGATCCGGCGTACTCGGCGGGCGGGTCGAGCGGCGGGTCGGCGGCGGCGGTGGCGGCCGGGATGGTCGCGCTGGCCACGGCGAGCGACGGCGGCGGCTCGATCCGGGTGCCAGCGTCGCTGTGCGGGCTGGTGGGGCTCAAGCCGTCGCGCGGCCGGGTCAGCCTCGGGCCGGCGATGGGCGAGGGGTGGAACGGCTTCTCCTGCCCCGGTTTCGTCACCAGGACCGTACGCGACACCGCGGCGGCCCTCGACGCCGTCTCCGGCATGCACCCGGGCGACCCGTACGACGCCCCGCCGCTGCCCGGCAGGCTCGCCGACGAGGTGGGCCGCGACCCGGGACGGCTGCGCGTCGGGTTCCTCACCACGCACCCGCGCGGCGACATCCCCGAGGCGCCCGAGGTGACGGAGGCGGTCACCGGGGCCGCCGCGCTGCTGGAGTCGCTGGGCCACGACGTCACCGAGGGCGGGCCACCGGCCCTCGCCGATCCCGACTTCCCCCGCCATTTCGGCGCCATCGTCTCCGACAACCTCGCCGCGCTGGTCGCCGCACTCGGCGAAGCACGGGGCAAGCCGGTGGAGATGGAGGAGCTGGAGCTGCGCAACGCCGCCATGGTCGGCGCGGGCCGCCAGCGCGGCGCCGCCGACCACCTGCTGTCCACGCAGTGGATGGACGGGTTCCGCCGCAGGATGGCGGCCTGGTGGAGCTCCGGCTATGACCTGCTGCTGGTGCCGTCGGTGGCGGCGGCGCCGTTCCCGCTGGGCTGGATCCCGCCGGACGACCTCAGCACCGCGTTCGGGCGTACCGCGTCGGTGGTCGCCTTCACCTCGCCGATCAACGCGACCGGCCAGCCGGCCGTCTCACTGCCCCTGCACAGGACCTCAGCGGGGCTGCCGGTGGGCGTGCAGCTCGTGGCCGCCGCCGGGCGCGAGGACCTCCTCGTACGGGTGGCCGCCCAGATCGAGCAGGCCAGGCCGTTCGAACATCCCTGCCTGCCCTGACCTGAGGACAGGAACCCCTGGCCTTTCCGACGCGTTATGTCGTGAGAGACCGGGGGTAGGGGGTTGCACATGATGGCGAAGGCAGCACGGGCGGCGGCGGCGTGGAAGACCTACCGCGAGGTGACCAGGCCCGGGTCGCCGCCACTGATGACCAGGGTCAGGGCGATCCCGCGGATGCTGGGCGCGGTCATGCGCGGCCAGTACGCGGGCATGGGCAAGGGCAAGCTGGCCCTGATGGGGCTCGGCGTGGTCTACCTGATCTCGCCGATCGACGTCATCCCCGACTTCCTCATGCTGATCGGGGTGGCCGACGACTTCGGCGTGTTCCTGTGGCTGATGGCCTCGCTGCTCGGCGAGAGCGGCCGCTACGTCCAGCGGGAACGCGAGGTCATTCAGGGCCGGCTCGACGAGGTCTAGATCTCCTCCATCCGCAGCCAGGCCCGCGACGGCAGCGGGTGACCGAACAGGCGGGCGGCGTTGCCGTAGGCGACCCTGGCGATGTCGGCCGGTGGGAGCGTTCCGAGATTCTGGGCCACCGACTTCTGCGTGTCGGGCCAGGTCGAGTCGGAGTGGGGGTAGCCGCTCTCCTGCAGCACGTGGTCGAGGCCGACCGCGAGCCGCACGCCCGACAGCGCGTGGTCGTCGAGGGTGCCGAAGAAGAAGTTGCGGCGCAGCACCTCGCTGGGCTTGAGCCCGCCCTCCCACGACGCCTCGCCGGCCACCGGGTGGTCGAGGGCGTAGTCGGCGCGCTCGGCCAGCATCGGCAGCCAGCCCACGCCGCCCTCGACGATGAGGATGCGCAGCGCGGGGAAGCGCAGCGGCAGCCCTGACCACAGCCAGTCGGCGCAGGCGAACATGGCGCTCGTCGGCATGAGCGTGGTGATGGCCTCGATGGGGGTGTCGGGCGACGGCACGGGCGACCAGGAGGAGTCGCCGGCGTGCAGGCAGACGACGGTGCCGGTCTCCTCGCACGCGGCGAAGAACGGGTCCCAGTGGCCCGAGTGGATCGACGGCAGCCGCAGCCTGGTCGGGAACTCGGGGAAGACGACCGCCTTGAAGCCCCTGGCCGCGTTGGCCCTGATCTCCTTGGCCGCCACGTCGGGGTCGGGCAGCCAGGGCAGCTGCAGGCCGATGATGCGCTCGGGGTAGGTGCCGGCCCAGACGTCGATGTGCCAGTCGTTCCACGCCCGCACCAGGGCGAGGCCGAGCTCCTGGTCGCGGGTCCTGGCGAACGGCATGCCGGCCTGCCCGGCCAGCATGCCGGGGAAGCAGAGCGCGGCCCAGATGCCGGCGAGGTCCATGTCCTGGATGCGGGCCTCGATGTCGTGGCAGCCCGGACGCATGTTCTCGAACCTGATGGGGTCGAGCGTCCGCTGCTCGCGTGGCAGCCCCGCGCCGACGTCGATGCCGGCGCACGGATAGGTCGCGCCGCCGTAGCGCCAGACTTGGTGACCGGCCTCCGTCTCCACGACCTTGGGCGCGACCTCGGCGTATTTCTCCGGCAGGCGCCCTTCGAACAGGTCGGGCGGCTCGATCAGGTGATCGTCTGCTGAGATGATCACGTAGTCGCGCCGCCTGGGGTCAGGATCGGGGAGCAGCGGCGTAGTCACGCACGTAACCGTACGACGGCGGCATAACGTCGAACAAGCTGCGACGTATCCGTTGGGTCTCTGCGCGAAGATGTTGACCCGGGACCGCCGGGAGGGGGATGGCTGGCGATCCCGGGATGAACGGGCCCGCCTCGCGCAGCAAGCAGGCCCTGCGCTCCACTACCCAGCGCCGTTCGACTCAGTCAGCAAATGTGCGCGGAGTTCGGCGACCGCGTCGGGGGAAAGTTGGAGCACCTGAGTGACATACCTCTCGATGCTGCCGTGACGGGCCGTGAGGTCGGTGAGGAAGAGCCGCATGGTCTCGGCGGGAGCCAGCCCGAACCCCGGCCAGAGCGGCGTGTCAGGGTGGCGCCTGCGCCAGTCGGCGATGAAGCGCTCGGTGGCGCGGCCGGTGAGCGCGTAGTCCGCCACGATGTCGTCCTCGTCCACGCCGACCAGCGACAGCACGAGCGCGGTGAGCACGCCCGTACGGTCCTTTCCCGCCGCGCAGTGCACGACCACGGGCGCGTTGTCGGCCGCCGCGACGGTCTCCAGGGCGGTCCTGAGGTTGGCGACGCCGTCCTCGGTGATCTCCAGGTAGCGGTCGGCGAGGTAGCGGGCGATGCCCACCTCCTCGTTGTACGGGGTGAGCTCCCAGCGCCGGCCCTCGATGGGCAGGTTCTGGTAGTGGGGGCAGTCGCTTTCCGGCACGCGTCCGGCCTTCTCGACCTCGAAGGGGTGACGCAGATCGATGACGCTGCGCACGCCCAGCGCCCGGTAGGCGGCGAGGTCGTCGCCGGCCAGCCAGCCGAGGGAGTCGGCGCGGTAGAGCCGCTGCCAGCGGACCATACGCCCGCCTTGGGCGGCATATCCACCTACGTCGCGGAAGTTGCACAGATTGGTGAACTCAATGTGGCGGATCACCCTCAACACCTTAATTGGCGACGCTCTTCGTCTCCGAGGTCGCCGTTCCTTCCGAGGCCGCCTTTTCTTCCGAGGCCGATGCCGATGCCGAGGCCGATGACGCCCGGCGCTCGGCCGCCTCGCGCCGGATGAGCAGCAGCCAGCCGCCGATCGCGATGCCGATGAACAACCACCACTGCACGCCGTAGGCCAGGTTGAGCCCGCCTCCGGAGCCGACGTCGGGCGCGGGCACGGGCGCCGGCGCGGTGGCGGCCGCGGGCTGCTGCTCGGTCAGCTCGACGTAGCCGCCCACCAGCGTGTACGGCAGCCCCTTGCCGATGGCGCCCGCGTTGATGAGCAGCACCTGGCCGGACGGCAGCCCGCCACGGTCGCGTACGCCGCTGTTCTCCTCGGTCTCGCTGGGCCGCAGCCGGCCGGTCACCGTCACCTGCCCGGTGGGCGGGGCGGGCACGTCGGGCGGGGTGTCGGCGGTGGCGCCGGCGGGCACCCAGCCCCGGTTCACGATCACGCCGGTGCCCGGACCGGTGACGAGCGGGGTCAGCACGTAGTAGCCGTTGCGGCCCTCCTGGGGGCGGCGGCGTACGACGAGGGCGTGGGCGGTGTCGTACGTGCCCGCGACCGTCACCTTCCTGAACCGGTCGTCCTCCTTGACCGGCTGCCCAGGCGCGGCGAGCCGGTCGAGCGGCACGGGCGGCGCCTCGATGTTGGCGGTCACCCGCTCGCTGTTGGCCGAGCGCTCTTCGAACCGGCCGAACTGCCACCGCCCGAGCAGCACGAAAGCGGGGATGACCAGCAGCACCACGACGTGGAGCACGAGCCATCGAGGCGTCAGCAGGAACCGGTACACGCCTTCAAGACTAGGCACCGGCACCGGTGGTGCCGAACTCAGGCACGGGTGAGGTGGGCGCCCTCGCCGGGGACGGGGGTGACCTCGCGCGGCCCGGCGACCTCATGGCCGTCGGCGCAGCGGAAGCGCAGCTCGATGGGGGCGCCGCAGTCGCGGTGGGTGAGCAGCACGGGAGGGCCGTCGTCGCCGGCGAGGTATTTGTCGCCCCAGTGCATGAGGGCGACCAGCAGGGGATAGAGGTCGCGGCCCTTGTCGGTGAGGCGGTATTCGTCGCGCTGCCGCTGGCCCGGCTCGCGGTAGGGCACCTTGCGCAGCAGGCCCTCGTCGACCAGCCGGGACAGGCGGGCGCTGAGCACCTGGCGGGGGGCGCCGGTGCCGGCCTGCATGTCGGCGAACCTGCGTACGCCGCTGAACGCCTCGCGCAGAACCAGGAAGGTCCATTTCTCCCCGACGATCTCCAGGGTGCGCTCGATCGAGCAATTGTCCACTGGGAAATCCATGCGATAAGGCATGTTCATTTTTGCATTATACCTGAGTTTGATTGACAGACTCAGCTTCCCCGGGCAGGCTGGGTCCATGCAACGAACTCAGGTGCGGACGGTGACCCCTGACGACGAGGAGCGGATGCGGCGCTTCCTCGCCGGGCTGTCGCTGCACACGCAGACGCTGCGCTTCTTCACCGGGGTCTCCGCGCCGTCCGCCGCGCTCGTGCGTACGCTGCTGGCCGTGGACGAGCAGCGCGAGGCGCTCGTCGCGACCGACGGCGACGGCGAGATCGTCGCCCACGCCATGAGCTTCCAGGGCGGCGGGTGCTCCGACGTGGAGATCGCCGTCGTGGTCGCCGACGCCTGGCAGGGCCAGGGGCTCGGGCCGCGGCTGGTCGACGCGCTGCTGTTCGGCGCCGCCCTGCGCGGGGCGCGTACCGTGGGCATGGACGTCATGGGCGAGAACCGCCGCGTGCTGAGGCTCGTCCGCCGCCTCTGGCCGGACGCCAGGATGCGGGTCGAATCCGGTACGGTCGAAGTGACCGCTATGATCGATCAGCTGGCCTATTTGCGGAACAAGGTTCTGGTGCCACACCATTGACAGTGTGAAGAGTGTGAAGAACGGACGCGACGGCCGCACCAGGATCATCGAGGGCGCCCTCCGCCGTTTCAGCCAGGACGGCGTCTCGGCCACCACCCTGGCCAGCCTCCGTGAGGAAAGCGGCGTCAGCGTCGGCAGCTTCTACCACCACTTCGCCAGCAAAGAGCACGTCTTCGGCGTGCTGTACGGCGAGATCCTCGAGGCCTACCAGGCGGCGTTCCTCGCCGAGCTGGTCCGTCACGACGACGCCAGGGCGGGCATCGAGGCCATCGTGGCCTTTCACATGCGCTGGGCCGGCGAGCACCCCGAGAGGGCCAGGCTGCTGATCAGCGAGCGTCCGCCGCGCAAGCACGAGCCGGGCGGCGCCGAGGTGGCCGAGGCGCGGCGCGGGTTCTTCAAGCAGGTCTCCGACTGGTGGCGGCCGCACATGAAGAACGGCCGGCTCCAGCCCGTGCACCCCACCATGTGCTACGTGCTGTGGCTGGGGCCCGCCCAGGAGATGTGCCGGCTGTGGTTCGCGGGCGCGCACACGCCGACCGAGGAGGAGATCAAGGCGCTGGGCGAGGCCGCCTGGCAGAGCCTGCGCCAGCCCGCCTGACCCGTACGTCCGCGCTGGTCAGAGCCCTCCGCGCCGATACGGGGAGCCGGCCGGGACGCTGGTGGAGGACATCGCGCGGCTGCTGCGCGGCGAGGGCCAGGTGCCCGCCTGCACGGGCTGCCCCAGCCGGGTTGGAACGCGCCAGATCGACCGGTTGAGCGAGATGTCCAGCCGCAGCTCGCCGCGCTGCCTGCGCAGCCCCGGCACGCGTACGCGGTCGAGCACGTCGAACCTGCCGCGGCTCGGATAGCCGAAGCCCAGCTCGCCCGGCAGCACCCGCAGGTCGTCGCGGTTGCCGCAGCACGGGCAGGTCCACGAGACGAGGTCCAGGCCGCGGTTGTAGTCGGAGCAGGCTTCGAAGTACTCGTCGGGGCGGAACTTGGAGTCACAAGCCAAGCAGGGGATGAGCATGGTCCTGCTCCTGGGGGTGGTGACGTGAGGTGCATCTCCAGAGATATCGCGCATCCCTTGTCCGCCGCTTGCAGAACGGTTGGGAGTCTTAGTAACAGTATGAACACTCTCGGTGTCGGATCAAGCGGGCATGTCCGCGGTGAAAGGATGGTCAGGTGGAACGACTGCGCCATCACCTCCTCGACACCGGCTACACGATCGACGGCGTCCGCGAGCGCCTGGGCGCCACGGCCGCCTCGGCCCTGGCGCGCGAGGAGCTGACACCGGCCCTGCGTGCCACCGCCGGCGGAGACCCGCTGGACACGCTGATCAGGCTGTGGTGGCTGGGCGTGCCCGTGCCGGCCAAGGGCGTCGCGTCCGAGGTGCTGGAGTCGGGCCTGGTCGCGGCCGACGGCGACCAGATCACCGCGACCGTGCACCTGCAGCCATGGGAGACCGGCGGCTACGTCGTCTCCGACAGGAAGGTACGTCCGGGCGACCCCGCGCTGCGGCCCGACCACGTGGTCGGGGCAGGCGGCGCTTCGGCGAACCTGGCCCAGCTCGTCACCCGCCGCCCGGCCGGCAGCGCGCTCGACCTCGGCACCGGCTGCGGCGTGCAGGTGCTGCACCTCGCTGGGCGGGCGGAGCGCGTCACCGCCACCGACGTCAACCCGCGCGCGCTGGAGCTGGCCCGGCTGAGCTGGGAGTTGTCGGGGGTCTCCGGGGTCGATGCGCGGGTGGGGTCGATGTACGAGCCGGTCGAGGGTGAGCGGTTCGACCTGGTGGTGAGCAACCCGCCGTTCGTGATCGCGCCCGAGCGGGAGGGGCGGCTGACGTACCGGGAGTCGGGGGCGTCCGGTGACGACTTCTGCCGCGAGCTGGTCCGGCGCACTCCCGCCTACCTCAACCCCGGCGGGCAGGCCCACTTCCTGGCCAACTGGCTGCACGTCGCGGGCGAGGACTGGCACGACCGGGTGGGCGGCTGGCTGCGCGAGACCGGGTGCGACGCCTGGGTGGTGCAGCGCGACGTCCAAGACCCGGCCGAATACGTCGAGCTGTGGCTGCGCGACGCCGCAGAGCAGGGCAGCGCCGACTACACCGAGCACTACGACCGGTGGCTGGCCTGGTTCGAGGAGCGCAGGGTGGAGGGCGTCGGGTTCGGCTGGATCACGATGCGCAACTCCGGCACGCTCGACCCCGTCGTCCGCGTCGAGCACCTGGACCACCAGGTCGCGCTCCCGGTCGGCGACTACGTGGACGGCGTCATCGACGCCATCGCGGCGGCGCACCGGGCGCAGGGCCTGGAGTCGGCGCTGCTGCGGACCGCCGACGGCCTGCTCGACGAGCGCATCGGCCTGCCGGGCGCCGAGGACCCGATGCGCATCGTGCTGCGCCAGACGCAGGGCCTGCGCCGCAGCAGGGAGGTCGGCACCGTCGAGGCCGCGCTGGCCGGCGTCTGCGACGGCCAGCTGGCGCTCGGCCCGCTGCTCAACGTCATCGCCGAGCTGGTCGGAAACGGTGAGGTCACCAACGCCGACGCGCTGCGGCCGCTCATCGCCGAGGGCTACTTCCTGCTTTGATTCGCTGTTGATCGGACGTTGACACCGGGGGTGGAGTCTCTGGGACAGGACACGGACCTGGGGGGTTCGAGGGCCGTGTCAGGTCCGGCCGGTCGTCTTGTGTGAGGCGGCAGGCCGTCATACGGAGCATCCGGATAACCGGGCCCCCTAGCGACGTGTGGCGGCCGAAGATGGCCGGCCGGGCTGAACTCCATCGATCACGAGCTCTTCGTGACACCCTAAGGACAGCCTTGATCAACCATGTGTGGATGACACGTCTGGACGACGAGCTGTACTCAGGACTCGACGACGGAATCGGCGCCGCTCCTGCTGCCGGGCTCGTCGGCGGGGATGCTGTCGAGCAGGACCTTCAGATCGCCGGCCTCGGGAGCGCCGAGCCTGGTGAAGATCTCGAAAGCCCGGCGTAGGCAGTCGCGGCTGCGCGTCGTGCTGCCGAGCCCGCGCAGCGCCTTGCCGAGCACGGTGAGCGACAGGGCCTCGCCGTACGGGTGGCCGATGTCGCGGGAGACCACCAGGGCCTCCTCGGCGTGGCGGACGGCGTCCGGGTACCGCTCGGCGGCGATGAACGTCTCGGCCAGCCGGGAGCACACCCGCTGCTCCCACACCCGCTGCTTGCTGGCACGGAAGAAGGCCAGGCACTCGGCGTGGTGGTGGACGGCCTCGGTGAGCCGGCCGACCCGCGACAGGACGATGCCGAGGTGGTAGCGGGCGCGGGCGGTGCCGGCCCCCGAGCCCATCTCGGTGAAGATGGCGAGCCCCTTCTCGGCGGCGGCGATCGCGTCGTCGGGGCGGCCGAGGCCGAGGTGGTCGCGGGCGGAGTAGCTGAGCACGAGCGCCTCGCCGGCCGGCACGTCGTTGTCGCGGTAGAAGCGCATCGCCTCGTCGAACAGGCCGAGCGCCTCGGTGTGGCGGCGCTGCCTGCCGACCACGACGGCCAGGGCGTTGAGCACCTCGCCGGTGACGACCTTCTCCCTGCGGGCGACCGACAGCTCGTGGACGATCCTGAAGTGCTCCTCGGCCTCCTTGAGCCGGTTGGCGGCGAACAGCACCCGGCCGAGCACGTACCGGGAGCGCAGCTCGCTGCCCTGGTCGCCGTTCTTCCGCGCGGCGGCGAGCACGGCGCGGGTGCTCTGGTCGAACTCGCGGGTGTGGGTGCCCGACTCCAGCAGCGGCTCCATGGCCACCAGCAGGTCGGCGGCGGGCAGCAGGTGCTCGGGCGTGCGCGCGCAGGACGCGGCCTGGCTGATCGTGGCGAACAACGAGTCGCCCTCGGCGATGAGCCAGGCGACGGCCTCGTCCACGGTGCTGAACGTGCGCCCGGTGCCGACCACGACCAGGTTCGCCGAGATCATGCTGCCCTCGTACGCCAGCGCGTGCGCCGACTGCGCGGAGGCCAGGTAGAAGCCCAGCAGGCGGCGCAGCGCCATGGTGCGGGCCTGCGGGCGTTCTGTCCGGTCGAGCGTCCGGCGGGCGAAGAGCTTGAGCAGGTCGTGGAAGCGGTAGCGGCCGGGCGCGGGCGCTTCGAGCAGGCTCGCGTCCACGAGCGACTCCAGCACCTCCTCCGTCTCGAACGCGTCGGCGGCGAGCACGGCGGCCGCGGCGCCCGCCGAGATGTCGGGGCCGTTCGACAGCGACAGCAGGCGGAAGGCGCGGGCCTGAACGGGGGTGAGCTGCCCGTATCCGAGCGCGAACGTGGCCTCCACCGCCAGGTTGCCCACCCGCAGCTCGTCGAGGCGGCGCTGCTCGTCGGCCAGCCTGGGCACCAGGGAGGCGACCGTCCAGGAGGGGCGGGCGGCCAGCCGGGCGGCCACGATGCGGACCGCCAGCGGCAGGAAACCGCAGGCCGCGACCACGTCCATGGCGGCGCCGTGCTCCGCCGAGACGCGCTCGGCGCCGGCCACCGCGGCGAAGAGCTGCAGCGCCTCGTCCGGCTCCATGACGTCGAGGTCGATGAGCCGGGCGGCGGGCAGGTCGGCGAGCTTGCCCCGGCTGGTGACGATCGCGGCGCAGCCCGGCGAGCCCGGTAGCAGCGGGCTGACCTGACCGGCGTCGCGGGCGTTGTCGAGCAGCACGAGGATGCGGCGCTCGGCCAGGATCGAGCGGAAGAGCGCGGAGCGTTCCGCGAGGCCGTCGGGGATGACGTCGGGCGGGATGCCGAGCGCGCGCAGGAACGCGCCGAGCGCGGACTCGGGCGCGGTCGGCTCCTCGCTGTAGCCGCGCAGGTCGGCGTAGAGCTGCCCGTCGGGGAAGACGTCGGCGAGCAGGTGGGCCACGTGGACGGCCAGCGTCGTCTTGCCGACCCCGCCGATGCCGGAGATGGCCGCCACCGGCACGCCCTCGGCCGACGGCTGGGCCGACAGCATCGTGCGCAGGCGTACCGCGACCTCCTTGCGGCCGGTGAAGTCGCTGACGGCGGCGGGCAGCTGAGCGGGTCTCGGCAGCTCGAGCGCGGCGGGCTGCTCGTCGTCGGCGGCCGGCGGCTCCTCCTCCTCGTCCTCCTCGGCCCGATGCGGGGCGGCGAGCGCGGGGTCGGCGGCGAGGATGCGCTGGTGCAGCGCCGTCAGCTCGGGCCCTGGCTCGATGCCCAGCTCGTCGATGAGCGCCTCGCGGGTCTCGGTGAAGACGTTGAGCGCGTCGCCCTGCCGGCCGCAGCGGTAGTAGGCGAGCATGAGCTGGGCGCGCAGGCGCTCGCGCAGCGGGTGCTCGGCGGTCAGCGCGATCAGCTCGGAGACGACCTTGGCGTGCTCGCCCAACTCCAGGTCGACGTCCATGAGGGTCTCGACGACGCTGATGCGCCGCTCGATCAGGCGGTCGCGCTGGTGCTCGGCGTACGGGCCGACGGTGCCGGCCAGCGGCTCGCCCTCGAACAGGGCCAGCGCGGCGCGCAGCTCGCGGGCCGCCTCGGCGAGCCTGCCGGCCTTGCGCGCGGCCTCGGCCTGGGTGACGCCGCGTTCGAAGCGGGTCAGGTCGAGCGCGTCGTCCGGCAGGCGCAGCGCGTAGCCGCGGCCGATCGAGGTGAGCAGCTCGGGGCGGGAGCGGGCGGGCCTGCCCGGTTCGAGCACCGTACGCAGGCGCGAGACGTACGTGCGCAGGGCCCCGAGCGCGCGCGGCGGCGCCTCCTCGCCCCAGACGGCGTCGATCATCTCGTTGGGGGTGACCGCGTGGCCCTCGCGCAGCAGCAGCATGCCGAGGATGGAACGCTGCAGCGGGGTGCCCAGGTCGAGCTCCTGGCCGTCATGCCAGGCGCGGACAGGACCGAGCACGGCGAACCGCAGCCCGCCTTCGCCGCTCTGACCAGCCATGCCGTTCGTCTCCCAGCCAGCGAGATAATTTGTTCCCAAATGATAAGTCCAACGACCTTTGCCACCTAGATCCCGGCAGATCCGTTCATTTTCCTGTTGATCCGTCGTCAATCCGGTGTTGAACCCGCCCCTGGATGATGAGAACCGGCAAGCAGGACACGCATCGCGGGGGCGTGTGTCTCTAGGGAGTGCGGGCAGGGCCGGAAAAATACCGGCCCCACCCGGATTTCCGGATGGGGCCTTGGATGGACGGGTTTCAGGCTGCCTCGACCAGGCCGAGCCTCATGCGCAGCCGGTCGCGGACGGCCGGCCATTCAGAGTTCAGGATCGAGTAGAACGCGGTATCTCGGACCGTGTCGTCGGCGCCTCGGCTGTCCGCTCGCCGCACCCCGTCGAAGTGTGCGCCGAGTGCCTCGATGGCGGCCCGGGATCTGCTGTTGCGTACGTCGGCCTTCAGAGTGATGCGGTGGACGTTCCAGTCCTCGAAGGCGTGCGAGAGCAGGAGGTATTTGCTCTCCCGGTTGACCCCGGTGCCCTGGGCGCTCGCGCCCAGCCAGGTGTAACCGATGTCGGCCACGGACGGGATGTCGCCCACCGCACCTCGTGTACCCGGCGGCCAGGGCATGGGGCCCTGCCAGTACTCCAGGTGCATGAGACGGGTGGCACCGACCACGCGGTCGGTGTTCAGCCACCGGATGGCGAAGGGCAACGAGCGGCCCTCCGCCTGCTCAGCCATGGCGGCCTCCACGTAGGAGACCACCTCGTCCCGGCCTTGCGGGACGCGAGTGAAGGCATAAATGGTGCGGTCTTCACTCGCCGCGGCGACCAGGTCATCGACCGCCGCGAGGCTGAGAGGTTCCAGGCGCACGAAGCGCCCGGACAAGGTGACAAGAGCGGGCATGAGCACATGATGGAGGCTGCCGGGCATCCCTGTGACCAGGCGTAATGGGACAACTTTTCACCGGTGTGACGGTGGCATCGTTTCCGCAGGTCAGAGGCCCCTTTTGGGGGAAGGTAAACCCGCTCTTGGGGAAAGATTCGCCTAACCGTGACATGGGGCGGGGACGAGGGCCGGATGCGGCCTGCTCACTGCCCCGTGACGGACCAGGGCCAGCTCTTTGAGGCCCGTCGTCAGGAAGTCGAGGTTGTCGGCGATCCACGGCAGTCGCAGCGGATCGGGACTGTCGAGAGCGGCCTGCCGCTGCTCGGCGGAGTCGCCGTAGAGCAGGCTCACCGCGACGCGGACCCGGGCGGCCGAGGGGTCGTCGCCGAAGGCGTGACCGGGCAGGACGCCGAGGCCGTGCTCCTCAAGCAGGATCTTGGTGATCTCTGCGGAGCCGCCGAGCCTGAGGTGGCCGAGGTCGGGATAGAGGTAGAAGCCGCCCTGCGGGACGGGCACGTCGGCGCCGATCTCCGCGAAGCGCTCGTGCACGGCCCTGGCCAGCCTGCCGTGCAGGCGGCGGCTGCGGGTGATGCGCTCGGTCAGCTCGGGCGGGTCGCCGAAGGCGTACGTCGCGGCCTCCTGCACGGGCGCCGCGGGCGCCGACCAGATCTCACTGGCCACCGCGAGCAGGCTCCTGCGCAGGTCGCCGTTCTCCGGCAGCCTGGCCACGCCGATCCGCCAGCCGCCCAGCGCGAGGCTCTTGCTCAGCCCGGTCGTGATGATCGTGCGCTCCGGCGCGAGCTCGGCCGGCGAGGTGTAGGTCAGGCCGGGCTCGTGCACGAGATCGCGGTAGATCTCGTCCGAGATGATCGTCAGGTCGAGCTCGCGGGCGACCTGGGCCAGGCGGGCCACCGTCTCGGGTGTGGCCAGCCGGCCCGTCGGGTTGTCGGGCAGGGTCACCACGACCGTGCTCACGGTCCTGCCGAGCGACCTGGCCCTGCGCACCTCGGCCGCCACCGCGTCCGGGTCGGGCACGCCGCCCTCTCCTGGCGGTGCGGGCACCAGGATGGGACGCGAACCCACCAGATCGGCCTGCGCGGCGTAGCTGACCCAGCTGGGCACCGGCAGGACGACGTCGCCGCCGATCGCCAGGAGCAGGCCGTAGAGCAGCGACTTGCTGCCCGGGCCGCAGACGACCAGGTCGGGATCGGTGATGAGCCCCCGGCGTGTCCAGTAGCCCGCCGCCGCGGCGCGCAACTCGGCCGCCCCCGCGACCGGCCCGTAGCCGTTGCAATCGGATGCGGCGGCCAGCCTGTCGCGCAGCGCCGGGTGGACGGGCAGCCCGGCCTCGCCGAAGGCGAGGTGGAGCACGCGTTCCCCGGCGCGCCGTCTTCGCTCGATGTCCTCGTTGGCCGCCAACGTGGCGGACAGGGTTACGGTCATGTTTGTCACGTTCCCAGGGTGATTGGATGAAGGCATCAGCACAAGCGAGGCTTTTTGTGGGTAGGCATAAGGAAGTCTGATGCTCGAATTGCGACGTTTGGTCCTGATCTGCGAGTTTGCAAGGAAGGGAAGTATCGCGGCGGCGGCCGAGTCGTTGGGCTACAGTCCTTCGGCCGTCTCCCAACAGCTCGTCGCGCTCGAACGCGAGACGGGCACGGCGCTCATCGACAGGACGGCGCGCAGCGCGGAGCTGACCGACGCGGGACGCCGGCTCGTCATGCACGCCGAGCGCATCCTGTCGATGGTCGAGGAGGCCGAGTCCGACCTGTCCGCCCACGCCGGCAAGCCGGCCGGCCGGGTCGTCGTCACCGCCTTCCCCACCGCCGCGGTCGCCTTCGCGCCCGCGCTCGCCCGCTCCCTGCGCCGCCACACCGAGCTGACGCTGCGGCTCGGGCAGAGCAGGTCCGGGCGCGGCCTGCGCGAGGTGCAGTCGGGCGAGGTGGACATCGCGCTCGTGGACGACTGGTACGGCCGCGTCCGCGACAGCGACAGCGTGCGCGTCTTCCCCCTGCTGCGCGACCCCCTCGTGCTCGTCGTGCCGCGCAAGCACCGCCTCGCCGACCCCGACGTGCCGGTCGACCTGCGCGAGCTGCGCGACGAGCCCTGGATGGCCACCCCCGACGGCGAGCCCTCACGGCTGGCCGTGGACCGGCTGCTCGTCGACGTCGGCGGCACCCGGCCGAGCCCCTGGGAGTTCGAGGGACTCGGGACCATCCTGTCGCTCGTCGCCAAGGGCATCGGCATCGCCGCCGTGCCCGCGCTCGCGCTGGCCGCCGGCGTCCGCGGGCTGGCCGTGCGGCGGTTCCCCGGCAACCCGGTCGGGCGCGACGTGCACGCCGTCGCACGCACCTCCAGCGTGCACCGGCCTTCGGTGTCGGTGACGCTGCGGGCCATCCACGTGGCCGCCCGCTACATCGCCGCCGACCTCGATCCGGTACGCCCGGCCGAGCGCTCCCAGGTGGGCCAGCCGTCGCTGGACGGGCTCGACCTCCCCGTACGTTCGGCCAGCGACGTGGTCGGCCGATCGTTCGGAGAGTGACGCGCGATCGCGATAACGTCTGCGCTCATGGCGCCTACGTACGACATCGAGCGGCTCCTGCTCGCCCAGCCCAGCACGCGCACGGTCGCCGGCGTCGACGAGGTCGGCCGCGGCGCCTGGGCCGGGCCCGTCCTGGTCTGCGCGGTCGTCACCGACCTGTCGGAGCCGCCCGCCGGGCTCACGGACTCCAAGCAGGTCTCCGAGGTCAGGCGCGGGCCGCTGGCCGCCGAGCTGGCCGAGTGGGCCGCCGGCGTCGGCTACGGCGAGGCGAGCCATCAGGAGATCGACACGCTCGGCATGACCGAGGCGCTGCGCAGGGCCGCCCGCCGGGCCCTGGAGGCCCTGCCGGTACGCCCTGACGCGGTGATCCTCGACGGCAAGCACGACTACATCGGAGCGCCGTGGCCGGTGCGCCTTGAGGTCAAGGGGGACGCGGCCAGCATCTCGGTCGCCGCCGCCTCCGTCCTCGCCAAGGTCCGGCGCGACGCCTACATGGCGACGATCGGCTGCGACGAGTACGGCTTCGCGGAGAACGCGGGCTACCCCTCACCCGCGCATCAGGAGGCTCTGGCACAGCTCGGGCCCACTGCGCACCACCGGCTCTCCTGGTCATACCTTGACGAACTGCCCCAATGGCGGCATTTGAAGCATCACCGCGACCCACTCGTCGGAGAAGGCCAGGCCAGCCTCTTCTCCTGACGGGTATCGGCGAGCTCCGCATGTCTGCCCGCCTTCGCGGCGGTCATCGGTCACTATTTCGTGCATGCGGATCGGGATCTTTGTCGTCGCGGGGCTCTTTCCCGGGCAGGAGGCCGGGCGGGTGCTGGCCGACGCCGTCGAGTGGATCGTCGCGGCCGAGCAGGCGGGGTTCGACGACGCGTGGATCGCCGAGCACCACTTCATGCCGTACGGCGTGTGCCCGTCGCCCACCACGCTGGCGGCCGTCGCGGCCGGGCGGACCGGCCGCATCGGGCTGGGCACGGCCGTGAGCGTGCTGTCCACGCAGCATCCCGTCGCGCTGGCCGAGCAGGCGGCCGTCCTGCACCACCTGTCGGGCGGGCGGTTCACGCTCGGCGTCGGCAGGGGCGGGCCCTGGGTGGACCTCGAGGTGTTCGGCGCCGGGCTCGACCGGTACGAGCGGGGCTTCCCCGAGTCGCTCGACCTGCTGCTCGCCGCCCTGTCGGGTGACCGGGTGGCGGCGGACGGGGAGTTCTTCCGGTTCAGGGAGGTCGCGATGGTGCCGCCCGCCCGGATGCGGCCGGTCGTCGCCTGCACCTCGGAGCCGACCGTGCGGCTGGCGGCCGAGCGTGGGCTGCCCATGCTGCTCGGGCTGCACATCGGGGACGACGACAAGGCCGCCATGGTCGAGCGGTATCGCGCCTTCGGCGGGCCGCCGGTCGAGCACGTGGCCGCCGGGGTGGCGTACATCGCGGACTCGACGATCGGGGCGGCTCGCGACCTCATGCGGGCGATGCCGGCCTGGCTGGGGCCCGGGCTCGACGGGTACGAGCCGGTGGACGACCGGCCGCGGCCGCACCGCGACGTGGACGACTACGTCGAGCTGCTCACCAAGATCCACCCGGTGGGGTCGGCCAAGCACTGCGCCGAGACGCTGCGGCGGACCGCGGAACGCACCGGGATCGAGCACTTCGTGCTGCTGGTCGAGGGGATGGGGTCGCACGAGCGGACCCTGGAGAACATCCGCCGCTTCGGCGCCGAGGTGCTGCCCCTGCTGCGCGACTGACACGCGACCCGGCTCGCTCCGCCTCGCTCAAGCCTGCGCGCCTGCGTGGGCCCTCTTCGGCCTGCTCGGGCCGCTTCGGCTCGAAGAGCCGCCCGGCGAGCCGGGCGGGCGCCCGGCTCGCCGGTCAGGGGTCAGCAGTCGACGAGCTCCGGTTTCTGGTTGAGTATCTGCGCGCGCGGGGTGACGAACTCGGCGAGCGCCTGCGTGGCCGACGGGTCGAAGACGGCGACGCGGTGGCAGTTCTGGAAGGCCAGGCGCACGCCGTAGTGGCGCTCGAGCGCGCCGCGCATCGAGTCGCTCGCCATGCAGCGCAGGAGCTGGCCGCGCGCCTCCTCCGACGGCGGCGGCACCTCGTTGTCGGCGAACGCGGCCCCGCTGTGCTCGCGCTGCTTGACCAGCTCGCTGATCAGCGACCACGCGTAGGGGAGCGAGTCGCGGACGCAGGCGAGGAACGCCTCGTCGTCCACCTCGCCGGCTCTGGCCTGGTCGAGCAGATCGTTCGGAACGGTCAGCGACATGCTGTCTCCTCTCGGATGGGTCAAATCGGACGTTAGATCGCTGGAGCGGGCACGCTCCAGAGCCTTGACGGGCACAGTCATGTGGTCGCCGGGCCGTAGACGAAACCGGGGTCGATCTGCTCCGCCAGGTCGAGGCCGGTGCGCTCGTCGCCCCACGCCTTGGCGTTGCGCAGGTGGAACTCGACGGTCTGGCGGCCGAACCTGGCCCAGTCTTTGTCCTGCTCGTCGAGGGTCTTGCGGAGCACGGCCAGCGCGTCGGCGTTGGCCGGTTCGAGGTCGTCGAGGGTGAAGTGGCGGCCCTGCTCCATCGCGCGTACGGCGGCGGAGTGCTCCATCCAGGTGAGGAGATCGTCACCCACGTGCTCGCGCAGGAACGCGACGTCGGACTCGCCGTGCACCTTGTTGCCCACCACGGCCAGGGCGACGTCGTATTGAGCCGCGTAGTCGCGGTATTGGCGGTAGACGCCGACGCCCTGGCGGGTCGGCTCGGCCACCAGGAAGGTCAGGTCGAAGCGGGTGAACAGGCCGGAGGCGAAGGAGTCGGCGCCGGCCGTCATGTCGACGACGACGTATTCGCCGGGGCCGTCGATCAGGTGGTTGAGCAGCAGCTCGACGGCGCCGACCTTGGAGTGGTAGCAGGCCACGCCGAGGTCGTCTTCGCTGAACGGGCCGGTGGCGAGCAGGCGCAGGCCCTCGGGGGTGGTCAGGCCGTGGGGGTCGGTGGCGAGGTCGTCGAAGCTCAGCAGGGTGGAGCCGCGGCCGGGAGGGGTGGTCTTGATCATGGCGTCGGCGGACGGGATGCGGGGGTTGGTGCCGCGCAGCCGGTCTTTGATCTCGGTGAGGTGGGCGCCCAGCGGCTCGGGCTGACGGTCCAGGCCGAGCACCAAGGCGAGGTGCTGGTTGATGTCGGCGTCGATGGCGACCACGGGGGCGCCCTGGGCCGCCACGTGCCTGGCGAACAGGGCCGACATCGTGGTCTTGCCGCTGCCGCCCTTTCCGACGAAGGCCACTCTCACGGGATGCTCCAAGAATGATGATGAAAACCGTTTCCACTGGGGACGGACATCATCATGCCACAGCGCATGCGGGATGAGGGCGTGTTCGACCTGGCGTCGCGCGGACTGCGGGCGCTTTGGGGTGGTTCGCGGCTTATCTGCGGTTGCTCAGTGGCAGACCGCGTCCAGCGTCAGGGGGTCGTCCGGGGTGGGTGTGGGCGTGGTGGAGGCGGCGTGGGCGGGTGCGGTCCTGGTCGCGGCGGGTGGGTCGAGGGCCTCCTTGACCTTGCGGCGGATGAGGTGCCAGTCGGGGTAGGCGGTGTTGATCAGCGGCGGCACGAAGCTCAGGCTGCGCAGTCGCGCGCTCTTGACCTTGCCGGCCAGGTCCACGACGGCGGGCAGCAGGTCCTGGGGCAGGTCGGTGGAGATGGCGCGCTTGGTGGCGGCGGCGAGGCGCTCGAAGCTGTTCAGCACGGTCACCGGGTCGGCCTGTTTGGCGACGGCGTTGAGCAGGCACTTCTGCCGGCCCATGCGCACGTAGTCGTCGCTGTCGGTGCGCGAGCGGCCGTACCAGAGCGCCTCCTGGCCGGAGAGCCTGCGGGTGCCGGCGGGCAGCAGGCCCTCGCGGTACTTGCCGTACACGATGGGGTCCTTGATCGTGACCTGGACGCCGCCCATGGCGTCGATGATCTCGGCGAAGCCCTTCATGTCGACCATGGCGTAATAGCTCACCGGGATGCCGAGGATGTCGCTGATGGTGGCTTTGAGGAGGGTTGATCCGCGCTTGCCCTTCTCCACGCCGGGCACCATCTCCGGGTGATCCTCGCCGAACTGGTAGATCTCGTTCAGCAGGCCCGGCGTGTCGGGGCCTTCGCCGGTGAAGCCGTACGGGAAGCGGTCCCTGGCCGGTCCCGTGGGCAGCTGCACCCGCTGCAGGTTGCGCGGCAGGCCGAACAGCACGGTGGCGCCCGTCTCGACGTCCACGCTGGCCACGGTCATGCTGTCGGTGCGCACCCCGGGCCGCCCCGGCGCGGCGTCGCCGCCGAGGAGCAGGAAGTTGACCCGCTCGGCCCCGTTCCACGGGTCCTGGGCGAGCACGGGCGCGGCGGTGCTGCTCGGCGTGAACAGGGTGTTGACGACGTCGCGGGAGAGGTAGGCGAGGCGGGTCGCGTACGCGGTGGGCGCCAGGACGAGCGCGCACAGGGCGACCGTGAGCGTGGTGGTGAGGAAGCGGCCGACGGTGTCGGAGCGCTCGGGGCGTACGAGGAGGAACGACCAGACGATCACGCCGGTCCAGGCCAGCGCGATCACCGCCACCCCGACGGTGAACCAGGCCAGCCAGTACGGCTGCACGGCCAGCGACAGCAGCTTGGTGCTGTACGCGGTGAACACGGTCAGCACCCCGGCCAGCATCAGCACGTACGCGGCCATCAGCGCCAGCCCTGTTCTGCGGCGCTCCACGGCGAGGTGAGCGACCCCCCACAGCAGGGTCGATGCCACTGTCAGCGCCAGGCTCGCGCCGAGCCCGAAGCGTCGATCTACTCCCGTCATGCCTGGTCAAACCCCCATAGACGGCCCATCCAAGCAACCCTAGTTATGCTGCGCGCCCGGCCTCCGGAGCAAAAGGGAGGGGTTGGGTCAAATAGCGGTCAAGCGAAACTTGAGATATAACGTGAATGTGCGGAAGCGACACGGCCACTACGGCTTCGACGCGCCCTGGCCCCTCGTGGGCCTGCTCATCGGAGCGATCGCGCTGCTGGCCCTGGCGGCGCTCTCGTTCGTCCTCGACATCCTCGCCGCGGGCGTCGCCTTCGCCTTCGGCGGCCTCTACACCCTGGCCAGCGCGTTCAGCTACCTCTACACGACCAGGCGCGGCAAGTTCGCCGTCTGGGACGCGGAACTCGGGCGGCTGCGCGGCGACGAGCGGGTGGTCGACCTCGGCTGCGGCAGGGGCGCGGTGCTGCTGGCCGCCGCCGCGCGGCTCACCGACGGCGGCCGGGCGACCGGTGTCGACCTGTGGCGCTCCAAGGACCAGACGGGCAACACCGAGGCCGCGGCCAAGGCCAACGCCGGGGCGGAAGGCGTCGCGGAGCGGGTGGACCTGGTCACCGGCGACCTGCGTGACCTGCCGTTCGGGGCGGACGCGTTCGACGTCGTGCTCTCCAGCCTGGCCCTGCACAACATCCCGTCGGCCGACGGGCGCGCGCAGGCCGTGCGGGAGGCGTACCGGGTGCTGCGGCCGGGCGGGCTCATGCTGCTCGCCGACTTCCAGCACACCCCCGACTACGAGCAGGCGTTGCGCGACCTCGGCGTGATCGACGTACGGCGGCGCGACGCCGGCTGGCGGTTCTGGTACGGCGGGCCCTGGTTCGCCACCACGATCATCGAGGCCAGGAAGCCGACCGGATAGAAATTCCGTTCACCGGGTAGCCACGGGTCCTTATGAGCGATGTTGAAACCGGCACCATCACCACGAAAGTGCCAGCCCGGCTTGATCGGCTCCCATGGTCCCGCTGGCACTGGATGATCGTCATCGGCCTCGGCACCGTCTGGATCCTCGACGGTCTCGAGGTCACCATTGTCGGTAACCTCTCGGCGCAGCTGGCCAAGCCGGGCAGCGGATTGGACATCACGCAGGCGCAGGTGGCGGGCGTGGCGGCCGCACTCTACGTCGCGGGAGCCTGCGCGGGCGCGTTGTTCTTCGGCTGGCTGACCGACAAGTTCGGCCGCAAGAAGCTGTTCATCATCACGCTGGTCGTCTATCTCGTGGCGACGCTGCTGACCGCGTTCTCCTTCAGCGCGTGGTGGTTCTTCCTGTTCAGGTTCATGACGGGGTTCGGCATCGGCGGCGAGTACGCGGCCATCAACTCCGCCATCGACGAGCTGATCCCGAGCAGGCACCGCGGGCGCATCGACATCATCATCAACGGCAGCTACTGGCTCGGCGCCGCCGGCGGCGCGCTGCTGACCGTGCCGCTGCTCAACGACCTGCCGGTCAACATCGGGTGGCGAGTCGCGTTCGGGCTCGGCGTGGTGCTGGGCCTGGCCATTCTCCTCGTACGCCGCAACGTCCCCGAGAGCCCGCGCTGGCTGTTCATCCACGGCAGGGACCGCGAGGCCGAGCAGCTCGTGGACGACGTCGAGCGGCAGATCGGCCGGGACGACCTGCCGGAGCCCGAGAAGTCGATGACCATCCACCAGCGCAAGTCGATCGGGTTCGTCCGGATCGCGCACACCATGGTCGCGCTCTATCCCAAGCGCACGGTGCTGGGGTTGTCGCTCTTCATCGGACAGGCGTTCCTCTACAACGCCATCACCTTCGGGTACGCGCAGATCCTGTCCACCTTCTTCAACATCGACACGCACACCGGCTACTACTTCGCGGTCATCGCGGTCGGCAACTTCCTCGGGCCGCTGCTGCTCGGGCACCTCTTCGACACCGTGGGCAGGGTGCCGATGATCTCGGCCACGTACATCGGGTCAGGGGTGCTGCTGCTGGGCACGGCGTGGCTGTTCAACCAGGGGGTGCTCACCGCCGTGACGCTGACGGCGTGCTGGTCGGTGGTGCTGTTCGTGGCGTCGGCGGGGGCGAGTTCGGCGTATCTGACGGTGAGCGAGATCTTCCCCATGGAGACCAGGGCGATGGCGATCGCGTTCTTCTTCGCCATCGGCACGGCGGCCGGTGGCATCGCCGGTCCGCTGGTGTTCGCCACGCTGGTGGAGAGCGGGGTGCCGGGGGACACGGCGCTGGCGTTCACCATCGGCGGGCTGGTGATGATCGCGGGCGGGCTCGTGGAGCTGTTCCTGGGCGTCAAGGCCGAACGCAAGGGGCTGGAGGACATCGCGGCGCCGCTCTCCGCCGCCGAGGCGACCAAGGCCACCTGACGGTCGTTTCGTCATTCCCGGTGAAATAGGGGATGCTGGCGTGGTGCGTGTGCTCTACCTCGTCGTCTGCGCCGCCGGTGCCGCCGCTGACGTCAGCCGGTTGGTCACCCTGGCGCAGGACGACGGGTGGGTGGTGCAGGTCGTGGCGACGCCGTCGGCGCTCGACTTCATCGACGTTCCCGCACTCGAACGGCAGACCGGCAGGCCCGTGCGCAGCCGCTACCGCAAGCCCCATGAGCCGAAGCCGCCCAGGGCCGACGCGTTCGTGGTGGCGCCGGCGACGTACAACACGATCAACAAGTTCGCCCAGGGGATCGCCGACACGTACGCGCTGGGCGTGCTGGCCGAGGCGCCCGGGCTGGGCATCCCCGTGGTCGTGCTGCCGTTCGTGAACGAGGCGCTGTCGGCGCGCACCGCGTACCGGCGCAGCCTGCGCGACCTGCGGGCCGACGGCGTGCGGGTCGTCCTCGACCAGGACGGCGGCGACCCGTGGCGGCGGGCGCTGGGCGAGCTGCGTGCGGCGACCGCGGGCTCTCTGGAGGGATGAGGATGGGGCTGACCGAGCGGGTGGACGCGGCGCTGGACGCCGGGCGGGCCCCGGGAATGCACGGGCTCGTCGTGCTGCGCGACGGGCAGGTCGTGCTCGAACGCTACGGCGCCGGCCCCGACCACCGGCTGGATGAGCCGCTCGGGCACGTCGTCTTCGACCGCGACACCCTGCACGACCTGCGCTCGGTGTCCAAGAGCGTGGTCGGGCTGGTGTACGGCATCGCGCTGCGCGAAGGGCTGGTGCCCGAGGTGGGGGCGCCGTTGCTCGCGTCGTTCCCCGAGTGCTCGCCCGCCGGGCGCGAGCACCTGACGATCGAGCACGCCCTGACCATGACGCTCGGCCTCGAATGGAACGAGGACGCCCCCTACACCAGCGCGGCCAACAGTGAGATCGCCATGGAGCTGGCCCCCGACCGGCACCGGTACGTGCTGGAGCGGCCCGTCGTCGAGGAGGCGGGCAAGCGGTGGCACTACTGCGGCGGGGCCAGCGCGCTCATCGGCGAGATCATCACGAGGGGAGCGGGGCGGCCGCTCGCCGAGTACGCCGCCGACCGGCTCTTCGGCCCGCTCGGCATCACCCGGTACGAGTGGTCCAGGGGCGACGACGGCGTCACCAGGGCCGCGTCCGGGCTGCGGCTGCGTCCGGTGGACCTGGCCGCGATCGGGCAGCTCGTGCTCGACGGCGGCCGCGACATCGTGCCCCGCTCCTGGATCGAGGAGACCCTGCGCCCCCGGGTCGTCCTCGACGCCGGCACCCGCTACGGCTACCAGTGGTACCTCCACGACGGCCGGGCCCAGGCCATCGGCAACGGCGGCCAGCGCCTCCTCATCGCCCCGGACGACCGGTTGGTGGTGGCGGTGACGGCCGGCGAGTACGACCGGGAGCAATCGAGCGCCGAAGCGGCCCTGGACGCCGTCCTCGGCCGCTGACGCCCCGCAGCGGCAGACGGGGGCCGCCGCGCGCCGCGCCGCGGCTCAGAGGGGGAGGGCCGCGGTGGCGGTGCGGAAGGAGGCCACCGCTGCCTTGATCGCCGGGTGGGCGCTGTTGCCGCGTCTGAAGGCCGCCAGAGTGCGGCGGCTCAGGTCGAGGCGGGTGAGGGTCACGCCGTTCGGCGGGGTGGTGGCGGCCAGGTGGGGGACGAGGGCGACGCCCTGGCCGGCGGCGGCGAAGGCCAGGACGGTGTCGAAGTCGTCGATGTGGTGGCGGACGCGCGGCTCGAAACCGGCCGCCTGGCAGGCCCTGATCGCCATCGTGTGGCAGAGCGTGCCGGGCTTGCCGGTGATCCAGGCGTCGGCGCGGGCGGCGGCGATCGAAGGCCGGTCGGTCAGGTACATCGGCTCGCTGAACAGCGGCTCCGTCTCGATGGACGCGTCGGTGACGGGCGGCACGAAGTCGTACTCGTGGACGAGCGCCACGTCCAGCTCACCGGCCCGCAGCGCGGCGGAGACGTCCGCCGGGTCGATCTCCGAGACCATCGGCTCCAGCCGGGGATGCGCGCCGGCCAGCTCGGCGAGGGCGGGCGGTAGCAGCACGCGGGCGGCGGTCGGGAACGCGCCGATCCGCAGCGCCCCCGCGGGGCCGCCCTTCACGGCGGCGAGCGCGGCCGAGGCGCGTTCGAGCTGCTCCAGGACGGCGTCGGCGTGCTCGACGAGCAGCCGCCCGGCCGGGGTCAGCGTCACCGTACGGCCGGTGCGCTCCAGCAGGGGCACGCCCGCCTCCCGCTCCAGCGCGCCGAGGTGCTGCGAGACGGCGGACGGGGTGAACGTGACCGCCTCGGCCACGGCGGTGATGGTGCCGCGGCGGGCGAGTTCGCGGAGCAGGCGGAGCTTGCGAGGGTCGAGCATAAGTTCAGCTTAAGCTCGAAGTCAGAAATCCGTGCTGGACCTAACGGGTCGGCGGGCGGCAGGCTCGGAGCATGCTGACAGGAATCCACGTACCGCTGATCACTCCCTTCGACGCCGCCGGCGCGGTGGCCGTGGACGCCGTCGAGAAGCTTGGCAGGCACATGCTCGACGAGGGCGCGTCCGGGCTGGTCGCGCTGGGCACCACCGGCGAGGTGGCGGCGCTCACCCCGGAGGAGCGGGCGCGGGTCATCGAGGCGTGCGCGCGGGTCTGCGAGGAGCGGCAGGCGCCGCTGACCGTGGGGGTCACCGGCAACGACACGCGGACGACGGCGGCGGCCCTGCGCGAGCTGCCCGCCGGGGTGAGCGCGGCGCTGGTCACCGTGCCGTACTTCCTGCGGCCCGGCGAGCGCGGCGTCGTCGCGCACTTCGAGGCGCTGGCCGAGGAGTCGCCGGTGCCGCTGGTGATCTACCACATCCCCTACCGCACCGGGCAGGCCGTCGGTGCCGCCACGCTGCGGCGGCTCGCCGCGCACCCGAGGATCGCCGGGGTCAAGTACGCGACGGGCGGCGTCGATCAGGACGCCATCGACCTGGTGGGCGACGTGCCCGAGGGCTTCGCGGTGCTGGGCGGCGACGACGCGGTCATCTCGCCGCTGCTGGCGCTGGGCGCGGCGGGCGGCATCCTGGCCTCCGCGCACCTGGAGACCAGGAGCTTCGCCGACCTGGCCGACGCCTGGCGCGCCGGGGACGCCGGGGACGTCGCGCGCGCCCGCGACCTCGGGCGGCGGCTGGCCCGGCTGTCGGCGGCGCTGTTCGCCGAACCCAACCCGACCGTCATCAAGGGCGTGCTGCACGCGCAGGGGCTGATCCCGACGCCGGACGTCCGCCTGCCGCTGTTGCCCGCCGCCGAGGAGACGGTGTCCCGCGCACTGGCCGCGCTAAGGGCTTGACCATGAAGGGGGTATCGGGCTAGGTTCTCCCCCCAATGGGAACTCTGTGATCTTCGCCCCCGGGGCGCACGCGCGTCGAGCCTGAGCTCCGCCCGTGCCGCCCCGCATCGGTCATCTTCCGTACCGATCAAAGGGGAACGCGCTTTATGCGTACCGCTGCCCAAGCCCAACTGACTTTTCACGACATCACCAAGCGTTACGACACCCGGGTCGTCCTCGACCGGGTCTCCTTCACCGTCAGCCCCGGCGAACGGATCGGGGTCATCGGGGACAACGGAGCGGGCAAGTCCACGCTGCTCAAGCTCATGGCGGGCGCCGAACGGCCGGACAACGGCGACCTGACCGTCGTCGCGCCGGGCGGCGTCGGGTACCTGCCGCAGTCTCTGGAGCTGCCGCCGGACGCGACCGTGGCCGACGCGATCGACCGTACGCTCGCCGACCTCCGCTCACTGGAGGCCAGGATCAGCGAGGCCGGGCACGCGCTGGCCGCCGGCGGTTCCGCCATGGACGCCTATGCCCGGCTGGTCGCGGAGTTCGAGGCGCGCGGCGGGTACGAGGCCGACGCGCGGGTGGACGCCGCGCTGCACGGGCTCGGGCTGCCGGGGCTCGACCGGTCCCGGCCGGTGGCCACGCTGTCCGGGGGCGAGCGCTCCCGGCTGGCGCTGGCCGCCACGCTGGCCGCCGAACCCGAGCTGCTCCTGCTGGACGAGCCCACCAACGACCTGGACGACCGGGCCGTGGCCTGGCTCGAACAGCGCCTTCGCGCCCACCGGGGCACGGTCGTGGCGATCACCCACGACCGGATGTTCCTGGAGCGGGTGACCTCCACCGTGCTGGAGGTCGGCGAGGGACGGGTGCGCCGCTACGGCGACGGATACGACGGCTACCTCGCCGCCAAGGCCGCCGAGCGGGCGGCGCGGCTGCGGGCGTACGAGGAGTGGCGCCAGGAGCTGGCCCGCCACTCCGCGCTGGTCGCCGCCAATGCCGGCCGGCTGGCCGCGGTGCCGCGCAAGCTGACCCTGGCGAGCATGGGCACCGGCGCGTGGCGCGCCCGCTCCCGCACGCACGGCGCCGCGGGCCGCATCCGTCAGGCGCAGCAGCGAGTGCAGCGCCTGACCGCCAACCCGCTGACCCCGCCCCCCGACCCCCTACGCTTCACCACCGTCCCCTCGGCCACCACCGTGTCCGCGACCGGCGAGCCGGTGGCGGTGGTGGTGCTCGATGGGGTGGAGGTGGCAGGGCGGCTGCGGCTGGACGCCCTCACCGTACGGGCCGGCGAGCGGCTGCTCGTCACCGGGCCGAACGGGGCGGGCAAGAGCACGCTCATGCGCGTCCTGGCCGGGGAGCTGCGGCCGGACGCCGGGACGGTCGTGCGCACGGGCCGGGCCGGCCTCCTGCGCCAGGACGAGGCGGCCGGGCCGCCGGAGCGCACCCTGCTCGCCGCCTACGCGCACGGGCGGCCGGGGTCGCTGGACGAGCACGCGGACGCGCTGCTGGCCCTGGGGCTGTTCCGGCCCGCGGACCTGCGGCTGCGCCTGGGCGAGCTGTCGTACGGGCAGCGCCGCAGGGTCGAGCTGGCCCGCCTGGTCAGCGACCCCGTTGACCTGCTGCTGCTCGACGAGCCGACCAACCACCTGTCGCCGGACCTCGTCGAGCAGCTCGAAGCGGCGCTGGCCTCCTACGAGGGCGCGCTGATGATCGTCACCCACGACCGCCGCCTACGCGCCACCTTCACCGGCTCCCACCTGGAGCTCCGCAACGGCGCCCCAGCCTGACCCACGACCGCCCCGCTGCCCCGCCACTCGCCCGCCCGGCCGCGGACCGGCCGCCGGGCGGCGGCCGGGCGGCGGGCTGGGGCGGCGCCTGCCTGAGGCCCGGCCGGCTTCGGGCCGGCGGGCGGGCGGTCAGGTGCAGGGCAGCCGGGTGGGGTCAGTGGTCTGATGCTCTGATGGCGGTGCCTACCTCGCCCACTCGGTCGGCCAGCAGGCCGAGGGCGCCCACCGCGCGGGTCATCGGGTCGTCCTCGGCGCCGCCCAGTGCCTTGTCCCTCAGGTAGGCGGCCTTCACCGCGGCCCATCGTTCCGCCTGGGCGGGGGACAGGCGGTTGCGGAGTTCGGCCAGTTTGAGGAGGTTGGCCTCGGCGTCGGTGGTCAGCGTTTGGGCCTCGCCCAGGTAGTGGTCGTCGATCAGGGCCTCCAGCTCGGCGTCGTTCATCGCGGGCACGATGCGCTCGGCCAGCTTGTTCATGTTCCGGTACGACCCCTGCAGCCGGTACGGCGGCTCCGTGCGAGCCGCGTCCGACTGCCCGGCCGAGGCGATGTAGGCCCGGTTGTTGGCCAGCACCACCTCCTGGACGCGCACCAGCTTGGCGAGCACGCCCAGGATCCGCTCCAGCTCGGGCTTGGTGTACGGGTGCGTGAGCTGGTCCGGCCGGACGGCGGTGTCGCCCTTGGCCAGGCGTACGAGCAGCTCGACGTCGGAGCGGTCGCGGCCGGAGAGGGACGCGAGCACCGGGTTGGAGGTGAGGGCGTTGTCGATGTAACTCAGCGCGAACAGCTCCTCGCGTCCGGCCAGCACGTCGCCCAGGTTCCACACGTCGGCCCGGTTGGCGAGCATGTCGGGGATGCGGAAGCGCTGCCCCGACTCGGTGTACGGGTTGCCCGCCATGCACACCGCGAACCGCTTGCCGCGCAGGTCGTAGGTGCGGGTGCGGCCGTTCCAGACGCCCTCCATGCGGCGCTGGGCGTCGCACAGCGAGATGAACTTCTGCAGCAGCTCGGGCGAGGTGTGCTGGATGTCGTCCAGGTAGAGCAGGGTGTTGTTGCCGCTCTCCAGCGCGAACGAGATCTTCTCGACTTCCTGCCTGGCCGTGGCGTCGGGCGCGTCGGCGGGGTCGAGCGAGGTCACCGCGTGGCCCAGGGCGGGGCCGTTTACCTTGACGAGGACCAGGCCGAGGCGGCTGGCCACGTACTCCATGAGGGTGGTCTTGCCGTAGCCGGGCGGCGAGATGAGCAGCAGCAGGCCGTTCTGGTCGGTGCGTTTGCCCGCGCCCGCCGCCCCGAGCTGCTTGGCGAGGTTGTCGCCGATGAGCGGCAGGTAGACCTCGTCCAGCAGCCGGTTGCGGACGAAGGCGCTCATGACCTTCGGCTTGTACTCCTCGAGGCGCAGGCGGCGGCGCTCGGCCTCGACCAGCTCGCTCCGGCGGCGCTGGTAGGCGCGGAAGGCCGGCACCCGCTCGGCCGCGAACCGCCTGATGCGCGGCAGGATCTCGTCCAGCCGCAGCTCCAGCGCGCGGTCCCGGATGCGGGGATGGCTGCCGAGCAGCCCGTGCACGGTCTCGGCGGTGGCGGCGCTGGAGTCGTGGCGGGGCAGGTCGCACAGCAGCACGGCGACCGCCTCGGGCAGCTCGGGACCCTGGCGGTAGGCGGTGAGCCAGGCGCGGGCGAGCTGGAGGCGTTCGGGGAGGGGGAGCGCTTTGAGGTCGTCCTCGAACTCGCGGTTCTTGGCCGGGCCGAGCTCGTGCCTGAACCCGTCGAGCAGGTCGCGCGCCGCCTTCCCGGTCACGAAACCGGCCGGCGTCCCGCCCAGCTCCTCCACTAGGTACTCGCCGGCGAGCCCCGCGACCCCACCCTGATCAGGGGATCCTGAGGTCTCGGAGGAGAAGCGGGCGATGGCCGTGCCCAGTTCCTCGGCCAGCTCGGTCACGGCGGGTGCGGAGCCGAAGAGCTCACGCGCGCGCACCAGCGACACGGCCCGGGTGGCCAATGTTTTACGTGAAACCTCGTCGGTCCCGAAGGCCCAGAAGAGCTGCGCCGCCGCCCGTACCTCCGCCGGATAGCGCAGCAGCCCGGCCCCCTCGCGCAGCCGGACGAGCGTGTCGAGGATGAGCGTGGCGTCGTGGTCGTGGACGCCGCGCTCGTACCCCTCGTCGTAGCGCGACTCGGCGGCCTGCCTGACCAGGTCGGCGAGCGGCGCGCCGGCCGTGACGCCGTCGAGCAGGGAGACGGCGAGGTACTCCGCGCGGTACACCTCCGGCGTCTCCGAGACCAGCGACTGCTCCCAGAACGGCCGGGTGTCGGCGAACGACTCGGGCACGGGCGCCCGGTAGTCGGTGCCGGTGATGGCGAAGAACATCGAGCCGTCGTGGGGCACCAGCGTCAGGTCGATCGGCTGGGTGTTGACCGCGAAGCGGTGGTGGCCGAGGCGCAGCGTCTCGCCGCCGTCGTCGTACAGGTCGAGGCGGTCGCGCAGGGCCCGTCCCGCCTCCTGCTGCACCGACTTGACCCGGCCTTCGAGCTCCTCCGCTCGTACGGCGTCGCCCAGCTCCCGCAGCTCGCCGGCCGCCGAGCGGACCCGCGCCACCATCGGGTCGGTGGCGAAGTAGGTGTTGACCTCGTCGAGCGACCCGAGCGTGCCGAGCCGCCTGGTGACGCCGGCCAGCACCCGTTCCGCGGAGGCGAAGACGCGGTCGGCGCGCCTGGCAAGCTCGTCGAGCTGGGTCTGCTTGCGGGCGGAGAACGCCTCGTAGACGTCGTCGCGCTTGGTGGCGAGCTGCGCCGCGAAGTCGTCGAACTCGCCGAAGCGCGACTCCAGGGTCTCGATCTGCAGCATCAGCCGGCCGAGCTGCTCGTCACACCGCGCGGGCGTGTCGGCCATCGCGAGCGCGCCGGTGACGGCCTGCCCGAGCAGCGCGAACTCGGCGGCGAACGCGGCCCTGCCCTCCGCGCCGAGCAGCTCGCGGCGGCGGCCGTCGAGCACGGCCCGCGCCCGGTTCACGCCGCCGAGCACCTCGGCGATGCGGCCCAGGATGGAGGTGCGGACGGTCGCGTCGGCGATGTCCAGCGACCCGACGACCTCGGTGACGACTTCGAGCCCTTCTGCCTGCTCGGCGAGCCGGTCGGCGACGGGCGCGGCCTCGGCGGCGGTGCCGATGGCGGCGGCGTCGGCGGCCAGGCGTTCGACGGCGGCGTGGTAGGCGGTGAAGGCGTCCTCGCCGGACAGGAACGCGACGGCCCGCTGCCCGGTGCCGGCCACCGCCTCGGTGACGGCGGCGGACAGCTCGTCGAGCGCGGCGAGGTTGATGTAGCGGGTCTCGCGCAGCGTCACCAGGTGGCCCTGGGCGCGGCGCAGCGTGGCCAGCAGCGTCACCCACGCGTCGGCGGTGTCCGGGTCGTCGGCCTGGGCGCGGCGGACGAGCTGGGTGGTCTCCTCGGTGGCCGACTCCAGCGTGCGCGCGGCCTGGCGGGTGAGCTGCTCGACGTTCTCGTACTCGTCGAGCACCTGCTCGGCGGTGGCGCGGACGTCGGTGAGCGGCCCGAGCAGGCCGTGCTCGCCGAGCCAGTGGTAAGAGTCGAAGGCGCGCGTGCAGGCCCCGATCAGCCCCTCGAACGTGCCGGCGGACGGCGCCATCTCCTCGACCATCCGCGCCACCGACAGGCAGTCGGAGATGCCGCGGACCAGCTCGGCGTTGCCGATGCGCTCCAGCGGCCCGGTGCCGACGGGCTGGGTGGCGGCGTAGGTGTCGGACACGTACGGCGTCTGCCACACCTGCATCGGGTGCACCCGGGTGGGCTCGTCGGAGGTGGCGCGGAAGACCACCATCGTGCCGTCGTCGAACAGCGAGTACCCGTGGCAGACGATCGGGGTGGCCACCTCCTTCCTGATCACGTTGTACGGCAGCAGCAGCGAGCGCCCGTCGCCCCTGGCGTGGAAGACGTACAGGACGTCCTCGCCGTTGGGGGAGCGCACCATCCGCTCGAACTCCAGGTCCGTCACGTCGGTGTCGAACGTCTTGCTGACGCCGGTGGCGAGGTAGTAGCCGCCGGGGAAGATGAGCCCCTGGTCCTCGGGCAGCCGCTGGCACGCCTGCCCGATGCCGTCGAGCCGCTCGACGCCCTTGGTGCGGGTGTTGAAGACGAGGTGGCGCCAGTCGGGCTCCTTGTACGGCCGGATCCGCATGAGGATGAGCGGCCCGACGCGGGCGTACTCGACGTCGGCGTCCCCGAGGCTCTGCAGCGGCTCGGCCACGGGCTCGGAGTAGATGCCGGCCCCTGTCTCGGTGTTGTCCTCGACCTTGATGGTGAGGTCGCCGCCGACGGTCTCGACGAACACCTCGCCGTCGATGGAGATGTGCGGGTGGCGGCCGAGCACGTGGTCGTCGCGGGTGGTGGCGGTCCACTCGAAGTCGTGGGACGGGGGGAACTCGTGGTCGCGCTCACCCCTGTTATCCAGATATTTCGAGACTCCGGCGGTGCTGACCGTCCAGCGCAGCACCCGCGTGTCCCCAGGACCGGTCCTGAAGACCGCGAGCAGCTTGCCCTCGACCCGCCTGAGCTGCTGCAGCCGGGTCTCCTTGTAGTAGCGGTAGAGCTCGGCGAAGTCCTTCCTGAACGCCGGGTCGTCCAGCGCGGCCAGCCGGTCGGCGTCGAACCTGAAGGCGTCGCCGTCCCTGGAGAAGCGGTGCACGGCGAACACGTCGGCCACCGTCGTCTCCGGCTTGAGCCCGATGAAGACGTTGTAGCCGAACAACATCACGTCGCCCAGGGAGACGATGTCCCTGGGGACGCAGTTGTGCTCCGTACGGATGCGCTCGGTGCCGAGCAGGCGCAGCTCGGCCCCGCCGAAGACCTTCAGCCGCGCGTCGTTGAGCCTGGCCGCCGCCTCCGCGAGCGCCTTGGCCTGAGCCTGGAGGCGGTTCCTGAGGACCTCGTACGTCCCCGCCTCCAGACTCGCTTCGAGCGTGCTCACTTCGCGCCGGCCAGCGCCGCCACCGGCGAGTCCGCGACACCCAGCCTGCGGGCGGTCTCCAGCAGCTCACCGAGGGCCGACGACTGCGGGCCGCCGTCCTGGATGAGCTTCATGAGCAGGGCGGAGACGGTGACGTTCCTGAGGTCCTCGGTGCTGACGCCGCCGACCACGCGCGCGAGGTCGGACGCCAGGCTCGCGCTGCCGTTCACGTACGGCGACACGACCGCCTCGGCGACCTGCGAGTGGCCCACGAACCCGTCCACGACCTTGCCCGCGGTGATCGAGCCGACCACCTTGTCGAAGAACATGGTGTCGCCGCCGACGATGTCGATGTTGGCCTTGGCCAGACCGGCCGCGAGCACGCTGGCCTGCGACTCGGCGACCTGCCTGTTGACGTCGATGTGCTTGAGCCTGATCTCCTTGTCGGCCTCCAGGCGCAGGCGGTACTCCTCGTGCGCCCTGCTGGCCTCGTCCAGCGCGGCCATCGCGGCGGCCTTCTCGGTCAGACCCTCGGCCTCGGCCTTGAGCTTCTCGCCCACCGCCGCGGCGCCGGCCAGCGCCATGGCCTGCTCGCCTTCGGCGCGGGCCTTGAGCCGCTCGCCCTCGACCAGGGCCATCGCCTTGGCGCCGTCGGCCTCGGCGGCCAGCCGCTCCTTCAGCGCCAGAGCCTCGGCGCGGCCCACCTTCTCGATGGCCTCGGCGTCGCGCTCCTTGATCTGCACCTCCGCGAGGCCGGCCGCGGCGGTCTCGGCCTGGATGCCCTCGGCCAGCCGGATCTTGGCGCGCGCGTCCAGGTCGGCGGCCTGCTGCCTGGCCTCGGCCAGCACGAGCTCCTCGCGGGCCCTGAACTTGGACGCGGCCTCGGCCGCCTCGGCCGCCTTGATGTCCTTGACCAGGTTCTCCTGGGCCTCGGCCTCGGCGGCGATGATGACCTGCTGGCGGGTGCGCTCGGCCTCCTCGACCACGCGCAGCCGCTTGATCGACTCCTCCTGCTCGGCGACGGTCTTGTCCACCGCGATGCGCTCGCGGATGACCTCGGCGATCGACCGCTTCTCGGTCTCGACCTCCATGTCCTTCGCGATGCGCGACAGCTCGGTCTCCCGCTCGCGGGCGATGACCTCCAGCAGGCGGTCCTTCTCGATGCGCTCGGCCTCGATGGCGATCACGCGCTCGCGGTTCTTCTCGGCGACGGCGACCTCGCGGGCCCTGTTCTCGTTCGCGACGCCGAGCTGCTCGTCGGTCTTGAGGTTCGCGGCGTGGGCGCGCAGCCGCTCCTCGGCCTGGACGCGGGCGATCTCGGCCTCTTCGCGGGCCTTGACGGTCTCGATCTCGCGGCGCTGCTTCAGCTCGGCGTCGGCCTGGCGGCGCTCCAGCTCCAGGATGGCCTCGCGGGCGTCCACGTTCTGGCGGGTGATCTCCTTCTCCTCGTTGCGCTGGTACTCGTTGGTCCGCACGTGCTCGATCGCCGTCAGCTCGGTGATCTTGCGGATGCCCTGCGCGTCGAGGATGTTGCTCTTGTCGAGCTGGTTCAGCGCGGTCTGCTCCAGGTAGTCGATGGCCGCGTCCTCAAGGCTGTAGCCGTTGAGGTCGGTGCCGATCAGCCGGACGATCTCGTCGCGGAACTCGTCGCGCTTGGTGTAGAGGTCGACGAAGTCGAGGTGCTTGCCCGCCGTCTTCAGCGCCTCGGAGAACTTCGCGTTGAACAGCTCCTGCAGGGTCGTCTCGTCGCTGGCCCTGGCGGTGCCGATGGCCTGGGCGACCTTGATGACGTCCTCGGCGGTCTTGTTCACGCGGACGAAGAAAGTGATCTTGATATCGGCTCTGATGTTGTCGCGGCAGATCAGGCCCTCGCGGCCGGTGCGTTCAATCTCGATCGTCTTCACCGAGATGTCCATGATCTCGGCTTTGTGGACGACCGGAAGGACCACCGCGCCGGTGAACGTCACGTCGACCTTGTTGACCTTCGACACGATGAGTGCCTTGCCCTGTTCGACCTTGCGGAAAAGGCGGCCGATCACGAGCAGCAGGCCGATCACGATGACGAGGACGACGGCGAGGAATACGCCGAAGCCGGTGGAGATGACGTCCATCAGTGCTCACTTTCGTACGGCATGACCAAGAAGAATTCGCCGTCTTTGTCGTAGTCGAAGATGAGGGCGGCGTCGTCGCGCTTCAGGCGGTCGGCGCCGGTCGTACGCACCTGCACGATCGCGGACGAGCCGTCGGCGGAGGTGACCTCGGCCTGGCCGAAGTCGGGGGTCGCGGTGCCGGTGCGGATCACGCACGGCTGGCTCACGAACTCGTCGCGCGAGCGGGTCTCCCCTTGGGGGAAGAGTGCGCGCAGCGGTCTCAGCAGGGCACGGACGGCGAGCCAGGCCGCCGCCGACGCGGCGAGCGGCACGACGATCAGCAGGCCGCCGCTCGTCAGCACGGCGCCGATGAGGCACAGCAGCCAGGCCAGCGCGACGAGCAACGACAGCGCGACGCCGGCGGGAACTCCCCCGAACCCCAGCCAGGCGGCGTCGTCCTCGATCTCGAACAGACCGGTGATCACGGCCAGCCAATAGGCGACGACCACCCCGAGCAGGAAGGTGAAAATGACAGTCGGAAAACTTAACGCGATGCTGAAGAAGTCGGTCATGCCGCCCCGGTGTTGCCCCGTCCCCGTGTGTGTCCAATAGGACTATATCTAGATAAAGCACGAGTAAAGGAAAAAGTTCCCGAGTCGATATGGTGTTGACCTCAAGCCAAGTTGAGGTAGCAGGCTTGATCGCATGAGCGATCTGATGAGAGCGGCCGCCTTCACGGAAACGGGCGGACCGGAAGTGCTGAAGATGATGGAGCTGCCCGCTCCCCAGGCGGGGCCCGGCCAGGTGCGAGTCCGGGTGCGGGCGGCGGGCGTGCAGCCGTTCGACACGGCCATCCGGGCGGGCTGGATGCCCGGCTACCTCGATGACATCCCGTTCCCGCGCATTCCAGGCAACGAGTTCGCCGGCGTGATCGACCAGGTCGGGCCGGACGTGACCGGGTTCTCGGCGGGCGACGAGGTGCTCGGGTTCAACGTGCTCAACTGCTGCGCCGAGTACGTCGTGGTGCCGGCCGCCAACGTGACGCCCAAGCCGGCCGGGGTGCCGTGGGAGGTGGCGGGGAGCCTCACCGCCGGGGTGCAGACGGCCGAGCTGGCGCTCGACAACCTCGGGCTGGCCGCCGGCGAGACACTGCTCGTGCACGCGGCGGCGGGCGGCGTGGGCACGGCGGCGGTGCAGATCGCCAGGCGGCGCGGGGCCACCGTGATCGGCACCGCCCGCGAGGCCAACCACGACTACCTGCGTGAGCTGGGGGCCATCCCCGTCACCTACGGCGAGGGACTGGCCGACCGGGTCCGCGCGCTCGCGCCCGGCGGGGTGGACGCCGCCCTCGACGGGGCCGGCGGGCACGCGCTTGAGGTCTCGCTCGACCTGGTCGCCGACCGGCGGCGCATCGTCACCATGGTCGAGCACGACAAGGCCGGCGCGCTCGGGGTGCGGCTGGTGCAGGGGGAGCGGTCGGCCGAGCGGCTCGGACGGTACGCGCGGCTGTACGCGGAAGGCTCCGTCTCCTGGCGGGTGCGGCGGACGTACCGGCTGGAGGAGGCGGCGGAGGCGCACCGCGACGTCGAGGGCCGCCACGGCGCCGGCAAGGTCGTCATCACCCCTTGACGCCCCCACCCCGTCATGGGGCGGGCCGCCCGGGCGGCCGGCAGGCGTTCGGGGTGGGTGGAGTGTCTCTGGTCGCTCGGCCGGTCACCAGCGCGTGTGCACGGCCTCGGCGATCGTGAGCTGGACGTCGTCCAGTTCGCGGTCGTTTTCGCGGACCAGCCAGAGGCAGTTCTGCAGCACCCGGCCGAGCGTCCAGCCGGCCGCCCTCCGCCGGTCGGCGCCGAGTCCTTCGGTCATGAGGTCGAAGCGGCGCAGCGTCTCCCTGCGTACGTCGCCGGTCGCCACCGCCTCGTCCCAGCGGTTCCACAGGGCGGGCAGCAGCTCGAACCCTGGATCGCCGGCCAGCGGCTTCGGGTCGATGACCAGCCACGGCTCCCGGTCGGCGGCCAGCACGTTGGCGTAGTGCAGGTCCCAGTGCAGCAGCCGGTCACGATGCCCGCCCGCCAGCTCGGGAACCAGCTCGGCGACGGCATCGGCGCACCGCCGCAACCAGGCGCGGTCCCGCTCGCGCGGCAACGCGGCGACGGCCGCGTCCACCTCGTCCAGCATGCGCCACGCGATGTCCTCCAGCCGCCGCCACCCGGACGCCGGCGCGGGATGGGAGGAGAGGCGGCCCAGGAGGGCGGTGAGGGTCTCCAGGGCCGCGGTGACGTCGGGGACGTCCTCCAGGGAGCGGCGGGCATGCAGGCGTTCGAGGAGCAGAGTGCCGGTCCCGGGGTCGGCGGCGAGGAGGCGTACGGCGCCGTCGCCCGCCCACGTACGCAGCGCCAGGGCCTCGCCGGCGGTCTCCTCCGTGACGGGCTGGAGCTTGAGCGCCGCCCGCGTCCCGTCGGCCCGCACCACGGGCAGCACGAGCGCCACGATGCCGTGGCTCGGCTCGCCGTCAGGCCGCAGCTCCCACTCGTCGAGGAAGCGCTCGGCCAGCCCGGGCAGCGCGGCCACCCAGGCGGGCCCCGCGTCGTCCGCGTGACGCAGGTGCGAGGCGGTCAGCGCGGCGGGCACCGTGATCCGCATGGCTCCGGATCAGTAGTGCCAGGGGTAGGGCGACCAGTCGGGCTCGCGCTTCTCCAGGAACGCGTCGCGGCCCTCGGCCGCCTCGTCCGTCATGTACGCCAGCCGCGTCGCCTCGCCCGCGAACAGCTGCTGGCCCACCAGCCCGTCGTCCACGGCGTTGAAGGCGTACTTGAGCATGCGCTGCGCGGTCGGCGACTTGCCGTTGACCTTGCGGGCCCACTCCAGCGCGGTCGCCTCCAGCTCCGCGTGCGGCACCACGGCGTTGACCATGCCCATGCGGTGGGCGTCGGCCGCGCTGTAGGTCTCGCCGAGGAAGAAGATCTCGCGGGCGAACTTCTGCCCGACCTGCCGGGCGAGGTACGCCGAGCCGTAGCCGCCGTCGAAGCTGGCGACATCGGAGTCGGTCTGCTTGAAGCGGGCGTGCTCGGCGCTGGCGAGCGTGAGGTCGGCGACGACGTGCAGGCTGTGCCCGCCGCCCGCGGCCCACCCCGGCACGACGCAGATGACGACCTTCGGCATGAACCGGATGAGCCGCTGCACCTCGAGGATGTGCAGGCGGCCGGTGGAGGGGGTGCCGTCGGCGTACTGGTAGCCGTCCTTGCCCCTGATGCGCTGGTCGCCGCCGGAGCAGAAGGCCCAGCCGCCGTCCTTGGGCGAGGGGCCGTTGCCGGTCAGCAGCACGCAGCCGACGTCGGTGGTCTGCCGGGCGTGGTCGAGCGCGCGGTAGAGCTCGTCCACGGTCTGGGGCCTGAAGGCGTTGCGCACCTCGGGCCGGTTGAACGCGACGCGCACGGTGCCGTGGTCGACGGCCCGGTGGTAAGTGATGTCGGTGAAGTCGAAGCCCTCGACGGGCTGCCACGCCTTGGGATCGAACAACTCGGAGACCATGGCCGAGAGCCTAACCGATCTGGTTTTCCGCCCATTCGCCCCACTGGCGCCGGCTCTCGGCGAGGCGGCGGCCGTAGATCAGCCTGGGACCACCCGCGCTTCCTCCGGCTCGACACCGTGCTCACCCCGGCCTGGGCGGTGGCCTTCACCGTCGCCGCCATCGCCCTGACCGTGGTGCTGCACGCCTCCCTTCACGCGACGGCGACGGTGGTCGCCATCAAAGTGCTCTCGTTCGTGGTGCCCGCCGCCTTCACCGCGTGGTATCCCGGCCACGTGCGGCGGGTGTCGGCTAGGTGACCTCGGCGCGCAGCTCCGCGAGCAGCTCCCCCTGGTCGGCCAGCATGTCGGTGAGGATGCGTCGGGCGGCGCCCAGCAGGTCGGCGAGCTCGGGCGTGGCCAGCGTGTAGACCACGGTGCTGCCCTCGCGGATCGCACTCACGATGCCGGCCCTGCGCAGGACGGCGAGCTGCTGGGAGAGGCTCGAGGCCTCGATGTCGATCTGGGCCAGCAGGTCCCTGACGGGCAGTGGCCCTTCCTGGAGTAGCTCCAACACTCGGATGCGAGCGGGGTGGCCGAGCGTTCGGAAGAAGTCGGCCTTGGCCTGGTAGACCTCCACGTGCATAGCTTCAGAGTAATCTAGTTCAGTTGCATAATTCTTCAAGTCGCTATGTTGTTGGATAGCATGACAGCGGGGACTAGGGAGAAGCCATGGGCCGAGGAAGAGCCAAGGCGAAGCAGACGAAGGTCGCTCGCCAGCTGAAGTACGCCAACCACAACATCGACTACGACCGGCTGCGCGAGGAGCTGGGCGCCGACACGCGACGCGAGGAGATGTACCCGCCTACGCCGTCGGAGCAGGAGTCCGAACGCGGGCGTTGACCAGGGGCCCGCTGCGCGGATCGCCGGAGCCCTGGGCTCCGGCGACCCCCATGACGCCGCGTCCGCCGGTCAGGTGGCGCAGGTGTCGTGCGTGGCGTCGAAACCCTTGAGCGCCTCGGTGTCGCCCGCCCGCAGCGGCTTGAGCCCCTGCCAGTCGTCGCCGATGACCAGCACCAACCGGCTCGTACGCGCCGCCGCCAGCTCCTTCGGCCGGCTCTTGAGCACGTCCTTGGACAGGGTGGGCACCCGGGTCTCGCCGTTGGGCCCGTAGAAGACGGTGGTCTGCTTCTGCGGCTTGCGGGCGGTGTCGCCGATCTTGGCGATGTGATAGCCGCGCTGTTCGAGGGCGGCGGCCACCTCGGTCGCCAGCCCCGTACGCCAGGTGCCGTTGCGCAGCTCGACCTGGATCTTCGAGCGGGCCACCTTCTCCTGGCCGCCCTTGACGCCTTCGACGCTCTCGTCCTTGGCGACGATCTGGAACAACTTGCGCGCCTGCGGCTGCACCCACTCCACGCGGCCCGGCTGGGTGAGCGAGTAGTGCCACGGGGTGGTGATGAAGCGGATCTTGCCGACGTCGATGCCCTGGAGGCTGGTGGCGAGGTCCTTCATGACGCCGAGGGTCAGGCCGCGGTCGGTGGTGACGGCCTGGGTGGCCGCGTCGAGGATGGCGAGCAGCCTGGCGGGGTCGGTGAGCGTCTCGCCGCTCAGCACCTTCTTCACCATTGAGGCGATGAACATCTGCTGGCGCTGGATGCGCCCGATGTCGGAGCCGTCGCCGAGGCTGTAGCGGGCGCGTACGTAGCCGAGCGCCTGCTCGCCGTTGAGGCTCTGCCGCCCGGCGGGCAGGTGCAGCAGCGCCTTCTTGTCGTCGACCGGCTCGGGCAGGCACACCTCGACGCCGCCGACGGCGTTGACGATGCCCTTGAAGCCGGTGAAGTCGACCTTCACGAAGTGGTCGATGTGGATGCCGGTGAGCGACTCGATCGTCTTCCAGGTGCAGCCGATGCCGCCGGAGTTGAACGACTCGTTGATCATGCCGAGGTGGGCCTGCTGGCCGGGGAAGGCGCCGGTGGCCCGGCAGGCGGGCAGCTGGACGAGCGAGTCGCGCGGGAAGCTGATCACCATCGCGTTGTCGCGCTGCGACGACACGTGGACCAGCATGATCGTGTCGGTGCGCTCGCCGGCGACCCGGCCGTACTTGGCGTTCTTGCCGTTGCGCTGGTCGGAGCCGACGACCAGGAGGTTCATCGCGGTGCCTGCCACCTTGGGCGGGCGGGTGGCGCCGAGGTCGTCGGCCGTGAGGTCGGTGTGTTTGACGTTGCCGGTCAGCCGGGCGAAGACGCCCACCGCCACCCCGACGACGAGGAGCACGACGACCACGCTGATCGTGATGACCCAGCGCAACCAGTGGCGGCGCCGCCGCGGCGTGCGGTGATCGGACGGTGGCACCTCGACAAGCCCGCTGCTCACGTGACTTCCCCCTAGACCGGGGCCGAGGGTAGCCGCCCGTGGCCAAGAGCCTCGCCGTACAGATCTCGGCCGGTGAACAGTGCCAGAGTGTACTCAGTCAGGCACGCTCATGCGCAGGGATACGCTGCCTCGCAGGTCGAGCCAGGCGGTGCCGGGGCCGCGCACCAGCCTGAGCACCACCTCGTCGCAGCCGGGGCAGCGGGCGACCAGGCCGGGCTCCGGCCCGTACACGCGCAGTGACGCCACCGGCCCGGTGAGGCCGCAGCTCGCGCAGCGGCCGGTCGCGGAGACCACGTCCACCGCGAAGATCTCGCCGAGCGGGCCGGCCAGCGCGTTGCCGTCGAGGTGTTCCGCCGTCATCAGATACCTCCGTGGAAACCCCCGCCTTCAGGCGGGGAAGGATTCGGACCCCTGCGGGGCAGGACAGGGGCAGCCGGTTCGCCGTCAGGTGAACCGGTGTATCGAACACAGGAGCGAGCTTTGGTTGATCGTTCGGTAGCATGTGGGGCGTGGCGCAGATCGTGAAGCGGGCCTACAAGTACCGCTTCTATCCGACCCCTGAGCAGGCCGGCGAGCTTGCCAGGACGTTCGGCTGCGTCCGTCTCGTTTACAACAAGGCACTCGAGGAGCGCACCCGCGCCTACCGGCTGGAAGGCCGCCGTGTCTCCTATGTGGAGTCCTCCGCGCGCCTGACGGAGTGGAAGCGCAGCGGAGACTATGACTTCCTGTCGGAGGTGTCGTCGGTCCCTCTTCAGCAGGCGCTGCGGCATCTTCAGGCGGCGTTCGCGAACTTCTTCGCCAGGCGCGCCAACTACCCCACATTCAAGTCCCGCAAGAAGTCCCGGGCGTCGGCGGAGTACACCCGCTCGGCGTTCCGCTGGCGTGAGGGCCGGTTGTGGCTGGCGAAGATGGACACGCCGCTGGCCATTGTGTTGTCGCGTCCGCTGCCGGAGGGTGCGCGGCCGTCCACGGTCACCGTCTCCCGTGACGGCGCGGGACGCTGGTTCGTGTCCCTCCTGGTCGAGGAGAAGATCATCCCGCTCCCGCCCGCCGGGCGGAGCGTCGGGGTGGATGCGGGCATCACCGCGCTGGCGACGCTCTCGACCGGCGAGAAGATCGTCAACCCCAAGC